>NZ_JBFRFT010000077.1:0-305 GCF_052114965.1 Microvirga sp. 2TAF3 | reverse complement strand
TTGAGGTTCTTGGAGAGCTTGGCGATCTCGACCGCCGTGCCCTTGCCCGAACCATCGGCATCATAGGACAGCACGCCGGTCTTCTTGTTGTAGATCAGGTAGTCGTCCTTGTCCTTGGCCTTGTCGCCGATGGTGAAGAAGCCCTTGGCGAGCTGGCCCGGCTTGGCCTCGGAGCCCTTGCCGAGCTTCTTGAAGACGGCGTTGTCGAGCCAGATCGTATCATCCTTGACATTGAAGTCGGTGATCGTGTCGAGGTTGGTCTTCTTGTTCGGCTTGGTGTCGAACACGAAGATATCCTTGCCCGC
>NZ_JBFRFT010000076.1:0-356 GCF_052114965.1 Microvirga sp. 2TAF3 | reverse complement strand
GTTCGGCCTCATAGGGAAGGTGCCGGTTGGCGACCAGCCACAGCACGCCGCCGGTCTTCAGCAGGGCCGCCGCCTGACGGATGAAGTTCTGGCCCAGACGCCGGTCCTCGGTCCCGCCGTCGTGGAAGGGCGGATTGCTGACGATGAAGTTCAGTTCGCCCGCCGTCTCAAGGGTCCGCACATCGGCCCATTCGAAAGCGACGCGCGGGTCCTCGACGTTCTTCCTGGCCGCCGCCAGCGCGCGCCGGTCGATGTCGATCAGACGCAGGCTCGTCACCGCCGGCGAGCGCAGCGCCACCAGCGACAGCGCTCCGAAGCCGCAGCCCAGATCGGCGCCCGCGCCCTTCAGCGGCGGC
>NZ_JBFRFT010000075.1:0-357 GCF_052114965.1 Microvirga sp. 2TAF3 | reverse complement strand
GACTATGATCGTAGAGGCAGAGTGGAATAGGCGTTTAGGACGCGGGTTCAATTCCCGCCGCCTCCACCACAAGCACACCGGCCGTCAGGCACTGCGGGCCGGTCTCGAGAGCGACAGGCTTTCGTTGGGCCGGGCGCTGTTCCGGTGTGCTTGTGATGGGGGCGACTTGGGTTCGACTAGGCGTAATAAAGGCTAGGCTGCGATTGGGCTGAGCTACGGCCCTGATAGTGCAAATTCACAAATGCCAACGACAACGTTGACATGGGTGCGGTTCGCCTCGCGGCGTAACCATCCGGGGCTCGGGAAAGCCTAGCAACAGAAACGGCACCTCCGGGTGCCGTTCCCATTTCAAATCTT
>NZ_JBFRFT010000074.1:0-388 GCF_052114965.1 Microvirga sp. 2TAF3 | reverse complement strand
CACCGCCGACAGCCGCAAGGTCGTGCCGGGGGCCCTGTTCGTGGCCCTGCCGGGGTCGGCCGCCGACGGCCGCGCCTTTATTCCGCAAGCCCTGGCCAAGGGCGCCGCCGCCATCCTGGCGCCGACCGACACCCCCGCCGGCGCGGCGCCCCTGCTGGTCGCCTCGGGCGACGTGCACCGGGCCTATGCCCTGGCCGCGCGCAGCTTCTACGGCGCCCAGCCCAAGACCTGCGTCGCCGTCACCGGCACCAACGGCAAGACCTCGGTCGCCAACTTCTGCCGCCAGATCTGGGCCGGCCTGGGCCTCAAGTCGGCCAGCATGGGCACGTTGGGCGTGGTCGGTCAGAAGGGCGACAGGACCTACGCCCTGACCGGCCCCGGCCTGACC
>NZ_JBFRFT010000073.1:0-404 GCF_052114965.1 Microvirga sp. 2TAF3 | reverse complement strand
CTCCAGGCCGAACTCCCGACCGACCGCCTGGGCGAAGTCGGTCTGCATCTCGGAGAGCATCTGCGGCCCGCCGATGAAGGCCGTGCTTCGCAGCCGGCCCTCCTTCATCGGGACGACGTAGGCGACCATGTGCGGGGTCGTCTCGTCGCGGTGGACGTGGGTGCTGACGACGTTCTCGGCCCCATGCCGCTCGACCAGCCAGGCGCGGGCCTGCTCGAAGTAGGCGGCGCCGTCGTTCGACTGGCCGAACTCGGGCGAGAAGGTGATCAGATATTCGAGGCCGAGGACCGCATCCGACCGGCGCTTCTCGGGCAGGATCTCCTTAAACGCCGCCTGGATCTCTGCGGGCGTCTGGGGGCCGTGGTTCTCGTTGAGGTGAAGCCGGGCAGGGTCCGCGTTCGGGG
>NZ_JBFRFT010000072.1:0-407 GCF_052114965.1 Microvirga sp. 2TAF3 | reverse complement strand
CCGCGGCTGATCTGGCCGCCCTCCTCGTCGCCATACTCCGACGCCCCGCCGGAGCCGCGGCTGTCGAGAATGGTCAATTCACCGCGGAAGCGCTGCAGCACCACCTCGGTCGAGTACTTCTCGACGCCGGACTGGTCCTGCCATTTGCGCGTCTGCAGCTGGCCCTCGACATACACCTTCGAGCCCTTCTTGAGATATTGCTCGGCGACGCGGGCCAGGTTCTCGTTGAAGATCACCACCGAGTGCCACTCGGTCTTCTCCTTGCGCTCGCCCGAGGCCTTGTCCTTCCAGGTCTCCGAGGTCGCAAGGCGCAGGTTCACCACCGGTTCGCCATTGTTGAGACGCCGCACCTCCGGGTCGCGGCCCAGATTGCCCACCAGGATCACTTTGTTCACGCTGCCCGCCAT
>NZ_JBFRFT010000071.1:0-408 GCF_052114965.1 Microvirga sp. 2TAF3 | reverse complement strand
GGTGTCAGGCTCGGTGGCAGGGCTGATCGGACCAGCGGGACTCGACCCCGCCATCGTGAAGAAGCTCAATGCGGCGGTAGGCACCGTCACGGCAAATCCGAAGTTCAAGGCCACGCTGGTCGCTCAAGGGACCGAGCCAATGGCCTCGACGCCTGAACAATTCCGAAAGCTGATCGAAGAAGAGAATCAGCGATGGTCGGCGCTGCTCGGCGCGGCCGACAAGACAAAGTAAAAGCCGCTTCGTATTCACCATACTCTCCAGCACATCCCAGAAAGGACACACCATGGCTGACACAATGCAAATGAGCAAAAGCGAGATCGTCGCCGCTTCGCTCAAGACGATGCAGACGGAACTCCGGGCTGACAAGATGCCCCTGCGCGAGGCCGTCGCGGAAACCTGCCGAGTCC
>NZ_JBFRFT010000070.1:0-409 GCF_052114965.1 Microvirga sp. 2TAF3 | reverse complement strand
TGGCAGGACCAGTCCGGCGTCGAGAAGTACTCGACCGAGGTGGTGCTGCAGCGCTTCCGCGGTGAATTGACCATTCTCGACAGCCGCGGCTCCGGCGGGGCGTCGGAGTATGGCGACGAGGAGGGCGGCCAGATCAGCCGCGGCGGCGATTTCGGCCGGTCCTCGCCGATGGAGCGGCGTCCGGCCCCGGCTTCGAGCGGTGGCGGCAGCGGGGGTGGCTCGCGCTACGGCGATCTCGACGACGATATCCCGTTCTAGAGCATCGGACGGTTAAACGGACGCATATCCGGCAGCCCTGAGGAAGTTCCAACACTCGTGCGACTCAAACAAATCGCAGATGTCGCCGAGGGCGCGCCAGAGCGCGTCGAACGTTCGGGCCTCGGCCTTGCGCAGGCGCGCTTTGGCTTTG
>NZ_JBFRFT010000069.1:0-414 GCF_052114965.1 Microvirga sp. 2TAF3 | reverse complement strand
ATTGGCGCGGTCGAAGTTTCCGCCGGTCAGGCGGGCGCTGTCGAGCGAGGCGTTGCGGAACGAGGCCCCGGCGAAATCGCCGTTGGTCAGGTTCGAGGCGTTGACCTCGGCGTTCGAGAAATCGGCGCCCTCGGCCCGCACATTGGCCAGGGTGGCGGCGAACATCTCGCTGCTGTTGAACTTGGCGCGGATCAGGACGGCGCGGTTGAAGTTCGCGCCGTTCAACTCTGCGGAAGACAGGTTAGCGCCTTGAAAATTGGTCTGGATCAGGGTCGCGCCCGTCGCTTCGGCACCGGTCAGGTTGGCGCTGGCGAACACAGCATCGGTGAAGTTGGCCCCGACCATCTCGGCGCCGCGAATGTCGGTGCGGTCCATGGAGGCGCCCGAGACATTGGCGCGGTCGAAGTTTCCGCC
>NZ_JBFRFT010000068.1:0-427 GCF_052114965.1 Microvirga sp. 2TAF3 | reverse complement strand
GCCCTGCGCGACGCCGACGTGGTGTTCTATGACCGGCTGGCGCCCTACCAGGAGTTGGCAGGCCTGACCTCCGCCGAGCTGGTGGACGTTGGGAAGCAGCCCGGCCTGCATAAGGTCACCCAGCGCGACATCGAGAAGCTCATGGTTGACGCTGCCCTGCTGGGCCAAAACGTGGTCAGGCTCAAGGGTGGGGATCCCTACGTGTTCGGACGCGGCGGCGAAGAAGTGGCGGCGTGCGTTGCGGCGGGCGTGCCGGTGCGTGTCATCTCCGGCGTCACCAGCGCCATCTCCGTTCCGGCCGCAGCGGGGATTCCTGTGACGCACCGCGAAGTAAGCCACATGTTCACGGTTGTCTCCGGCCACGCTCCCCTGACCGAGAAAGAGCACACCCATCTTGCCGGCCTGGGCGGAACGATCGTGGTCCTCA
>NZ_JBFRFT010000067.1:0-434 GCF_052114965.1 Microvirga sp. 2TAF3 | reverse complement strand
GGGTCAGGACGTAGGCGACGACGACATTCATGGGATGCTCCACCTGACTTGCCGGATACGCGCGCGGCCGCCGATCGGATCGGCCTGCCGCTGCGGGATCTGCAATGCGCCATGTGTGGACGGCTCTCCGTTGGCAAGGATTGATTTGACGTTCTGCTGAGCCTGGTCGGTGCGGCCATGTGTTCGACCTGTTGGTGCGGTACGCATGACCGCTGGCCATAATGCCTTCCGCGAAGATGGGTCCTGACCAACAGCACGCGCTCGAGGCGCTCTGGCGCATATAGGTTCTCCCGCCTTCCGGTTTCGACCGGCTGTCGCATTACATCTCGTCCGCCCTTCCCAAGTTCGTCGGCCGCAGCATGACGCCGGACCTGTCCTTTATGCCGCGAGCGGCTCCCGGTAGCGTTCACCGCTGTTCATGATCGCCCAAATCG
>NZ_JBFRFT010000066.1:0-436 GCF_052114965.1 Microvirga sp. 2TAF3 | reverse complement strand
GCCATAAACCCGAGGCGTTTGTTCGCCAGCATTTCCCGATGATTTATGAAAAGCTGCTCGGCCTGGGAATTGATTTAACCAAAGATCCGGTGCCGGTCGTCCCCGCCGCGCATTACACCTGCGGCGGCGTGATGGTGGATGATAATGGCCGCACCGACGTCGATGGTTTATACGCCATCGGCGAAGTCAGCTACACCGGGCTGCACGGCGCGAATCGTATGGCGTCGAACTCGTTGCTGGAGTGCCTGGTCTATGGCTGGTCTGCCGCGGAGGATATTACCCGGCGCCTGCCGCTCGCCCAGAAGGTCGCCACGCTGCCAGCATGGGATGAAAGTCAGGTGGAGATCCCGGATGAACTGGTGGTTATCCAGCACAACTGGCACGAACTGCGCCTGCTGATGTGGGATTACGTGGGGATTGTGCGCACCACCCGCAG
>NZ_JBFRFT010000065.1:0-448 GCF_052114965.1 Microvirga sp. 2TAF3 | reverse complement strand
GTCCTCGGCGGCTCGACGGACAACGAGTTCGTCAAGCTGGCCTGGCGCCGCGACCACGCCGACCTCAACAAGCTGCCGATCTGGCAGTTCGCTGACACCGGCGGCAAGCTGGCCCGCCAACTGGGCATCCTGGACGAAGAAAACGGCGTCGCCCTGCGCGCCACCTTCGTCGTCGACCCGCACAACGTCGTCCAGCACGTCTATGTCACCAACCTGAACGTCGGCCGTTCGCCGGAAGACACGCTGCGCGTCGTCGACGCCCTGCAGACCGACGAACTGTGCGCCTGCAACCGTCCGGTCGGCGGCGCCACGCTGTAAGCGTAGCGACCTGACCGAATGAAGGGGCGGCGGCGGTTCTCCGTCGCCGCTCTTTCTTTTTTAGGGCGCTATCGTCCTTCGGACTACTTGAGCGCGATTTTGAGTGCGTTGCTTCAGCGCCCTTTGTGCC
>NZ_JBFRFT010000064.1:0-545 GCF_052114965.1 Microvirga sp. 2TAF3 | reverse complement strand
ACGACCTTCTCGACCTCCTCGTCGGAGCAGAACGGCCCGTGCACGCGGGTGATGCGCCCGCCCCCGGCCATGTACAGCATGTCGCCCTGGCCCAGGAGCTGCTCGGCGCCCATCTCGCCGAGGATCGTGCGGCTGTCGATCTTCGAGGTCACCTGGAACGAGATCCGGGTCGGGAAATTGGCCTTGATCGTGCCGGTGATGACGTCGACCGAGGGACGCTGCGTCGCCAGGACGACGTGGATGCCCGCCGCCCGCGCCATCTGGGCGAGACGCTGGATCGCACCCTCGATCTCCTTGCCGGCGACCATCATCAGGTCGGCCATCTCGTCGACGATGACGACGATGTAGGGCAGCGGCTCGAGATCCATGATCTCGTCCTCGTACACCGCCTGGCCGGTCTCGCGGTCGAAGCCGGTCTGCACCGTGCGGGTGATGACCTCGCCCTTGGCTTTCGCTTCCGAGACGCGGGCGTTGAAGCCGTCGATGTTGCGCACGCCGAGCTTCGACATCTTCTTGTAGCGGTCCTCCATCTCCCGCACCGCCCA
>NZ_JBFRFT010000063.1:0-551 GCF_052114965.1 Microvirga sp. 2TAF3 | reverse complement strand
TAGGCCCGGTGCACGGTCCTGGCCAGCACCGCCCCGCTTCCCGCCGCGCTCAGCCGGCGCGGCGAGCCGAGATGGTCGCGGTGCACGCTCGCCGCCTGCCCGCCCGGACCCGGCTGCAGCCGCACATCCGGATGCGGATAGAGCGTCCACGGTCCGCGCTCCGGCGCCGATGCCGGGCCCGGCGCGCGCTCGAAGCCGGGGCCGAGAAACAGCGTGGGACGCGGCGGACCGTCGACCGCGGTCACCGTCTTCGTCAGCCGCGCCCCGTCAGGGCCGTAGGTAAACGTCACCGTCACTCCGGCGGTCCTGACCTGCGTCAGCCGGTTGTCGCCGTTCCAGGTGAAGGCGCGCACACCGTCGCCGAGCAGGTTGCCGTTGCCGTCATAGCCCTGGGCGCGGCCGTTGACGGAAAGCGGCGCGTGCGGATGCGCCGAGCCGGCCGAGGGAAAGGCCGCGCCGAAGGCGCCCGGCCCGGTCTGCGCCACCAGGTTGCCGGCGATGTCGTAGCGAAAGTCCTGCCGCTCGGAACCCAGCGTCGCGCTCACGAGCCA
>NZ_JBFRFT010000062.1:0-583 GCF_052114965.1 Microvirga sp. 2TAF3 | reverse complement strand
CGAGGGGGTCTCGTCGCTGGGGCTGGACCGGGACGATTTCCGGGACTGGCTCGAGGCCGCCTCGCGGGCCGATTTCGAGGCGGTGCAGGGCTTCCTGCTCGGCGAGTTCCAGGACCGCCTCGCCTGCACCGAGACCATCCGCCGCCATTCCCCGGCCCCGATCATCGCCTTGAGCGAGGAGCGCTCGCTCGCCCAGACCCTGGCGCTGCTCACCGCCGGCATGGACGACGTGGTGCGCAAGCCCGTGCATGTGCGCGAGATCCTGGCCCGGGCCGAGGCGGTGTGGCGGCGCGTCAACGGTCAGGCCCACCCGCTCCAGGACGAGCGCCTCAAGGTCTATTTCGACGGCCGCGATCCCGACATCGACGGCCACGCCCTGATCCTGCCGCGGCGCGAGCGCCATATCCTCGAGTACCTGGTGCGCAACCGGGGCCGACGTCTGACCAAGACCCAGATCTTCAACGCCATCTACGGCCTCTACAGCAACGAGGTCGAGGAGAGCGTCGTCGAGGGCCATGTCAGCAAGCTGCGCAAGAAGCTCCGCGCCCGCCTCGGATACGATCCCATCGAAGCTAAACGCTAT
>NZ_JBFRFT010000061.1:0-614 GCF_052114965.1 Microvirga sp. 2TAF3 | reverse complement strand
AATACTTACGAACTTCATAATGCCGGCCGTCCGTACAGCTTCTCGCAGAATGGTGACACGATGCGGTTTGAAGTGCACCAGGGCGATTACGGAATGTACGGCGCGAACACGACCGACCGCTCGGAGATCGCCAGCTACAAGAAGCTCGACTACAACCAGACCTACACGATCAGCTACAAGTTCATGGTCGAGCCCGGCGCCAAGAACACCGCCGACTGGCTCGTGATGGGCCAGCTGCACCAAACCGAGGACGCGGGCGACTATTCCGGCCCGACGCCGTTTGCGATCGAGATGGTGGGCGAGAAGATGCGCGTCACCGGCCGCTACACCACCGAGCAGCCAACCAAGAACGCGCCGGTCTACATGCCGCTCTACACCGACAGCACCGACCTGCAGCGCGGCCATTGGTACGACATGAAGATCCAGGTCAAGCTCGATCCTTATGGCAACGGTGCGCTCGACGTGTGGCGCGACGGCACCCAGCTCGTCCATTACAACGGCGCGCTCGGCTATCCCGATCAGGTCGGCCCGTACTGGAAGGAAGGCGTCTACCGCTCGACCGCTTCGGAAAGCATGGCCGTCCAGTACACCGGCTTCGATATGGTCAAGGGGAC
>NZ_JBFRFT010000060.1:0-647 GCF_052114965.1 Microvirga sp. 2TAF3 | reverse complement strand
AATGGCGGCGGATGGTCTCGGTGCAGGCGAGGCGGTCCTGGAACTCGCCGAGCAGGAAGCCCTGCACCGCCTCGAAATCGGCCCGCGAGGCGGCCTCGAGCCAGTCCCGGAAATCGTCCCGGTCCAGCCCCAGCGACGAGACCCCCTCGCGGTCGAAGCTCGCGACATAGCCGGCAGTCACGATCTGCCGTTCGTCCACGACGACATACATCAGTTCAAGGCCCCCGCCCCCTGCCAATGGAACGCAGATCCGAGCGGCCTCCCGCGCACCGGCGCCCTGCTGCCATGGTGGCGACAGGCGGTGCGGCGCGGCCTGCCGGCGTTGCCAGATGGTTCTGCGCGTCCTCCCCGAATCGGTAGGATTTGTTAATCAATGTCCGGCCGATTCGCCGGCGTCAATGCCCTAGAGGAAGGGAGCGCCGGGCCGGCTTTCTGCCGGGCGGAAGGTGTTGCCGGGCTGCCATAGGGGCGGTAGAGGACTGAATTCCTTGTGAGCGCTCCCGGCGGCTCATCTTGCATGACGCTGGGGCGGGCCGAGGGTTTTTCTTGAAGGATGCTGGGCCGATTTAACGTTTTGTAGATCATCGCCCCATTATTACTCAGCCTCGAAAATGACACTTTTTCCCCGGGCCAGCCATGCACGTTCT
>NZ_JBFRFT010000059.1:0-870 GCF_052114965.1 Microvirga sp. 2TAF3 | reverse complement strand
TGTCCCCGCAACCAAAACAACAAAAACCGCCCCACACAACAGGGCGGTTTTTGCGTTGGCAGAGCCAGCCACAAAAGCACAGGCAACGCTCACGCCGATGGATCGAGGCTAGCCTCTTCCACGCAGGTGCCGGCAGTCGTCGTAGATGCGCTCAGCGCCGCCAGGGAACGAGCGCCTGCAGTTTCTTTTTCCTTTTCCTGCTACCGCGGGCTCACTCATCGGCCTAGAGCTTCCCGACAACTTCAGCCAGTTGATCGGCGCATTGGCCCCAACCTGCGTGGAAGCCCATCTTCTCGTGCATCTCGCGATCGGCGACCGTCCAGTGGCGGGCGCGGGCGGTGTATTTCGTTTTGCCGCCAAAGTCCTCAAAGGTCAGGATCACCGTCATGAACGGCTTTTCAGAGGGTTCCCAAGCCTTGGTGTAGGCGTCGGTAAAGACGAGACGCTCGTTTTCGACGACTTCAAGATAGATTCCCCTGTTCGGCATATCGTTGCCGTCAGGGTCGCGCATCACAATCAGACTCGCGCCACCCGGCCGTACGTCGAGTTCCGCGACAGGCGTGGTGTAGGGGCGAGGCGCAAACCATTGCTTGAGGAGTTCGGGATCGGTCCAAGCCCTGAACACCTTCTCGCGTGGCGCATCGATGATGCGAGTCAACACGAGCTCGCGATCCGAGATCGGGGCAGTTTCGGCTGGTGCAATCATTCGACTTCTCCTTGGTTAAAGCGCTTTTGGTTTCAGTGTAGGACATAGCCGGCGTGCCTGATCCAGCCTCGGGCATCTTTTGCAGTGATGGCGTCGAGGGCTGGTTTGAGTTCTGCTTCCAAGGCTTCGAGGCTGCGGGCAGCTCTCGCCTTGAGCCGCTCTTT
>NZ_JBFRFT010000058.1:0-1019 GCF_052114965.1 Microvirga sp. 2TAF3 | reverse complement strand
CTCCTGGGTTTTGGCCTGGTGCGATCTGTGATTCACTTGCTGGAACGGGAGGTGGATCATGGGTCACTGCTATTCTCTCGATCTTCGGGTGCGCGTCGCCGACTTTGTCGCGGCGGGCCATTCCTGCCGGGTGGCCGCCCAGCACTTTGACGTCAGCGAGAGCTTCGCCATCAAGCTGGTGCGGCGAACGCGGGACACCGGCTCGCCGGCGCCAGCCCGGCAAGGCCGCCCGCCTGGAGGCGGCAAGCTGGTGCCCTATGAGAGCTTCCTGATCCAGACCGTCGAGGCAAGGCCTGCTATCACCATGCCCGAACTCGCGGCTCGGCTGCGGGAGGAACACGGAGCGGTGGCGGCCCCTGCCATGCTCTCGCGCTTCCTGTGCCGGTGCGGCTTCAGCTATAAAAAAAGCCCTGATGGCGGCGGAGTGCGCACGCGCCGACGTGCGGGATGAGCGTCGGGTCTGGGCAGGCCACCGCCAGCTGCGGATGCGCCAAGAGCCGCACCGCCTGGTATTTCTTGATGAGACCTACGTCAACACCAAGATGACGCGCCTGCGCGGGCGCTCGCGCAAAGGCCAGCGGCTGCGCATGAGCGCTCCGTTTGGACACTGGAAAACCCATACCTTTGTGGCTGGGCTACGGTGCAACGAACTGAGTGCGCCCTGGATCATCGATGGTCCGATCACCCGGTTGTCGTTCGAGGCTTACATCGAGACACAACTCGCGCCGACCCTGCACMRAGGTGACGTGGTGATCCTCGACAACCTCGCCGTTCACAAGAGCGAGAAGGCCGCGCAGAGTCTGAGGCAAAGAGGCGCCTGGTTCCTGTTCCTGCCGGCTTATTCGCCCGATCTTAATCCAATTGAACAGGCCTTTGCCAAGATCAAAGCGCGCCTGCGCAAGGCCGAGGCCCGAACGTTCGACGCGCTCTGGCGCGCCCTCGGCGACATCTGCGATTTGTTTGAGTCGCACGAGTGTTGGAACTTCCTCAGGGCTGCCGGATATGCGTCCGTTTAACCG
>NZ_JBFRFT010000057.1:0-1041 GCF_052114965.1 Microvirga sp. 2TAF3 | reverse complement strand
GGCTAGAGCGGATTCGATTTAGGTGAACTCGTATCCGCAGTTGCTGAGGTAGTTCTGGCACTCCTCGACTGGGAAGCGATCGAGCAGTTCTCCGATGGTCGTCCAGAGCGCCTCCTTGGTGCGCGCCGCCGCCTTGCGCAGGAGCGCTTTGAGTTTGGCAAACACCTGCTCGATCGGGTTCAGGTCAGGCGAGTACGGCGGCAGGTACAGCAGACTGGCGTCAGCCGCATGGATGGCTTCTCGGATGCCTGCCACCTTGTGAGCCGCCAGGTTGTCGAGCACGACCACATCACCGGGCGACAACTCCGGGATCAGCACCTGCTCCACATAGGCCCGGAACACCTCACCGGTCATGGGGCCGTCGAGCACCATCGGAGCGATGACGCCGCTGGCGCGCAGACCGGCCACGAAGGTGGTGATCTTCCAATGGCCCCACGGCGTGGCATCCACCAGACGCTCGCCTCTGGGGCAGCACCCGTAACGGCGCACCATGTTGGTTGATGTGCCGGTCTCGTCCAGGAAGACAAAGCGGGCCGGATCCATATAGCGCTGCCACACGCGCCAGTGCCGTCGCTCGCGCGCCACGTCCGGACGGTCCTGCTCGGCGGCTCTCAGGCTCTTTTTTTGTGCGTCAGGCCGGCTCGCCTGAGCCAGCGGCTGATGGTGGAGGTCGCCCTCACCACGATGCCGTGCTGGCACAGCTCGGTCTGGATCTCCACCAGCGAGATGTCGGATTTGGCATCCAGGAGAGCCCGCACAAGCGCCTCATGCGGCCCAAGGATGGGACGACGGTGGCCGCCGAACCGGGCCGGAGCCGGACTACCGCTCTGGCGGAAGCGCCGCATCAGCTTCACGGCGGCCGACGGGCTGACCTCAAAGCGCAAGGCCGCCTGCCGGATGGAGGATCCGCCTTCCACCGCACGCACGATCCGCTCACGCAAGTCTCGAGACAGAGGAGCTGGCATGGGACGCCTCCCGGCCAATCACAACCAACCCTATGGAATCAGCTCTCCCGATTCCACGCAACTGCTGCCCGCTCTA
>NZ_JBFRFT010000056.1:0-1055 GCF_052114965.1 Microvirga sp. 2TAF3 | reverse complement strand
TAAAGCGCTTTTGATCTGGGCTTGAATCCATTGGGGTGATCTGTGCGTTGACTGGGAGATGGCCCAGGAGGCAAGCCATGCCCCAGCCCTATTCGCCTGATCTGCGGGAGCGTGTTCTGGTTGCCTGTAAGCGCGGCGACCTTCCTCAGGTCGAGATTGCCCGCCGTTTTCAGGTCTGTCCCGCCACCGTGTCAAACTGGCGCCGCCAAGAGCGCGAGGAAGGCCGACGCTGCCCGAAGCCGCACAGCGGCGGCGTGCCCTCGCGCCTGGATGCAGCAGCTCTGGAGGTGCTGCGCCAGCTGGTCGTCGAGGACAATGATGCGCTGCTGCGCGAATATCGCGAGCGCCTGTTCAACCGCACCGGCGTGACGGTGTGTCTGGCGGTGATCTGCGAGGCGCTCAAGCGTCTCAAGCTGCGCCCCAAAAAAAGACGCTTCGGGCGGCCGAGCAGGAGCGGCCCGAGATTGCCGCCGAGCGTGAGGCTTATCGCCAGCAGATGAGCACGCTGCCCGTGGAACGCTTGGTGTTCCTGGATGAAAGCGGCGTCACCACCAAAATGGCCCGTACCCATGCGAGAGCCCCACGCGGGCAACGCGCCTATGGTTCGATCCCGCTGGGCTCCTGGCAGCGGCTGACGGTGTTAGGTGCGCTGGCGTGTGAGGGCCTGGTGGCCACGATGGGCATCGAGGCATCCACCTCGACCTCCGTGCTGCTGGCCTATCTCGAACAGGTGCTGGTGCCGAAACTGCGGCAAGTGAAGCCTGATGCCATTCTGGTGCTCGATAACCTGCGCCCGCATCATGCCACACAAGTGCGGGAGTTGCTCGCGCAGGCCGGAATTGGACTGCTGTACCTGCCGCGCTATTCGCCCGAGTTCAATCCGATAGAGCAAGCCTGGGCCAAGGTGAAAGAGCGGCTCAAGGCGAGAGCTGCCCGCAGCCTCGAAGCCTTGGAAGCAGAACTCAAACCAGCCCTCGACGCCATCACTGCAAAAGATGCCCGAGGCTGGATCAGGCACGCCGGCTATGTCCTACACTGAAACCAAAAGCGCTTTA
>NZ_JBFRFT010000055.1:0-1111 GCF_052114965.1 Microvirga sp. 2TAF3 | reverse complement strand
GGCGAGGTCGATCTCGAACCCTTCCAGCTTGCCGCCGGCGCCGGTGAAGTTCCACGGCGCATAGGCGCCCTCGGTGGCGATCTTCACGGTCTTGTCCTGGGCCACGGCGCCACCCATCGCAAGGGCGGAAGCCAGGAGGCCAAGGCTGATTACCTTGAACATTTTCATCGTCGTTCCCTTATTGTCAGCTTCGGTCGAGCCGCTTATCGGCGAGGGCCGGAGCCTGGGTTCCGGCGATCATCCGCTCGCTGAAAGCTAACATTCAAAAGCCAAGCCAGCGCAAGTCCCAATCATACCGAATAAGCTGGCGGCAATGGCGTTTTCGGTCGCAGTCACCCTTAATTCATACAGAAAGGCGCGGCTTGAGCCGCGCCTCCTGATCTGTGCATAGCCAGCTTAGCTCTGGGGCGTGGTGTCGATCTTGAACCACTTCAGGGAGAGCTTCTTCACCGTGCCGTCCTTGATGGCGGCCTGGATCGCGTCGTTGAAGGACGCCTTGAGGGCCTGATCCTCCTTGCGGACGCCGACGCCGACGCCGGCGCCGAGCATGCCGCCGGTGATGGACGGGCCGACGAGGGCGTAGTCCTTGAACTCGGGCTTTTCGAGGGTGCCGATGATGGCCGTGGCATCCGCGAGAACCGCGTCGATGCGGCCTGCGGCGAGGTCGAGGTCATGCGCCTCGGTGGACTTGTACTCGCGGATCTCCGCCGTGCCCTTCAGGTACTTGTCGGCGAAGTTCGCGTGGATCGTCGAGCCCTGCACACCGACGGTCTTGCCCTTCAGAAGCGGCTTGACGGCATCGATCGCCTTTTCGGCGGCGGCCTGCTGTGTGCCGAGGTTATAGGCTTCGCCCGTGCCCGGCATCTTCGCCAGCGGCGAGTTCTTCGCCACGAGGAAGCCGTTCGGGGAATTGGCGTAGGGACCCGCGAAATCGATCACCTTCTTGCGGTCGTCGGTGATGCTCATGCCGGCCATGATGGCATCGTACTTCTTGGCGTTGAGCGCCGGGATGATGCCGTCCCAGTCCTGGGCCACGATCTCGCACTTCACCTTCATGCGGGCGCACAGGTCGTTGGCGAGGTCGATCTCGAACCCTTCCAGCTTGCCGCCG
>NZ_JBFRFT010000054.1:0-1187 GCF_052114965.1 Microvirga sp. 2TAF3 | reverse complement strand
ATGGCGAAGGAAAAGTTTGAGCGGACGAAGCCGCACTGCAACATTGGGACGATTGGCCACGTTGACCATGGCAAGACGTCTCTGACGGCGGCGATCACGAAGGTTCTGGCGGAGTCCGGCGGGGCGACGTTCACGGCCTATGACCAGATTGACAAGGCGCCGGAAGAGAAGGCGCGCGGCATCACGATCTCGACGGCGCACGTGGAATACGAGACGCAGAACCGTCACTATGCCCACGTCGACTGCCCCGGCCACGCCGACTACGTCAAGAACATGATCACCGGCGCGGCGCAGATGGACGGCGCGATCCTGGTGGTGTCGTCGGCCGACGGCCCGATGCCGCAGACGCGCGAGCACATCCTGCTGGCGCGTCAGGTCGGTGTTCCGGCGCTGGTGGTGTTCATGAACAAGGTCGACATGGTCGACGATCCCGAGCTTCTCGACCTGGTCGAGCTCGAGGTGCGCGAGCTTCTGTCGAAGTACGACTTCCCCGGCGACGACATTCCGATCGTCAAGGGCTCGGCGTTGTGCGCGCTGGAGAACCGCTCGCCGGAGATCGGCCACGACGCGGTGCTCAAGCTGATGGCCGAGGTCGACCGCTACATCCCGCAGCCGGAGCGTCCGATCGACCAGCCGTTCCTGATGCCGATCGAGGACGTGTTCTCGATCTCGGGCCGCGGCACGGTGGTGACGGGTCGCGTCGAGCGCGGCATCGTCAAGGTCGGTGAGGAAGTCGAGATCGTCGGGCTCAAAGCCACGGTGAAGACGACGGTGACCGGCGTCGAGATGTTCCGCAAGCTGCTCGATCAGGGCCAGGCCGGCGACAATGTCGGCGTGCTGCTGCGCGGCACCAAGCGCGAGGACGTGGAGCGCGGCCAGGTGCTGTGCAAGCCGGGCTCGATCAAGCCGCACACCAAGTTCAAGGCCGAGGCGTATATCCTGACCAAGGAAGAGGGCGGCCGTCATACGCCGTTCTTCACCAACTACCGGCCGCAGTTCTACTTCCGCACGACCGACGTGACCGGCGTGGTGACGCTGCCCGAGGGCACCGAGATGGTGATGCCGGGCGACAACATCGCGATGGAAGTCACGCTGATCGTTCCGATCGCCATGGAAGAGAAGCTGCGCTTCGCCATCCGCGAGGGCGGCCGCACCGTCGGTGCCGGCGTCGTCGCTCAGGTCATGGA
>NZ_JBFRFT010000053.1:0-1289 GCF_052114965.1 Microvirga sp. 2TAF3 | reverse complement strand
ACGACCGGTTCGGCGACCCTCGGCGCCAACAAGGCTCTCCTGGAGACCCAGGAATCCTTCATCGGCGTCCTGTCGGACTCGCTGACGGCCGGTGTGAGCGCCTTCGTCGATGCGGACATGAACGAAGCTTCGACCCGCCTGCAGGCTCTGCAGACGCAGCAGCAGCTCGGTGTGCAGGCGCTCTCCATCGCAAATCAGAATTCTCAGATGATTCTGAAGTTGTTCCAGTAAACTCGGATTGACGTCTTTGGAGCCTCGGTTTACAAAGACTGAGGCTCCTTTCTAGTTTTTGACTAGAGGTAGTAAAGCATCGTGGTGGTCTTCTCTTGAAGGCAGGGCATGAGGCCTCACCGCTTTCCCGGTTTAAGCCCGGATGTCATGAACAGCGAAATCGAATTTCATTCGGCGCGTCACTGCAATTTCGCTGGGCCGGTTAAATTCCGGCATTCCTCCGAAAATTGTTCATGTCTTAAGGAAGAACATCATGGCTTCGATTAACACTAACCTCTCGGCGATGACTGCTCTGCAGTCGCTGAAGACGACTCAGAACTCTCTGAGCAAGACGCAGGGTCAGATCTCGACCGGTCTGCGCGTCGGTGAGGCGTCTCACAACGCATCGTACTGGTCCATCGCGACCCAGATGAAGTCCGACAACGGCGCTCTCGGCGCCGTGAAGGATTCCATCAGCCAGTCCAAGGCGATGATCGACACGTTCTCGTCGGCGCTGGATAAGACCCTCGTTTATCTGAACAAGATGAAGGAAGGCCTCGTTGCGGCGAGCCAGCCAGGTGCTGACCTTGCTGCGATCCAGACCGAGATCGATACCAACCTCGAAGGTCTGAAGAGCGCCGGCTCGTCTGCAACGTTCAATGGCCAGAACTGGCTGATGGGCGTTGGTTCGGCGACGGACGTGAAGGTTGTCACGTCTTATGACGGCAATGCTCAGAAAGTCGGACAGCTTACCATCGATACCACGAAGACGGTTCTTTTCGCGGCTGCTGACGGTACGGGCGCTGGCCTTCTGAGCGGTGTGATGACGATGACCGGCGCTGCCGGTGCCATCAACCAGGGCGCTGACGCTGCCGCTAACGCTGCTCGCGTTGCTGCTGCCCTGACGGCGGTTGATGACGCGATCAATAGCGTCACGACCGGTTCGGCGACCCTCGGCGCCAACAAGGCTCTCCTGGAGACCCAGGAATCCTTCATCGGCGTCCTGTCGGACTCGCTGACGGCCGGTGTGAGCGCCTTCGTCGATGCGGACATGAACGAAGCTTCGACCCGCCTGCAGG
>NZ_JBFRFT010000052.1:0-1369 GCF_052114965.1 Microvirga sp. 2TAF3 | reverse complement strand
GTGCCATGTGTGGACGGCTCCCCGTTGGCAAGGGTTTTGTTGAACGCTGCTGCAAGGTTGGTCGGTGCGGCCATGTGTTCGACCTGTTGCTGCGGTGCTCATGACCGCTGGCCATAATGCCCTCCGCGAAGGGGTCCCGACCAAAAGCTCGCATTCCAAGATGCTCTGGCACGAATGGGGTGTCCCGCTTCCCGGTTCGACCGGATCCTGCATTAGTGTCCTTGCGCCCTTCCCAACCTCCTGATCGCCGAACCCGTCCGGCGATGATTACGCTGCCTGTGCAACAGGCTCCCGATAGCGCTCGCCCCTGGCCATGATCGCCCACACCATCCGGGCCATCTTGTTGGCCAACGCCACCGCCGCCACCTTTGTGGCCCGCCGCGCCAGCAGTTGCACGATCCACGGCCGCTTCGTCCCGTGCCGCTGGGCAAAACGGATCACAGCGAGCGCGCCCACCGTCAGCATGGAACGCAAGTAGCGATTGCCCTGCTTGGTCACCCCGCCCAGCCGCTCCTTGCCGCCGCTGGAGTTCTGCTTCGGCACCAAGCCGATCCAGGCCGCCAGATTACGGCCTGAGGAGAAAGCCTTCGGGTTGGGGACATGGGCCACGAGAGCAGATGCGAGCAGCGGACCCACTCCAGGGATCTCGGCCAGTCGGCGGCTGACCTCGCTGGCCCGATGGCAGGCGGTGATGCGCCGGTCCATCTCCAGGATCTGGCGTTTGACCAGCACCAGTTGCTCGGCGAGCGCCAGGATGCAGGCGCGGGCCAACTCCGGGATCCGCTCATCCCCATCACGGACCAACAGCAGCAGTTCATCAACACCCTTGCGGCCGATCTTCGCCACCAAGCCGAACTCGGCCAGGTGGGCTCGGATGGCGTTGGTCAGCATGGTCTTCTGCCGAACCTGCATGAGCCGCACCCGGTGCAGCATCAGCACGCTCTGCTGCTCACACGTCTTCGTCTCGACAAAGCGCATGGTCGGCCGGGTCACCGCTTCGCAGATCGCCTCGGCATCGGCCATGTCGTTCTTCTGCCGCTTCACATAAGGTTTGACGTAAGCCGGCGGCATGAGCTTCACCTCATGGCCGAGGCTCTGGAGCTCTCGTGACCAGTGATGGGCTGAGGCACACGCCTCGATGCCGATCAGGGAGGGTGGCAGAGAAGCGAAGAACTTGAGCACCTGCCCGCGCCTGACCTGGCGCCGGATTAGCACCTCACCCGAGGCGCTGATGCCGTGCACCTGGAAGACGGACTTGGCGATGTCCAGACCAATGGTGGTGACCGTGCTCATGGGTTGCTCCTGTGTCGCTGGCTGCTCGAAGCAGCCATGCTACCTCACCGCTCGGTGGGAGCCGTCCACAGCATCA
>NZ_JBFRFT010000051.1:0-1411 GCF_052114965.1 Microvirga sp. 2TAF3 | reverse complement strand
TCGACGAGGCCAAGGAGGATCTGCAGGAGATCGTGGAGTTCCTGCGCGATCCGCAGAAGTTCCAGCGCCTCGGCGGCCGCATTCCGCGCGGCGTGCTGCTCGTCGGCCCGCCCGGCACCGGCAAGACCCTGACCGCCCGCGCGGTCGCCGGCGAAGCCAATGTGCCGTTCTTCACCATCTCGGGCTCCGACTTCGTCGAGATGTTCGTCGGCGTCGGCGCCAGCCGCGTGCGCGACATGTTCGAACAGGCCAAGAAGAACGCCCCCTGCATCATCTTCATCGACGAGATCGACGCGGTCGGCCGCCATCGTGGCGCCGGCTTGGGCGGCGGCAACGACGAGCGTGAGCAGACCCTCAACCAGCTCCTGGTCGAGATGGACGGCTTCGAGGCCAACGAGGGCGTCATCATCATCGCCGCCACCAACCGTCCCGACGTGCTCGACCCGGCGCTGCTGCGCCCCGGCCGCTTCGACCGCCAGATCGTGGTGCCGAACCCGGACGTGGTCGGCCGCGAGAAGATCCTGCGCGTCCATGTGCGCAAGGTGCCGCTGGCGCCCGACGTGGATCTGAAAGTGATCGCCCGCGGCACGCCCGGCTTCTCCGGCGCGGACCTGATGAACCTCGTCAACGAGGCGGCGCTGCTGGCGGCGCGGCGCGGCAAGCGCATCGTCACGATGCACGAGTTCGAGGACGCCAAGGACAAGGTGATGATGGGCGCGGAGCGCCGCACCCTGGTCATGACCGACGACGAGAAGCGGCTCACCGCCTATCACGAGGCCGGCCATGCCGTGGTCGCCCTCAACGTGCCGGCGACCGATCCGGTCCACAAGGCCACGATCATCCCGCGCGGGCGGGCGCTCGGCATGGTCATGCAGCTGCCGGAGCGCGACAAGCTCTCGATGAGCTTCGAGCAGATGACCTCGCGTCTGGCGATCATGATGGGCGGCCGCATCGCCGAGGAGATGATCTTCGGCAAGGAGAAGGTGACCTCGGGCGCCCAGTCGGACATCGAGCAGGCGACGCGGCTGGCCCGGATGATGGTGACCAAGTGGGGCTTCTCGCCCGAGCTCGGCACCGTCGCCTATGGCGAGAACCAGGACGAGGTCTTTCTGGGCATGCAGATGGGCCGCCAGCAGAACGTCTCCGAGGCGACCGCGCAGAAGATCGATTCGGAAGTGCGCCGCCTGGTCGAGGCTGGGCTGGAGGATGCCCGCCGCATCCTGACCGAGAAGCAGCACGAACTCGAGGCGCTGGCCCGGGGCCTGCTCGAATACGAGACCCTGACCGGCGACGAGATCCGCAACCTGCTCGACGGTCAGCCGCCGATCCGGGATACCGGCGACACGGTCTCGGCGAGCCGCGGCTCGGCCGTGCCGACCGCCGGACGCGGACGGCCCAAGGAAAGCGGCGG
>NZ_JBFRFT010000050.1:0-1586 GCF_052114965.1 Microvirga sp. 2TAF3 | reverse complement strand
GATGCCGCTCACGCGGATCACCCCGAGGTTCCGACCTTCTGGCGCCGGTGGTTCTATTCCACGAACCACAAGGATATCGGCACTCTCTACTTCATCTTCGGCTTCACGGCGGGTCTCGTCGGCGCGTTCCTGTCGATCGCGATGCGCCTGGAGCTGCAGGAACCCGGATTGCAGTATTTCTCCAATCCGCAGGCCTTCAACGTCTTCGTGACGGGCCACGGCCTCATCATGGTGTTCTTCATGGTGATGCCCACCCTGATCGGCGGGTTTGGCAACTGGTTCGTGCCGCTGATGATCGGCGCGCCGGACATGGCCTTCCCGCGCATGAACAACATCTCGTTCTGGCTCACGGTCTCGGCCTTCGGCCTGATGCTCTGCTCGCTCTTCGTCGAAGGCGCGCCGGGTTCGCTAGGCTTCGGCGGCGGCTGGACGGTCTATCCGCCGCTCTCGACCGTCGGTCACCCCGGCCCGGCGCTCGATTTCGGCATCCTGGCCCTGCACCTTGCCGGTGCGGCCTCGATCCTGGGCGCGATCAACTTCATCACCACCATCCTGAACATGCGCGCTCCGGGCATGACGCTGCACAAGATGCCGCTCTTCGCCTGGGCCATGCTGGTCACCGCCTTCCTGCTGCTGTTGTCGCTCCCGGTTCTCGCCGGCGCGATCACGATGCTCTTGACCGACCGTAACTTCGGCACCACCTTCTTCGATCCGTCGGGCGGCGGCGATCCGATCCTGTACCAGCACCTGTTCTGGTTCTTCGGCCATCCCGAAGTGTACATCATGATCCTGCCGGCCTTCGGCATCGTCAGCCACATCATCTCGACCTTCTCCAAGAAGCCGATCTTCGGCTATCTCGGCATGGCCTATGCCATGGTGGCGATCGGCGTCGTCGGCTTCGTCGTGTGGGCGCACCACATGTACACGGTCGGCCTCTCGCTCCAGACCCAGGCCTATTTCGTGTTCGCCACCATGGTGATCGCGGTGCCGACGGGCGTGAAGATCTTCTCGTGGATCGCCACCATGTGGGGCGGCTCGATCCGCTTCACCGCGGCGATGCACTGGGCCGTCGGCTTCGTCTTCCTGTTCACGGTCGGCGGCGTCACCGGCGTGGTGCTGGCCAATGCGGGCGTCGACCGCTACATGCACGACACCTATTACGTGGTCGCCCACTTCCACTACGTGCTCTCGCTCGGCGCCGTGTTCGTGATCTTCGCCGGCATGTACTACTGGTTCCCGAAGATCACCGGCTACATGATCCCGGAATGGATCGGCAAGCTGCACTTCTGGATCGCCTTCATCGGCTCCAACGTGCTGTTCTTCCCGATGCACTTCCTCGGCCTCTCGGGCATGCCGCGCCGCTATGCGGATTATCCGGATGCCTTCGCCGGCTGGAACAAGGTGTCGTCGATCGGCTCCTACATCTTCGCCTTCGGTCTTCTCGTCTTCATCTTCGGCGTTATCTATGCCTTCATCCGCAAGGAGCGGGCTGGCGCCAATCCGTGGGGCGAAGGAGCGACGACGTTGGAATGGACGCTGCCGTCGCCGCCGCCCTTCCACCAGTTCGAGACCCTGCCGCGCATCGC
>NZ_JBFRFT010000049.1:0-1749 GCF_052114965.1 Microvirga sp. 2TAF3 | reverse complement strand
CCACACCTCTTCTCGACACGATAGCGACCCCTTCCGATCTGCGTCTTTTGTCCGAAGCCCAGTTGCGGCAGCTGGCGGATGAGTTGCGTGCCGAGACCATCGATGCGGTCTCGGTCACCGGCGGCCATCTCGGCGCCGGCTTGGGCGTGGTCGAGCTCACCGTGGCGCTGCATTACGTGTTCGACACCCCGCGCGACCGCCTGATCTGGGATGTCGGTCACCAGGCCTATCCGCACAAGATCCTGACCGGCCGGCGCAATCGCATCCGCACCTTGCGCCAGGCCGGCGGCCTGTCCGGCTTCACCAAGCGGGCCGAGAGCGAGTACGACCCGTTCGGCGCCGCCCATTCCTCGACCTCGATCTCGGCCGGGCTCGGCATGGCGGTGGCGCGCGATCTCGACGGCCGCACCCACAACGTCGTCGCGGTGATCGGCGACGGCGCCATGTCGGCCGGCATGGCCTACGAGGCCATGAACAATGCCGGCGCCCTGCATTCGCGCCTGATCGTCATCCTCAACGACAACGACATGTCGATCGCCCCGCCGACCGGGGCGATGTCGTCCTATCTCGCCAGGCTGGTCTCCGGCGGCACCTATCGCGGCCTGCGCGAGACCGCCAAGCAGCTCGCCAAGAAGCTGCCGAAGTTCTTCTACGACAAGGCCGCCAAGGCCGAGGAATTCGCCCGCGGCTTCTGGACCGGCGGCACCCTGTTCGAGGAGATGGGCTTTTATTATGTCGGCCCGATCGACGGCCACAACCTCGACCATCTGCTGCCGATCCTGAAGAACGTGCGCGATGCCGAGACCGGCCCGATCCTGGTCCATGTGGTGACCCAGAAGGGCAAGGGCTACGCCCCGGCCGAGGCGGCGGCCGACAAGTATCACGGCGTCGTTGCCTTCGACGTGGTCACCGGCGCCCAGGCCAAGGCCAAGGCCAATGCGCCGGCCTACACCCGGGTGTTCGGCGACAGCCTGATCCGGGAAGCGGCCCAGGACGACAAGATCGTCGCGGTCACCGCGGCGATGCCGTCCGGCACCGGCCTCGACCTGTTCGGCCAGGCGTTTCCGACCCGCACCTTCGATGTCGGCATCGCCGAGCAGCACGCGGTGACGTTTGCCGCCGGCCTGGCGGCGGAGGGCTACAAGCCGTTCTGCGCCATCTACTCGACCTTCCTGCAGCGCGGCTACGACCAGGTCGTGCACGACGTCGCCCTGCAGAACCTGCCGGTGCGCTTTGCCCTCGACCGGGCAGGCCTCGTCGGGGCGGACGGGCCGACCCATGCCGGGGCGTTCGATGTCGCCTATCTCGGCTGCCTGCCCAACATGGTGCTGATGGCGGCGGCCGACGAGGCCGAGCTGGTGCACATGGTGGCGACCGCGGCGGCCTATGACGCCGGCCCGATCGCCCTGCGCTATCCGCGCGGCGAGGGGGTCGGCATCGAGCTGCCGGAGCAAGGCGTGCCGCTGGCGATCGGCCAAGGCCGGATCGTCAGGCAGGGCACCCGAATCGCGCTGCTGTCGCTCGGCACGCGCCTGGCCGAGGCGCTCAAGGCGGCCGAGGAGCTTGAGGCGCGGGGCTTGTCGACGACGGTGGCGGATGCGCGCTTTGCCAAGCCGCTCGACGAAGACCTGATCCTGCGGCTGGCGCGCGAGCACGAGGTGCTGGTCACGGTGGAGGAAGGCGCGATCGGCGGGTTTGGGTCGTATGTGCTGCAGCTGTTGGCCGAGCATGGCGGGCTCGACCGCGGCA
>NZ_JBFRFT010000048.1:0-1876 GCF_052114965.1 Microvirga sp. 2TAF3 | reverse complement strand
TGGATGACGATGACAGGGCGGAGGCCGAAGGACGGGTGCAGACGGCGGATTTGGCGGGAGCTCTCGCGGGGGCGCTGAGTGGTGCGCAGGCTGGAGCTAGAAACGCAAAAGATCCTCGGAGCGCGGCAGTCGGGGCAATAGTCGGCGGCGTTATAGGCGGCCTGATTGGTACGTTCAAAGATTCTCCCAAGATCGAGCCCTTGAACAATGAGAAAGTGGGGGAAGAAGAGCCTCAGAAGGAGCAGGTGAAGGACGCGACAAATACAATCCTTGGAGGGACAACGCCAGGCCGAGCGACAAAGGGACCGACGAATCAACGCGAGAAGAGCGGAACCTATGACGATGCCTTGAGAGATTTTAAGCAGTATGAAGATCTGGGATTTGGAAAGACAAAAGACATTAATACAGCTTACGGTTCTGGGAAGGTGGTGGAATTTCCAGATGGCACAAAGGTGACCGCTCGACCAGGGAGTACTGATGGCTCGCCCACTCTTGAGATCCGCGGTCCCAATGGTCGTGGCTACGAGGTTCGGTATAGGGATTAGCTAAGTGCGCATTGATATTGTCGATAATGAAGTTGAGAACATGCTGGATGGATCGTTTCAACTTCGTACTGATAAGGTGTTGGAACGAGGCTGGCATACGATTCCTTTTGTGAATCTCCCTTCGGCATTGGAGGCGGAGTGGCTCTCGAATGTTATTCGCTCCAAAATGCCAACACAATGTCGTGCTGTTTACTTTGAATTCGATCGCCCGCGATCCATAGAAGAAATAATTCCAAATCGAGATACAATATTAAATTGTTTTCATAGGCATTCCCATGAGTATCTTTTAATTTATAATGCAAATTTAGATTTTCTAATATATAAAGAGCAATATAACCGATATTATATTGTGGCCGGAGACGCGAAATTCCTTGCTGGCGCTCGCCCATATAGTTCATCAACGCACGAGATTATTTTTCGACAATGGATGGAAGATCCTATTTTTTCTGAACCAGAAAGATTGTTCATGCTGCGAATTTGGGAGAAGTATGGGTTGCCGCCAGTTGGCGCATCCCCAAGAGCTTAGCAGGGCGGCTGCTTTCGATCCCGGGCCAGATCACGGCGATCACCTACGACGCCTCCGACCGGCCGCTGGCGACGCGCTTTGCCGACGGCAGCGCGACGGTGCGGACCTACGATCCCAAGCGCGGCTTCCTGACCGGCCTGACGATGCCGGGGCTCGACTTGACCTATACCCGCGATGCGGCCGGGCGCATCCTGGTGATCCGCAGCCCGGCCGCCCCGAGCGAGGCCGCCGCCTTCAGCTACAACGCCGCCGACTGGCTGCTGAGCGCGACGCTGGGCTCTGAGCGGCAGGACTTTCGCTACGACATTGCCGGCAACCTGGTGGCGCAGACCGGGCCGGGCGCCTTCGGCGCGGCCTTTCCGTCGGCCGGCTCGGCGCATCCGCACGCGCCGCTTTCCGTCAATACCGTGCCGCAAGGCTATGACGGCAACGGCAACCTGCTCGGCGACGGCACGCGCGCCTTCACCTGGAACGGCGACAACCGGCTGCAGCAGGTCAAGAGCGCCGGGGTGACGGTGACGTTCGCCTACGGCCCGGACGGGGCGCGGCTGATGAAGACGGTGACCGCGGTCGACGGCACGCCGCGTCCCACCCTGTTCCTCGGCTCCGGCTTCGAGCGCGGTCCCGGCCCGGCTTCGGCGCCGGAGCGCGGCCCATGGACGCTCTATCCGCATCCGGATGTGCGGCTGCAGCCGGGTCCGGGCGGGCAGGCGGCGAGCGTGCACCGCGACCATCTCGGCTCGCCGCGCCGGCTGAGCGCGGCGGGAAGCGGGGCGGTGCTGGCCAGGACCGTGCACCGGGCCTA
>NZ_JBFRFT010000047.1:0-1888 GCF_052114965.1 Microvirga sp. 2TAF3 | reverse complement strand
AATGGCGGCGGATGGTCTCGGTGCAGGCGAGGCGGTCCTGGAACTCGCCGAGCAGGAAGCCCTGCACCGCCTCGAAATCGGCCCGCGAGGCGGCCTCGAGCCAGTCCCGGAAATCGTCCCGGTCCAGCCCCAGCGACGAGACCCCCTCGTCCGCTGAATTGTTAGTGTGTGTTGGAATTTTCGTCCGCGGATCACCGACAAGAAAATACATATGCTGCGCCCCCACGCATAGTATGAAAGGTCACAACGTCGTTCTGATCGCGCCGGTTGCTCTACACTACTTAACTATCATTACCAGGGATATGCTTTTCGATGTGATTGCGATGACGCATTCAACCTAAAAGCCTTCCGAATCGAAGCCGTTATGACTTTAATCCCTCACTTCTAGGCGATCTGCGAATCACAGGTCTATTCGGCTAAACAGCCTATCGTTCATGACTAGATATAGGCCAAATGGCCTAGCCCGGTTTGGCTTCCAAAAGGTCTTTTTGCAAAAGGGAATCAAGCCATGGCGCTGCTGTCATGAAGCGAGCGCAAATCCAGCAGGCTTCCAATCGTCGCCCACAATTCATTCTTCGTTTGTGTGCCGAGCTTGCGCAGCAACTCTTTGGGCTCCCATTCTTTTGCTAGTATTGGGACGTCCTGGCGAGGAACGGGACTCCTGAAGAGAAAGCCCTGGCCGTAATCGCAGCCGTGGACGCGCAAATACGCTGCCTGGGTGTCGTTCTCGATGCCCTCGGCCACGGTGGCGATGCCCAGCCCCTTGCCGAGCTGCAGGATCGCCTGCAAGATTGCTGCATCCTGGGCGTTGCTGGCCAGATCCTGGACGAAGGAGCGGTCGATCTTGATACTATCAACCGGGAAATGCTTGAGATGAGACAGCGAAGCATAGCCGGTGCCGAAATCATCGAGTGCGATGGTGACGCCGGCAATGCTCAAGCGGCGCACTGCCCGCTCAACATATTCCGCCCCGCGGCCGAGAAAAACAGTTTCAGTAACTTCAAGTTCGAGGCAGTGCGGGGGTAGCTTGGCACTACGTAGGCGTGCCAGCACCTGTTCGGCGAAATCGTCATTGCCGAACTCGGCGGCGGAGGCATTGATCGCGACACGGCCAAAGTCAATTCTGGATTCACGCCAGCGGCGCATATCGTCGAAGATCATGCTTTGCATATACTGGCCGAGCGCAATGGCCAGTTGGGGATCGTCAAAGGCTGCCTGAATGGCGCCCGGGAGTTGAAAGCTTTCGTGCGGGCCACGCCAGCGTAGCAGCGCTTCGAAGCCGATGATCCGGCCTGAGGCCAAGCTGATCTTGGGTTGGTAGAAGGGTTCAATGCGCCGCGCTTTGATTGCTGCCCATGCATTGCTGCGCATCTTTGCAGCACACTGCGCCTCGGCGTCACCAGAATCTTGGGGGAGAGGAAACAATCCGACTCGACTCGAAATACGCAACACTGGCTCCCGTGCACACCGTGCTTTACGCGCCTGATGGCCTCTTGATGGCTCCTCACGGTTTCTAATAGGTCGTATCACTCCCCTCAAGTAAACTGCTCAGCTCATCTGCATCGCCATCGCCGATGAAAATCAGCCGATAAGATTAATGTTTGCTTTGCAATGGCTCCGGCCAACCCGTTGATCCAGGAGGTTGGTAAGTTTTTCAATTCTGCCGACAGTCTGGATATAAGCTGCCTACAGCAACCCGAGGGTATAAAAGAAATCGGCCACCGTCGTGTTTGTTGGATTGAGATTTCAGCCTGTGAAGGTATATCCGATATAGCGTTTAGCTTCGATGGGATCGTATCCGAGGCGGGCGCGGAGCTTCTTGCGCAGCTTGCTGACATGGCCCTCGACGACGCTCTCCTCGACCTCGTTGCTGTAGAGGCCGTAGATG
>NZ_JBFRFT010000046.1:0-2468 GCF_052114965.1 Microvirga sp. 2TAF3 | reverse complement strand
TGGATGACGATGACAGGGCGGAGGCCGAAGGACGGGTGCAGACGGCGGATTTGGCGGGAGCTCTCGCGGGGGCGCTGAGTGGTGCGCAGGCTGGAGCTAGAAACGCAAAAGATCCTCGGAGCGCGGCAGTCGGGGCAATAGTCGGCGGCATTATCGGCGGCCTGATTGGTACGTTCAAAGATTCTCCCAAGGTCGAGCCTTTGAACAATGAGAAAGCTGAGGAAGTAAAAGAAACAAAGGAGAGTTCTCGTCCGGGCACAATGCAGAAAGAGGTAGAAAGGGAAAAAGCTCCCGAGGATGTCGAGCGCGTAGATAAGGGAAGAGGGCCCTACGAACAAGATCATGCTCATCTGAAAGATGGGCGTGCTTTAAATAAAGATGGTACTTGGAAACACGATAATGGAAGGCCTGAAAAGCCTATCTCGAATGATGTGAGAGATTGGCTTGATGGCCATGGTTGGAAAGGACCGAGAGAGTAATGAGATTTTTTAAGCGCAACACGTTCACTGATGATGACGCTTTTGACGAAGCAAATAAATCGTATGAACGGCATCTGAAAAATTTAAGGCCGCAGCTTCATGATAGTTTAATTAAATATGTTGATGAAATATCAATTCATGACGGTAAAGTAATTTGTGCAAAAAGCGAGGCTGACAAGTTAACGGTAAGTATGAAGATCGGGGACAGGCAAAGGGGGTACTCGGAAATATCCATGGTATATTCTGGAGTTAGTAATGCGATTGATTTGTGTCGGAGATTTGAAGCAATAAAAGAAGAGGCGCAAGAAATTCTCTATGACGAGATAGATATAATAAATGATATGATGATTCATAGGATAATCTTTTGGCCAAAAGATGAACTTGAAATTACATTCAGAGAGTATGAATTCTTTAAAAATGATTTATATAATTAAAATTTATTATCAGAGAAATATATTTCGACTTTATCGACGCATAGAAGCTCGGGCTGATCTATCTCAATGCGCGCTACTACGACCCGAAGCTGGGGCGGTTTCTGTCGCCCGACAGCCTTGATCCGACCCTGCCGGGGGTGGGCACCAATCGCTATGCCTACGCGCTGAACAATCCGGTCAATTTGAGCGATCCGAGCGGCAACAACACCGAAGCACCGAGCTACGACCCGGCGGCGGACGATGCTCTCAAATCGAATCCCAATGCGCCACGGGATCCGATTGGAGAAGCCGTCGCAGGCTTCCTTGGGTGGGCCTCTGAAGCTCTCGGAAACGTGCTTGACGCAGGGGGGCAGGCTATGTCCGGCATCCCGCAAACAGCCGGGCCGGGCCGCGTCAGCATGGAGGTGGGCGCTGGTCTTAAGGCGCTGTCTGCCGGCATCAAGGGCGCCAAAGCGGCTGGGAAAGGCGTGCCCGGGCTTGGGACTGAAACCCAGGCCGCGCGAAGTGTCATCGAGGACTTGGCCGCTGCCAGAACGGCCGCTGCCAGAATGTTGGAAGAGGCCTCACAAAAAACGGGCAATTTCGGAATGGGGAAAGCATCAGCGCAGGAGGCAGATGAGCTTGGCAAAGCCTGGGTTGGACCTGGTCCTAGAGTTACAAGCAAAGGATATCTTGAGTCTTCGGATGGTCTACGACAGTATAGGGGTCCCTCTGAAAAGCCAAATAGCCCCTTTGCTCCGACCGGTGTGCAGGCTAATTTTGAATCAAGATCGCAGCCCCGGGGAGCATGGGAGTCAAATGGGCATCTTGATATAGAGAAATAAAATATGAGAGCAGAACTAAAAGATATTTATTCGCCAGACGTGGATGTCGATAATTTTGTTCCAGAAAGAAAAGATACTTTTGCAATCTTTGTTCAAATTTTTGTTGGGCCTGAAAGGGTGGATGCTTATGATAGTTTTGATTGTTATATTTGTTCTCCTAATGGAATACAAAATATCTTTAAAGGAGAAGATATTTTAATTGGGGAGCCGTTGATAATAGCACATGAATATGATTTTAAGCTTATTCGAAATAGAATAGATCGGTATTGCAGTTCGTGTACCGGGTATACTTGGCAAGATATAGTTCCAAAATTACTGCGCCTGGGCAAATGGGAGTTCGAAAACTACCAGCCATTCAATAAGCAAGTCTGACAAGAGGCCAAAAATTGACGCCACCGGGCCGGATCGCTTCGATCGCTTACGACGCGCTTTGCCGACGGCAGCGCGACGGTGCGGACCTACGACCCCAAGCGCGGCTTCCTGACCGGCCTGACGATGCCGGGGCTCGAGCTGACCTATCTGCGCGATGCGGCCGGGCGCATCCTGACCATCCGCAGCCCGGCGGCGCCGGGCGAGGCCGCTGCCTTCAGCTACAACGCCGCCGACTGGCTCGTGAGCGCGACGCTGGGTTCCGAGCGGCAGGACTTTCGCTACGACATCGCCGGCAACCTGGTGGCGCAGACCGGGCCGGGCGCCTTCGGCGCGGCCTTTCCCTCGGCCGGCTCGGCGCA
>NZ_JBFRFT010000045.1:0-2641 GCF_052114965.1 Microvirga sp. 2TAF3 | reverse complement strand
AAGCGCTCCTGCGCAAGGCGGCGGCGCGCACCAAGGAGGCGCTCTGGACGACCATCGGAGAACTGCTCGATCGCTTCCCAGTCGAGGAGTGCCAGAACTACCTCAGCAACTGCGGATACGAGTTCACCTAAATCGAATCCGCTCTAGCCGCGACGTCTGCCGGCCGTAGGCCCGGCTCCGAGCCCGACCTCGATCTCGAAACTGTTCGCATCGGCGGGCGGCACGACGATGCCGTCCTCGACCACGGCGAAGGTTGCCTGGGTGTCGCCGGACGGGATGGTCACCGCCATCCGGCGCGAGCGGTTGGCGATCACGGTCGAGCCGCGCTTCACAAGGATGTGGACGGGTACGTCGTAGCGCCCCGGCGCGCCTCCGCCCCCCAGGAGAGCACGGCCCTCGACGCCCACCTTTACGATCGTCGAACCATCCGGGCTGCCGGCGCATTCCCGGGCCAGCTGACTGATGGCGATCTGGCTGCGTAGCCCGCCCGCATCTCCGACGCGGCCACCCGCAAAGGCCTGGATTGTCGAGCCGCCCTCGACGATATCGACCGTCGGGCAATAAACGTCATTGACCGCCTTCTGCATGGGAGGAGGCACGGTCGACCCCGCGAAAAGCACCATGTTGCCCAGGGTCGAGCCGCCCTCTCCCGGCGCTCCGCAACCTGCCAAAGCCGAAAGCCCAAGCACGGCGAGAGCCCAACCGGCCTTTGCGCCCAATCCACTCATGACGTCCCCCACTTCTCGACCTTATGGTTCACCTACCCTTACGGCAGGGCGTCGAATCCCGCCGCGAATCCGTTCAGCGACACGGGAATGCCGATCCCCTCCTCGGGCGTCTGGAACACGATGAAGGTCGCGGTCTGGCCGCTCTTCATCTGATTCACCAGGTTGTCCTCCATCACGACCTCGGCGACGCAGCCCGTCGCCAGGCAACGTACGAAACCGGCGCGGCCGATATCCGTCTGGTCGATCTTGAGGCCGAGCCCCGAGGGAAGCAGGATACCCAAAGGCGCCACGATGCGCAGGAGCCGGCTCTTCGCGTCGGCGGTTTTCAACACAATAATGACGAGGGTGACGTTCGGACGATCCTCGGCCGCCACGTTCTGCACGAGGGCGCATTGCTCGGTCGTGGCGCCGGCCGGGGTTTCGCAGCGCATCTGCCAGTCCCCGAACGTATTCTTGACCATGCCCTGAGCATTGGCCCCGCCGACCGAACCAAGCGCAACCAGTCCCAGCAACGCCGCCGCTGCGCCGCGAACCCATCGTAACGTGCTCACAGGCACCTCCGTCATCGAATCCCTTTAAAGGATGGCGGCTTTGCCGCGCCATTCCAACGTGGCCCGTTCGGACCATGCCGGGGCCCGCAATGTCAAGCGAGAGGGTGCAATTGGGTCACGGAATCGATCTTTTGGCGGTTATGACGCATAAATTGCGACGCTTGCACCGTTGCGCTCCTGCCCATCCTGTGGTCATAGACGCAGATCAAAGGTGATGGCGCAGGCCGGGCACCGTTTTTTGCGCGCCCGCGCCCTCCCCGATGCTTTCGTGGCCTCACGGCCATCACATCTTAGGAGCTTTGGAACACCGATGCGGATCGAGACCTCAGGACTTCGATCGGTGACCGCCCTTTCCACGGCGGCGGTCGCACTTGTGTTAGGCATAAGTGAGGCAGCCGCGGGCACCGGCGCACCTTCCCCTTGGGAAATGAGCATGCAGGGCATGGTGACGGAGGTCGGACGCGATCTGTCCAATTTCCATACCTATCTCGTCTGGCTCATCGCGGCGATCTGCCTTTTCGTGCTGGCGCTGATCATCATCATCGTCGCCCGGTTCAACGAACGGAAGAATCCGGTTCCTTCGCGGACCACGCACAACACCCTTCTCGAGGTCGCCTGGACCATCGTTCCGGTGCTGATCCTGGTCGCCATCGCGATCCCGTCCTTCCGCCTGCTGCGCCTGCAGCTCGTCACGCCCCCCGCCGACATGGTGGTGAAGGTCACGGGCTACGCCTGGTATTGGGGCTACGAGTACCCGGCCGATCAGGGCGGCGGCTTCAAGTTCGATTCGAACATGGTCGAAACCAAGGATCTGAAGCCCGGCCAGCCGAAGCTGCTCACCGTCGACAACGAGATGGTGGTTCCGGTCAACAAGATCGTGAAGGTGCAGGTCACCGCCGCCGACGTGCTGCATTCCTTCGCCATGCCGTCCTTCGGCGTGAAGATCGACGCCGTCCCGGGCCGTCTGAACGAGACCTGGTTCAAGGCGGAGCAGGAAGGCGTGTATCACGGCCAGTGCTCGGAGCTTTGCGGCAACGGCCACCCGTATATGCCGATTACCATCCGCGTCGTGAGCGAGCAGCAATATGCCGCTTGGCTGGCTGAGGCGAAGCAGAAGTATGCTTCCGTCGACGGCCCGGCCCCGCTCAAGCTCGCGAACGCTCAGTAATCTAGAAAGAAGGACCACAGAGGTCTCATCATGGCAAATGCAGCTGATGCCGCTCACGCGGATCACCCCGAGGTTCCGACCTTCTGGCGCCGGTGGTTCTATTCCACGAACCACAAGGATATCGGCACTCTCTACTTCATCTTCGGCTTCACGGCGGGTCTCGTCGGCGCGTTCCTGTCGATCGCGATGCGCCT
>NZ_JBFRFT010000044.1:0-2652 GCF_052114965.1 Microvirga sp. 2TAF3 | reverse complement strand
GATGTGCGGCTGCAGCCGGGTCCGGGCGGGCAGGCGGCGAGCGTGCACCGCGACCATCTCGGCTCGCCGCGCCGGCTGAGCGCGGCGGGAAGCGGGGCGGTGCTGGCCAGGACCGTGCACCGGGCCTATGGCGACAGGCTGGTGCTGTCCGGCGCCGACGCGCTCGACACGCACGGCTACCTCGGCGAGCGCGAGGATGGCGAGCTCGGGCTGATCTATCTCAATGCGCGCTACTACGACCCGAAGGCGGGGCGGTTTCTGTCGCCCGACAGCCTTGATCCGGTGCTGCCCGGGGTGGGCACCAACCGCTATGCCTATGCGCTGAATGACCCGGTGAACAAGCTGGATAAGAGCGGTCAAGAGGCCATCACCGCCGCCGCTCTTGGGGCATACGGCGCCTATCAAGCAGCGGTCTTGGCAGGAACAGCGGTTGTGGCGGCAGTCGCTGCCGCACCCTATGCGCGTGACGCGATCAGCTATGCCGGCCAAGTGTTGAGCACGCCTCCGGCGGCTCCTGTGGGTACGACGGTTCACACGCCGATGGGCGACTATACCGGTGTACCGGCAGTGACGACGCCGACGATGCCGCAACTTGACCCGATCGCGACAACTCCCACAGTTAAATCGGGCCCATTAGTTACGGAAATGGGGCGTTTATATACCGGAAAGCAAAAAGAAGAACTTTTTGAAAAGGCAAAAGGAAAATGTGAATATTGCGGTGAGGAGCTTACTTTGGAGAAAAAACAACCTAATACGATACAAGGAGATCATATCAAAGCTTGGTCAAAAGGCGGCGCCACTGAGTTAGAAAACGGTGCTGCAGCTTGCAAATCCTGCAATAGTTCTAAGGGTAATAAGGATCTAGGGGATGAGTGGACACCTCCCAATCAAAGGGGGCTTGAGAATGAGGTGCGGCCAAGTCAAGACATCTCTCCACTCGGGAACGGAGTGCTATCGAATGACAACAAATTCAGTGACTAGTTCTGAGCCGGAAATCGCTGCGGTAGTATGTGAGCATGTGTTTAAGGATAGCAGAGATATATTGTTGGTATCACATGATAGAGATGGGGCGTGGCAACTCCTTTGTGGGAAAATGGATTGTGGAAGCCATACGATCCCGAGACTGGTTGGGCTTAATCACTTGTTGGAACGAGACCCATCTCTTAATGGGATACTTAATCTCCCAAAGGGGTATTTCAGTGAACGCGCAAGTATAGGCGGACTCTGGAAGAGGGGGCCGCTACCTGCCGGAGAATAGCTCCATTTTTTGAAAGCAGTGCAACGGAGCAGGATTTCTTCCGAGAGCGTCGGCATGAAGGTGGCGCTGGTCTCAAGGCAGTGTCTGCCTGCATAAAAGGGAGCAAAAGCCGCCGGGAAGGGCGTGCACGGGCTTGGGATTGAAACCCAGGCCGAGCGAAGCGTCATCGAGGACTTAGCCGCTGCCAAGGGCGGTACCTATGCACTTAAGGATGAGGCTGGAAATGTCATGAGAACAGGACGAACAAATGATTTTGCGAGGCGTGAAGCGCAGCATTTGCGCGATCCAAGATTTGAGGGGTTAAAGTTCGACCCAATTCACGAGACCGGCATTCGCAACGAGCAACGAGGGCTTGAGCAAATGCTACATGATCAGTACCAGCCACCGCTCAACGTAATTAATCCGATCAGCCCGACAAATCCTCGCAGAGATGAATATATGGATGCGGCACGCCGCTTTCTCGAGGATTGATGATGGCAAAGCTCCCCTATCGTGAAGGTTCCTGTTTCAGCCTCCCGCTCCGAGATTATGGATATGCCCTCGGTGTTGTTGCTCGTGCTGGGCGGCGGGGCGGCCTTCTCGTTTACCTGTTTGGCCCTCGTCGCGATGCCCCCCCAGGTCCTGATGACGTGGCGAGCCTGAAGCCGAATCAGGCGCTGAAGCGGATACGGTGCGGTGATTTACGCCTTATAAGACGTGAATGGCAGGTTATCGGCGAGGTACCGAACTGGAATCGAGAGGAATGGCCGATGCCTTACTTTATATGGAGAGAGGAAGGGACCAGACGTGCTCGCCTTATTCAATATTCTGAGAGCGATTTAACTAAGATTGAAAAAGAGATGCCAGTCCCGCCCGAAATAACGGGCTTCGAACAAAATTCACTATTTGGTGCGGGTGCGGTAGAGCTTTTCATGACAAGAGTCCTAAGCGAAAATTAAGCACCGCATCGATTATGCGATGAATTAAGCCTATCAGGCTCAAGCCGTACACCGGGCCTATGGCGACAGGCTGGTGCTGTCCGGCGCCGACGCGCTCGACACGCACGGCTACCTCGGCGAGCGCGAGGATGGCGAGCTCGGGCTGGTTTATCTCAATGCGCGCTACTACGACCCGAAGGCGGGCCGCTTCCTGTCGCCCGACAGCCTCGATCCGACCCTGCCGGGGGTGGGCACCAATCGCTATGCCTACGCGCTGAATAATCCGGTCAACTTGAACGACCCGGGCGGGAATTCGGTCAGTGACACCGGGGGATTCACGAGCGACAGCGTCACCGGCGCCTTGGATGACGATGACAGGGCGGAGGCCGAAGGACGGGTGCAGACGGCGGATTTGGCGGGAGCTCTCGCGGGGGCGCTGAGTGGTGCGCAGGCTGGAGCTAGAAACGCAAAAGATCC
>NZ_JBFRFT010000043.1:0-2776 GCF_052114965.1 Microvirga sp. 2TAF3 | reverse complement strand
ATACAGCACGCCCTTCTTGGCGTCGTAGATCAGGTAATCGTTCTTGTCCTTGGCCTTGTCGCCGATGGTGAAGAAGCCCTTGTTCAGCTTGCCCGGCTTCAGTTCCGTGCCCTTGCCGAGCTTCTTGAAGACGGCGTTGTCGAGCCAGAKCGTATCGTCCTTGACGGAAAAGTCGGCGATCTTGTCGAAATTGCTCTTCTTGTTCGGCTTGGTGTCGAACACGAAGATGTCCTTGCCCGCGCCGCCGGTGAGCACGTCATTGCCGAGCCCGCCTTTGAGCGTGTCATTCCCGAGACCTCCTGAGAGAACGTCGTTGCCGGCATTCCCGATGAGGACGTTGGACGTGGAATCCCCGTACAATTTGTCCGCCGCAGCGCCGCCGGAGAGGGTATCCGCCTTGGCGCTGTTGCGGCTCATGGTGCCGGTGGAAAGATCGACGAGATAGGGTACGATCCAGGACTGGCTGCCCTCCCTCACCGTCGCAAGCGCCGCTTTGAGGCCGGTCGTCACGTAGACATGGTTGAAGGCGGCGCTGCCACCGGTCGGGATCAGGGTATCGACGGTGCCGTCTCCCCAGTCGAGGCCGACGGAAGAGGCATTGCCAACGCCGAGCTTAGCCTCGACATAGCGCCCTGCGCGGATCGCATCCGCCTGCTCCATCAGCGCCATGTCGACGGAGAAGATATCACCGTCGTTGTTCGTATCCCCGGCGACGAGATTGCTCGCATAGCTGCTGAATATGACGTGCCGCCCATCGGGCGTAATCGCGAAACCGTCGGAACCGCTGTCATCATCACCATCGGCGGTCGACGCCGACACGCGCGTGATCCTGCCTGTCACCATATCCTTGACGAAGACGTCCTGCTTGCCGTTGCTGTCCCCCGGCACGAGGTCACTCGCATCGCTGTGGAAGGCGACATACCGCCCGTCAGCGCTGATCTTTGGATCGTCGCATCGCTCCCCCGTGGATTGGGCGCCATCCGAAGCCGTTGAAACCCGGACGATCTTCCCCGTCAGAAGATCCTTCCGAAAAATATCGACCTTGCCGTTGGTATCGCCATCGACGAGGTTGCTGGCCGTGCTGGAGAACACGACGTAACGGCCGTTGGCGCTGAGATTCCCATAATAACTCGCGCCGTTCGCCTCCTGGTCGCCGCTTCCCGTCGAGACACGGGTAACCTCGCCGGATTGCAGATCCTTGAGGAAGATATCGGAATGTCCGTTCGTGTCATTGTCGACGAGATTGCTGGCCGAGCTGTCGAACAAGGCATGGCGGCCATCGGCGGTGAGCTGAGCGCGCAAACTGTCGCCGTTGCCCTGTGCATCCGTGGAGCTCGTCGAGACACGGCGGATCGTGCCGGTATCGAGGTCCTTGACGAAGACGTCCCAGGAGCCGTTCGTGTCCCCTTTGACGAGATTCGTTGCCCGGCCATCGAACAGGACATAACGCCCGTCATTGCTGATCTGGCCTCGATAGCTGTTTTCATTGCCCTCCAAGCCGTCGACGGTCGAGGCCAGGGTGATCGCGCCGGTCGTCAAATTCTTCACATAGATCTGATAGCGGAGACCGGCAGTGCCGCCTTCCGTCAAATCATTTGCGGTGCTGCTGAACACGAGATAGTTCCCGTTGGCGCTCACACTGCTATAGCCACTTTCGCCGTGGGGCTCTCCACCGCTTAGCGTGCTCACAGCGCGAGTAATGGCCCCGGTCAGCAGATCCTTGCGGAAGAGATCTCCGTACGTGAGCGTGTCGTTGCCGACCAGATTTCCGGAATAGCTGCTGAAGAAGACGTAACGGCCGTCGGGGCTGAGAGCCGGCTGCATACTATAATTGTCACCTTGTGTTCCCATGGCATCGGCCGAGACGAGCTTGATGAGCGACGAGGCGGTCGGGCGAGAGAAATTCTGCAGGGTCAGGGTCAAGGTCATGATGGCAGCATCGGGGTTCGTTGATTATATAACGTAACGTTACAAGATCCGATCATGCGTTGGCAAGGCCCTCTTGGCGCTGGCCATGCGTATCGGAGCGGTTGCGGCGCCTTGAAGAGCGCGGCGCGATTCGCGCCTTTAACGTCGAGCTCGACCCGCGGGCCCTCGGCTACCTGCTGCAGGCCATCGTCCGCATCCGGCCCATGCCCGGCAAGCTGCATGTCGTCCAGAAGCTGATCGAGGAGATTCCCGAAGTCAGCGAGTGCGACAAGGTGACGGGCGACGATTGCTATGTCGTCCGCCTGTTCGTCCGCTCGATCGGGCAGCTCGACGGAATTCTCGATCGCATTGCCGACAAGGCGGAGACCAGCACCGGCATCGTCAAGTCACAACCGTTCCGGAGACGACCGCCCCCGCTCGTAATCGTTTAGCCCGCAGCAAAAGTCCCGGCTTTCCCAAATAGGTAGCCGGCCTGAAGCCGAGCCGTTCGTGAAAGGCGATGGACGCCGACACGGCGTCCATCGCCGCAATCAATCACGTACTCGCCCTGCCCGCGCCGCGGAATGTGGCGGGGATGGATGGACTAGAACGGGATATCGTCGTCGAGATCGCCGTAGCGCGAGCCACCCCCGCTGCCGCCACCGCTCGAAGCCGGGGCCGGACGCCGCTCCATCGGCGAGGACCGGCCGAAATCGCCACCGCGGCTGATCTGGCCGCCCTCCTCGTCGCCATACTCCGACGCCCCGCCGGAGCCGCGGCTGTCGAGAATGGTCAATTCACCGCGGAAGCGCTGCAGCACCACCTCGGTCGAGTACTTCTCGACGCCGGACTGGTCCTGCCATTTGCG
>NZ_JBFRFT010000042.1:0-2821 GCF_052114965.1 Microvirga sp. 2TAF3 | reverse complement strand
GCCGGATGGAGGATCCGCCTTCCACCGCACGCACGATCCGCTCACGCAAGTCTCGAGACAGAGGAGCTGGCATGGGACGCCTCCCGGCCAATCACAACCAACCCTATGGAATCAGCTCTCCCGATTCCACGCAACTGCTGCCCGCTCTAAAAAGGCAGCAAAATCCAGAAAATCAGGCTGCGCAGGGGCCGGGTTTCTTGACGAGAGTCGGTTGCGGCCAGTCAGTGCGTCCGCGATGCGACAGTGAGGTTCCCTTTAGCTGCTTCGCACTCTCAAGACCGGGCCGACATGCGGCGCGGCATCGTATCCCTTGCATCGTTCGAGAACGGCGTCCTGCAACACATCGATGCTCGCAATCGCCTGCGCTCGCGCCGTCGAGATGAGCGCGAGATTCCGCTCGCCGAAACGGTCGGCCATCTGCGTAAGCCGCTGGCATCGCTCCTCGACGAGGCGCCTTGCCTCTTCGAGGCCGGTATGCGGCACAACATGCGCAATGATGCGATCGCAGGTATGCAGCACATCGTGGGTCAAATTTTCGTCCCCATATAGCCCGGTGTAACTACCAATCATGCTGCGCACATTTTGCAGCATATGTCGGATGTTTTGGCGCAACGCAGTATCAATCACCGCACGACTCCCGAAGCGAACAGAGCATGAGTATGCCATGCGATGCCGGGTGGAATAAAGAACCCTTGTGCGAAGCAGGATCGATGCCGCCTGCATCATGCGTATCCTGCCGCTCCATTACCTGATGGTGGCCGCGCACGATCTCCAGGTGAGAGCACCGTTCTAAGCGAACCGAAGGCCCGCGTCGGCGAAAAACCGGATCCGCTTTTCCGCACGATGCGCGAACTGCCGATCTTAGGGTATCCGTAAACATATTAGGATTATCGTTTCTCTCGATCCATTCGAGAGGACGTCAAATGACAGACTGGAAAGGACGGAAACGTCACCCTATGACCGAAGAGCGACTGGAGCGCGCTGTCAGCGTTCTTGCCGACATCATGAGCGAGCATGGCCAAGCTCATGCTCATCTCTTCGATCAGGTCAAGCAGCAGTTGGACGCTCTTCGTCAGCGGCGCGAGAATGCCGAGGCGAGGAACAGCAAGCCTTCCGAGAAGCGCTTTCGCAAGGCATCCTGAGCCCATTCCTTAAACGGGATCTGGATCTCATCGCGGTCTTGTCACGTCGCCGAAGCGGAACGAAAAGCCCTAACAAAGGCTGGAGCCGCATCGGCGACAGCGGCAAGGGAATAACCTCCCTCCTGAACGATCAGAGTGGGAAGCCTGAGCTCGCCCCAGATCTCTCCGATGCGCGCATAGGCCTCGGATGTCACGTTCAACTTCGACAGGGGATCGTCCCTGTGTGCATCCCATCCGGCCGAAAGCACGAGGGCGTCGATGCGATGTGCCTGGACTGCGCGCGACAGATGTCTGTTCGCTTCGATGAAGGCGGCATCGTCCGCGCCTTGAGCAAGCGGAAGGTTGAGGTTCGCGCCCTCGCCCTGCCCCGCTCCGGTCTCATCCGCATAACCGGCATAATGCGGATAATAGGCTGACGGATCGGTGTGAACGGAGCCGTAGAATACATCGTCACGGGTGTAGAAGATCGCCTGCGTTCCGTCGCCGTGATGCGTGTCGAAATCGATGACCGCTACATGGGGAAAACTGCGTCGCAGAACTTCCGCCGCAATCGCTGCATTGTTGAAGTAGCAGAAGCCCGAAGCGCGATCCGCATAGGCATGATGCCCGGGCGGCCGGCATAAGGCGAAACTCGCATCTTCGCCAGAGACTATAGATGAGGCACCCGCAATTGCCGTCTGCGCGGATGCATAAGCAGCGCGATAGGTTCCTTCCATCATGGCGCAGGACAGATCGCCGATATACCAGCCCGCCTGCCCGAGAATGCCTGTCGTACGCGGCCGGGGGCGTGCGGCAAAGTCATCGCCCGCTCCACGATAGGGATGAACATTGGGCAGCACTTCAGGCCCATGACCGGGGAGTTCCATGAAGCGCGCATAGGCGGTTTTCAGGAAGGCGACGTAATGATCGGCGTGAACCTGAAGAATGGGTTCCAGTCCGAAATCAGCAGGCTCCGTTCGCGGAAGCCCCACAGTGCCGAGCGCCTCGATCAATGTCGCGGCACGATCCGGATTTTCGAACGGATCCACGATCCGTCCATGCACCATGTATTGTTTCGGCCGATGCGCCAATTGCGTTTCGCTGAAGAAAAGCCGCATGAGAGTTCCCCCAGGAAACGATAACGGTCTCGCCTATTCCTAATAGTTCGGGTGCCCGACAGCAAATGCCGGGCACCCGGAATGACGGTGGGAAGCTTTAATGCCTTCTCAATGCCCATCCATGTTGTCGGGGCCGATCAGGATCTCCCGCTTACCGGCATGGTTGGCGGGGCCGACGATGCCCTCCTTCTCCATGCGCTCCATCAGCGAGGCGGCACGGTTGTAGCCGATCTGCAGCCGCCGCTGGATGTAGGAGGTCGAGGCCTTCCTGTGCCGCAGCACGATCGCAACCGCTTGGTCATACAACTCGCCTGAACCCGAGCCGAAATCGCCCTCGTCGAAGACCGGCGTCTCCTCGGTTTCGATGTCATCCTCGCCTTCGGCGGTGACGGCTTCGAGATATTGCGGCCGGGCCTGCCGCTTGAGGTGGGCGACGACCTTCTCGACCTCCTCGTCGGAGCAGAACGGCCCGTGCACGCGGGTGATGCGCCCGCCCCCGGCCATGTACAGCATGTCGCCCTGGCCCAGGAGCTGCTCGGCGCCCATCTCGCCGAGGATCGTGCGGCTGTCGATCTTCGAGGT
>NZ_JBFRFT010000041.1:0-2882 GCF_052114965.1 Microvirga sp. 2TAF3 | reverse complement strand
GGATCTTTTGCGTTTCTAGCTCCAGCCTGCGCACCACTCAGCGCCCCCGCGAGAGCTCCCGCCAAATCCGCCGTCTGCACCCGTCCTTCGGCCTCCGCCCTGTCATCGTCATCCAAGGCGCCGGTGACGCTGTCGCTCGTGAATCCCCCTGTGTCACTGACCGAATTCCCGCTCGGATCGCTCAAATTGACCGGATTGTTCAGCGCGTAGGCATAGCGATTGGTGCCCACCCCCGGCAGGGTCGGATCAAGGCTGTCGGGCGACAGAAACCGCCCCAGCTTCGGGTCGTAGTAGCGCGCGTTGAGATAAACCAGCCCGAGCTCGCCATCCTCGCGCTCGCCGATGTAGCCGTGCGTGTCGAGCGCCTCGGCGCCGGACAGCACCAGCCTGTCGCCATAGGCCCGGTGCACGGTCTTGGCCAGCACCGCCCCGCTTCCCGCCGCGCTCAGGCGGCGCGGCGAGCCGAGGTGGTCGCGGTGCACGCTCGCCGCCTGCCCGCCCGGACCCGGCTGCAGCCGCACATCCGGATGCGGATAGAGCGTCCATGGGCCGCGCTCCGGCGCCGATGCCGGGCCGGGACCGCGCTCGAAGCCGGAGCCGAGAAACAGCGTGGGACGCGGCGTGCCGTCGGCCGCCGTCACCGTCTTGGTCAGCCGCGCCCCGTCAGGGCCGTAGGCGAACGTCACCGTCAGCCCGGCGGTCCTGACCTGCTGCAGCCGGTTGTCGCCGTTCCAGGTGAAGGCGCGCGTGCCGTCGCCGAGCAGGTTGCCGTTGCCGTCATAGCCTTGCGGCACGGTATTGACGGAAAGCGGCGCGTGCGGATGCGCCGAGCCGGCCGAGGGAAAGGCCGCGCCGAAGGCGCCCGGCCCGGTCTGCGCCACCAGGTTGCCGGAAACATCGTAGCGAAAGTCCTGCCGCTCGGCCCCGAGCGTCGCGCTCACCAGCCAGTCGGCGGCGTTGTAGCTGAAGGCGGTGGCCTCGCCCGGCGCCGCCGGGCTGCGGATGGTCAGGATGCGCCCGGCCGCGTCGCGCAGATAGATTAGTAGCTTGCTACCATTAGTCTCGAAATTTAACGCCAGGTAACGTAGAAAGTGCTTTCTTTAGGCCTTTGTATAACGCATCAATATTTCTGTGCTCTGAATCTTTGCTCCATACGTCATAGAAACCGACCTCAAAATCGGATGGATTGAACGGATTCGCCACGACAATCATGACGTCAGCACGCCATAATTCTATCATTAAAGTAGGCCCCGTCTTGTTATCAACGCGAATGGCAAATTTGTTGTCGTCTGCAAAGCTCCGAATTATTGCGACAACTCTGTCAGTATCGCCGCTATCGACACTGAATTTTGAAATTTGAACTGCTCTCGCTAACAGCTGCGAATCAGCGACGGCATCAGCAACTAAGCTGCTTGAAAGAACTGCCGCAGCAACCAAATTTAGAGTGATTAGACTTACAACCATAAAGCGCATTACTGTACTCCGTGATGCCGTTCAATATTTTCCCTCAAAAGGCGATCAAGTTCATTGAACAAACCAGGACCCAGTTTTTCATTGAGTGTATTCATACCAGGGAACACATTATTTCCATACCCAATAGTGTGAGCTACCCATGACCCGTCCTCCAAGCGCGAGGCGCTTCGTCTGACCTCGCCATCGTATAGTGGATGATCCCACTGGGTCTTATTTATTATACTAAGCCCATCTTCGCTTACGAAGCTTCTTATATGACCCGTTGGCATCCTGGTATTCGGTTCAATCACTTGGTTTACGTCAAAATTTCTGACCGGCTTGGCTGGATTCTGACCCGGAAAAGCAAAACGTGAAAATTGATCTTTTATTTCCTCTGCTGAACAGCCAAGACCTGCCGAACATATCGAATTCGGCCCTGCTTCGTAGTAGTGCCATCCGGACTTATCGAGGCTGTATCCGCGCCTCTCAGGGCTAAAACTTTCTCGATCCGCTATCGTACCGCGATTTGGTTCCGAGTTTCGAATAGAACCATCGCGCCAATCACGATATGACTTGGCAACATCAGTGTCATTCGGCAACGCCGATGGCGCATCCGCCTGCTGGCTTGGCTCGTCCTCATCCGTGCGCTGCCCACCCGGATCCCGCAGGTTGACCGGATTGTTCAGCGCATAGGCATAGCGGTTGGTGCCCACCCCCGGCAGGGTCGGATCGAGGCTGTCGGGCGAGAGAAACCGCCCCAGCTTCGGGTCGTAGTAGCGCGCATTGAGATAGATCAGCCCGAGCTCGCCATCCTCGCGCTCGCCGATGTAGCCGTGCGTGTCGAGCGCCTCGGCCCCTGAGAGCACCAGCCTGTCGCCATAGGCCCGGTGCACGGTCCTGGCCAGCACCGCCCCGCTTCCCGCCGCGCTCAGGCGGCGCGGCGAGCCGAGGTGGTCGCGGTGCACGCTCGCCGCCTGCCCGCCCGGACCCGGCTGCAGCCGCACATCCGGATGCGGATAGAGCGTCCACGGTCCGCGCTCCGGCGCCGAAGCCGGGCCGGGACCGCGCTCGAAGCCGGGACCGAGAAACAGGGTGGGACGCGGCGTGCCGTCGGCCGCCGTCACCGTCTTCGTCAGCCGCGCCCCGTCCGGGCCGTAAGTGAACGTCACCGTCAGCCCGGCGGTCCGGACCTGCGCCAGCCGGTTGTCGCCGTTCCAGGTGAAGGAGCGCACACCGTCGCCGAGCAGGTTGCCGTTGCCGTCATAGCCTTGGCGGATGGTATTGACGGAAAGCGGCGCGTGCGGATGCGCCGAGCCGGCCGAGGGAAAGGCCGCGCCGAAGGCGCCCGGCCCGGTCTGCGCCACCAGGTTGCCGGCGATGTCGTAGCGAAAGTCCTGCCGCTCGGAACCCAGCGTCGCGCTCACGAGCCA
>NZ_JBFRFT010000040.1:0-3156 GCF_052114965.1 Microvirga sp. 2TAF3 | reverse complement strand
TCAAAGAGCACACGCATCATCCGATGCGCACAGTATCCGAAGAAAACAGCGCCCAAGCCCGGAAATCTCACTTCCCGGCCCCAGCCGCCCGTTCTTCAAAAGAAAACCCGGAGCAACCAATCAATCGGCAACTCCGCGATGAACCCGATATAGACATGGCCATCGTTCCCGTCAAGTACAAATTCGAATTTTTTGAACTCGAGTTCGTATTTATACTTTTTGTTTACAGAAATGGCAAGTAATATCGTTCGCAGAAACATATTGAGTTATGCGTCTACGTAAATCCAGTGAATTAAATTCCTGGATCGTCTTTCAGATGTCGTCAGAGGAGCTCTTGAAAGCGCTCGAAAACTTCGAGGATTCAGGCTCATGCCTATAATCCAGTACACAATGCCTTACCTTTGGAAGGGTCGATCAAGCCTGAACGGCTTATAATCGCATGCTTCTGAAGGCGCAGCATCGGCCCCTGGCGGGTGCCGGGAGGCTGACGATCACTGTGTCTGGAGAAGGCGCTCGCCGATAGAGCGGCGCCAGGGGGACACATAATCAATTCCCTCCATATTGCAAGAGGGGATGTTCATCTGCTGTCCCAGCCTTCCAACAGCGCCACGGCCGAACCTGCGCTGACGGTTCTCAGAGCTGTTCAGGTCGCGCCGCTATCGATCGAGTGGTAGAGCTGCCCTTGTCGCTGACGCCGATGATCGCGATGCCGCGGCCTCATCGTCGACATCGCTGAAATTGCTAATTCCGGTGGCTCCGATCGGCGCCGTCACCGAGGTAGAGCCGGCAGTCGAGTCATTCATGGGGGCGAGAGAGTCCTCATCGATGTCGCTCCGCCCGGCCGAATCCGTCACGATATAGTTAAAAGACGTGGTCCGCGTCGCGTCCTGCGCGAGATCGGCGAAGTCGCCACTATCGGCAAACTGGAAGATGCCGTTGGAATTCAGCAGGGCGCGCCCGCCACCTGCAAGATTGTTCCACTGACCGATATTAGCCGCGACCCCGTTGATATGCGTGACGGCTTGCAGATCGACGACGCCCAGCGGGCCACCTTTGTCGAGATCCACGTCATTGGACAGAACATTCTTGCCGCTCGGCAGCGTGCCGGCTTTAATGTCATAGGAATCGGGAGCCGCCTCCGGCGCATCCTCCAACTGGTTGTCGTAGAACACCGTCTGATCGACATTCGTTCCGGCTGTGGAAAGTCCGAATTGGAGCAAGGATGGGCATTTGGGCGGCTCCCTCCACGCTCTCCTTCTGCTGGCGCTTGGATTTTGACTACGCCTTAAGAGGTATGGGCACTATTCAAGGCTAGTGAGATTGTTCGGCACAGGAATGGCGTCAGAATAGAATGCCTTCATGATGAGGATCCAACATTCCCGGAGCGTTGCGATGCTGGCATCCACATTGGCCATCCTTATGTCCATGCTGAGCATCGCCGCGGGGGCCGTTCTTGCCACCTTGACCCTAGGAATGTTCCTGCTGATGAGCATCTTCGTCTGGGCGACAGGGTGGGATGGGGTTTGGTTCGTGCTACGTGCCCTGTTCGTCGTTACGATTATTGCTCTTGTGGCAAGAGAGATTTTCATGAGCATTCTGGGATTGGGATGGACGTGGCTCCTGCGCTCAGAGGGGGGAACCCTCGAAGTCGGCTCATCAAGAATTCTCGGTCTTGATGGATTTGCCGGTTGATCCTCGCTTGCCGTGGGCCTTGCGGCGCTCTTTCGTGGTTACCAGCCCTGGAAACAGAGAAGAGTATCGCGGCATTGTTGGAGTGCGGCACGGACGGCTTCAGGCCGCAAGCACCAATGAGCCATCAGCCAGAGTACGAAATCATCTGTAAGGACAACCATGAATAGAATCGTGTTACGTATTCTTGCGTGGCTACTCGTCACCGCGGTCGCAATCTTCACTCTTTCTCCCATTGAACTGCGTCCTATGACAGGGGCGCCTGCTGACTTCGAGCGGCTTGCAGCCTTTGCGCTGGTCGGTGGCATGTTCTGTCTTGCCTATCCAAGACACCGCATTGCAATCGTCTTGTTCTTGATCGGTGTCGCCGGTCTTCTCGAAGTGATGCAGCACATTGTTCCAGGCCGTCATGGACGAAGCCACGACTTTGCCGTCAAAGCAGTCGCTGTCGTTACAGGCTCAATTCTTACCATCCTCATTGAACGGATCACGACACGGACGTCATCCGAACCGGTGGCCAGCCAAGATGTTTCCTAGAGTCCGATCGTGTCCGATGAAAACATGATCGGACGTTCGGCTTTCGATGTGCGTGACCTTTCTGGAAGGCCGGATGGGAATCTTCTCGCTTTGCTCTTGCCGAGCATGAGTTGTTAAGCGACGTCGACTAATTCCGGCTGCCACCTGGAACGAAAACGGCCCTGGTCGGAAACCAGGGCCGCTTCTGATAGAGGCGTTGCTCTTGTCAGGTCGTCAGATCACATAGAAATCAGTATGTGACATCTTGAGGTACTTGGAGACCGTTGCGAACTGCACCGCCGCGCCGGCACCGTTGCCGTCCGCATCGTAGTAAAGAGCGCCGGTCTTGTTGTTATAGATAATCCGGTCGTCGGCATCGTGCGCCTTCGTGCCGGTCCAGAATGCGCCGGAAGCCAGGCCGCCTTCCGCGAGCTTCGTAAAGATCGCGTGATCCAGGTTGATCGTATCGTCCTGGTAGGAGGATGCGTAGGAAGCCTTCGTATGGAAGTCCGTGATCTTCGCGACGTTGTTCGTACTCAGCTTAGTGTTGAACACGAAGACGTCTCGGCCTGCACCACCGGTCAGCACATCCTTTCCGCCCCCACCGATCAGATAGTCGTTTCCATCGTGACCATAGATCTTGTCGATGCCGGACGTGCCCCGCAGAACGTCGTTGCCATCCGTGCCATGGATCGTTGAGGTCGGAGTGGGCGTCGGCGTTGGCGTGGGGGTAGGTGTCGGGTCCGGCGTGGGCGTAGGAGTCGGATCTGGCGTGGGGGTCGGCGTCGGCGTGGGAGAACCCGTCCCCTTGACCATATCGAAGCCGGTGTACTGGACGGCCATGCTTTCCGAAGCGGTCGAGCGGTAGACGCCTTCCTTCCAGTACGGGCCGACCTGATCGGGATAGCCGAGCGCGCCGTTGTAATGGACGAGCTGGGTGCCGTCGCGCCA
>NZ_JBFRFT010000039.1:0-3308 GCF_052114965.1 Microvirga sp. 2TAF3 | reverse complement strand
CTGCTCGAATACGAGACCCTGACCGGCGACGAGATCCGCAACCTGCTCGACGGTCAGCCGCCGATCCGGGATACCGGCGACACGGTCTCGGCGAGCCGCGGCTCGGCCGTGCCGACCGCCGGACGCGGACGGCCCAAGGAAAGCGGCGGTCCTTTGAGGCCGCAGCCAGAGGGCTAAGGTTGCGCTCCGGGAGAAGACGCTCCCCGGGTTAGCGTTGCCTTCTGGGCTCCTTCGCGAGGTAATGGGCAGGAAACGTACCCTCTTTCACGGCGACCCCTTCGAACCATCTGCAGGTAATCTCATGGCTATCGATTTTAACGACAGTCATTGGATGAGACGGGTATGCAACTAGACACACGACATTGCCGACGCCGAATTGCATGGTTCGTTCCTGATCTAGCCTATCAGGTTAGATTGTATGGTTCATAGCTTGTAAGGCGACGGGTCTACGAAGGGCTAGCCGCTCCACCAGTCCTCGAAGCATCAGATTTTGAGGATGAGACTTTCTCGGCGGGTCTCTCCTATCTGGTATTTCCGACTGCGTTACCTATTGGACTGCGATCGCTTTAAGCGCACGCTTCACGGCAATACGAGCTGCATTGACGTGGCCTTCATCGAGCAGTTGCTCGACGATCCTGAGCGCCATCACAGCGTCGGGCCGCTGGACGATATCGGCCGCCGGTTGAGCGCACTCGTGAATACCCCCCGCGTCGCCGGCGAGCTCGTCACTTTGGCCTATGAGATAGGCGGGACTGCATTTGAGGACCGCAGCGAGACTCACAAGAGCTTGCTCTGCTGGATCCTTGGAGCGTCCAGTTATGATGTCCTGAATGAATCCCGCCTCAAGGCCAGCCTCCAAAGAGGCCCTCCGCCAGGAGATCTTGAGCGAACCGACCCTTTCACCAATGCGCTGTTTGAGGATCTCATTCACGCCCTACTCCTATGGGTCGAGATGACGTTGAAAGCAAAAAGGCGGGGAGGCGGTACATCCGCGCGCTCCCCGCCTACCTTTCGGCTGCAGCTATCCTCGGCCTGCAGTGGTTAATGAACGGCTAACTTCGCTCGTGTGTAGAGCCATATGGCCATATGAACGTCTCTAGCCGGCGTTCCGCATGACTCATGCCTTTACCGGATCCTCTCCCCCATCGTCCAGGAGGTTGATGAAGGGCAAGGCCTCGTTGCCCATCCATAGTTTCGCCTTTCGACGCAGGGCGGCCGGTTTGCCGGGTCGTTCGCTTCCGGGAGTGCGGCGTCAATCTCTCGGATTGAGAAGCGCCCGATCGAGCAACCGCCTGAACGTCTCCACTCTGGCCTTGCCGACAACACGCCGAGCGGCCGTCACGGCAATGCTCAGTCCGAAGTAAGGCAGCCCGATTTGGGGAGCATGAGAAAGTGTCAGGCGGTTACACAGCCCTTGCTAACTGCCCTCCAGAAGTTTCGTTCATTGTACCGCGATAGCGCCTTTAGAACCCAGCTCATTACCGCCGGATCTGTTGCAAACACGCTTTCTACTTGTAGCCTCCAATCGAGTTTCGAAGGCCCGCCGCTGAAAGATCAACGACTTCAAGAGTTCGCCACGGTGCCAAAACGGCACCGGAAGTGGCTATACTCGAACTTTGCAACGGATCCGCCTGAGATACGCGCTGCAGGTCCACTTCGGGATCTGCATACGTGATCGAGCAACGCCACTCAGTTTCGCAGCGTTCGTACCTTGCGAACCGCAAAGCTTCAAGTCAGCCGAACCTCCCAACCCCTTCACCACCAATGCAAAATCGCGATCGGGGTTGGGGCAATGTAGTCGGCAAAATGAGGCTTAAGTCCGGCAAAGCCGGATCCGGCGACGATATTGAAAGCCTAGTTACCTCCATTTTGACAATTAATGTGGTCGCTCCAATCGATCCGATGGCCGACCATGAGAAGCTCATCAAGAGGCATGGCTTGGGTTAGGAAATTCAATTTCCGGGGATAGTACGCCGCGCGGAACAATTCAGCCTGGCGACCTATAAATCTGCCTGGCGACTGTCCTTAGTCGCGTCATCTGTCGTCCCCATTAACTCGGCCAGGCGGCTGCGCGCCCGGTTCACCCGGCTCTTGATGGTGCCGACCTTGACTCCGAGAGCCTCCGCGGCATCGTCATAGGACATGCCGTCGGCGCCAACGAGGATAAGCGCGTCGCGTTGGTCCGGAGGCAGCTTTTCCAGTGCGGCGGATAGATCCTGGAGGGCGAGTTTATCCTCCTGATCCGGGATCGTGATCATGTTGACCGCATAAGCACCCTCGACGTCCTCAACCTCCCGGCCAGCCTTTCGATGTTCCGAATAAAAGCCATTTCGCAGGATGGTGAAAAGCCAGGCCTGGAGGTTTGTCCCGGTCTCAAATGCATCCCGCTTGGCGAGCGCCTTGAGGACGGTGTCCTGCACCAGATCTTCGGCTCGTTCCATATGCCGGGTCAGAGAAAGGGCAAAATTCCGGAGGCTTGGGAGGGCCGCCATGATCCCATCGATGAAGACCTGATCGACCGGCTCGGTGTGAACACGAATGACCTGGGCCACACGCTCGGCTAACCGCGCCAAATCGCGCGGGAGCTTCTCCACCGCCGGATCTTCATAAAGGGATCGTAGCTGATGACCGAGATGCAGCCGGATTGAATTATTAAGAGCGGCAGACGGGACTTTGGAATTTTTGGGCATGGCCCATAAATAGGGTGTCGTACCGGAATTTAAACACCGGGAGCCAGGCAGGACTTTCGCATTGTCGCTAGCGGCAACACAAGGGCTGACACTGAGGCTGGGTTCGTCACGTTAACTCGGGTATGAGAGCGAGCCGTATAGATGGGCCGGCATGACCAATCCCGTCAGCGACAAACGTCATCGCTTTCCACCCGAGATCATTGCCCACGTGCTATGGCTCTATTTCAGGTTCCCATTGAGCCTGCGACTGGTCGAGGAGATGCTGCTCGAGCGCGGCATGGTCGTCTCGTATGAGACGGTCCGCCGCTGGGCGCTGAAGTTCGGGCCGGGCGAGATCCTTATTGGGCCGGATGGCATGGATGACAATTGATGCTGAAAGCAATGCTTGATCAGGCCGGGAGGCGCGATCGCAATTGCGGCCTAGCAATCAGGCCAGTTTACACCTATACCCGGGGTGTCGGGTTTTCCTGACTATGATCGTAGAGGCAGAGTGGAATAGGCGTTTAGGACGCGGGTTCAATTCCCGCCGCCTCCACCACAAGCACACCGGCCGTCAGGCACTGCGGGCCGGTCTCGAGAGCGACAGGCTTTCGTTGGGCCGGGCGCTGTTCCGGTGTG
>NZ_JBFRFT010000038.1:0-5427 GCF_052114965.1 Microvirga sp. 2TAF3 | reverse complement strand
CCGAGGCGCTGATGCCGTGCACCTGGAAGACGGACTTGGCGATGTCCAGACCAATGGTGGTGACCGTGCTCATGGGTTGCTCCTGTGTCGCTGGCTGCTCGAAGCAGCCATGCTACCTCACCGCTCGGTGGGAGCCGTCCACAGCATCAGTTCCGGACCTTGCTGGATTTTGGATTCATGTTCAATTTCGGGAAGCCCGTTCATGGAACCTGCCTTATAATTTCCGCAGCGTAGTCGTGGCAGCTTATGGCATGCTGTCGCGCCTATTCAGTAAAAACACCACCCGTGAGCGTCGCGCGAGATAAAAAGACTTCCTCCCACGCCGCGACAGAGGTGATGAAGTCTCCCGGAAAGAAGATGGACTGTTCGCGCGGGTAAACTATTCGGGATAAATCTCGACGCTGTCCGGCGTCGCCTTGTTGAAAAGGATAAAGACCAAGGGGTTGCCAGGCTCGGACATTGCATCGCTGCGCTGACCCGTTACCTCTCCGGCCACGCCGCTTGTATACTCCGCAACCACTTCGCCGAAGCCATTACGCTGGATGGCTACCTTCTGTCCGGCTTCAACCTTGTCGTTGAGCTTGACCAGATGCTCGACGATCCCACCCGCGGTGGCCAGGATCGGGAACGCACTATTGCCGACAAAGACATTCAAGTCCTTGCCCGTACGTCCCATTGGCCCGGCAAGGATGCCATGATGCGTAAGGACGTTCATCGTGCCTTCCACGAACAGGGAAATCATCTCGAGGTCGAGGACGCGCGCAGCTCCGATCTCCGGTGTAAAGGACGGGATACCCACGTCCATAAACGCGTTATGCAGAACACCGGGATACACATGATTGTCAAAGATCTGGCCGACCGGGTAAAGCTCTACCATTGCCTTGACCTCGGGCACATCCATGCCGGCGATATTGAATGCCGTCACTTCGAACCCAGTTGTCCCCGTATGAAAGTCGATTGCAAAGTCGGCGTTCGGCCGGAGAAGTCGGTTGAACAGGAGCCCGGCGTGTCGGCTGGGCGCGGTAGCGCCGTTCTCGCTCCCGGGCCACTCTCGATTCATATCGATCAGATCCATGCCCCTGCCCGAATTGGGCCATCTGCGCTGCATGCTTTCCATGGCTGGGCGGGACACGTCCGTCACCGCCATCACCGTGCCCGACATCTTCGCCGGTTCAAGCTGGCTCATCACGGTCTGGACCGTATGCACGGAACTCATTTCATCGCCGTGCACACCACTGACCAGGACGACACGCTTGCCCGGCTTTGCTCCCTTCGCGACCGTCACGGACACATACCAGTGCTGACCGGTAGGCATCTCGACACCCTGGAAATACAAGACGTGCTTCTGCCCGGATTTCAGGTCGTTAACGTCGAGTGCCGTGACGACTTTCTTCCCATCAATCACGTCGCCGGTGTAGGCCGTGCCTTGGGGCACTGCCGCATTCATGCTTGCAGACGAGGGCATCGTACCCTGAGCGTTGGCAGCGCTCGCCTCGGTGGCGAAGGCGGCCGAGGCAATGGCTGAGATTATGAAGTCCCGTCGATCAACGCCGTTACCTGGATCGTCAGACATGGTGAGGGTCCTTCCAGGATGCCGAGGCGGCAAAGTCGAAACATCCACGCACCCATCCTAGAGCATCGTACGCAAAAGTGGACCCGGTTTTGCGGCCGCACGATGCTCTCATCAAAGGAGAAAGCATCGGATGATCCTAAAAGTGGAAGCCACTTTTAGGTCCGAGGCTTTAGCACAATCACGATTTTTGCAGGTTTATTATCCGTCGACCCCGACTTCCTCGCCGGCTTGGAAATGTAACTGGATTCTCTGAGCTGGACGTTATGGGATATCGGACCGAATAAGAGAACTGATCCGGGAACGTCCGAAACGGGTCAATCTGAGCCCTCAAAAGGAGTTACGTGAAGGTCGTCTCGCAGCCCCATTGCGGAAATACGGCTAAGGTCGACCTTGTGCCAAAAGGCGACACCGCAGGAAAGTTAGTCAGCCGCACGAAAGCGGTTGCTCTGCCCAACGTTCACGATCACCTCGTCTCGAATTTCCAAGTGAGGTTGCCCTTGAGGCTGTGATCCTGGGCGCGGCTGCCGATCTGGCCGGCATAGTTGACCCCGAGGCTGAGCGCCTTGGAGGCCTGCCAGACGAGCCCGGCCTCGGCGACGAGCGCATCGCGGTCGACCGGCACGCCTGCCACCGAAAACGCCGATGTGCCGCCGGCAAAGGCCAGCAGTGCCTGCGGCTCGACATCGCCATAGGCGTGCCGCCAGCCGAGCAGGCCGGTGAGCGTCAGCGGCAGCGCTTCGCTCAAGGTCGCCTCGGCCCGCAATCCCAGCGTCGTGGTGCCCAGATCCTGATCCCGCCCGTAGCCGGTGAGGGCCGCGGCGCCCCCCTCCTCCCGGAAACGGTTGGTGTGCAGGCGCAGAAGCGAGGCTCCGACGAACGGCTCGAGTTGTACCGATCCCAGGCCAATCCGGTAGCCCAGTTCGCCGAAGGCCTGCCCCGCCCAGCCGCCATAGGAGGCCCGCACCGCATCGGCGAAGCCGGGGAAGCTGATGCTGCGGCTGACATCGATGTCCTGCCAGGCGTAGGACGCCCCCAGTCGCAGGTTGAGCGCGCCCCAGGCGGCCGAGCCGTAGATGGCGCCGAAGGTGCTTTCATTCGCACCGGATGACAGGCGGCCGTCGATGTCGAAGGTCGTGCGGATGAAGCCGCCAGCGATCCCCATCCGGTAGGCCGGGCTGACCAGGGCATCAGCCCCGAGTATGAAACCGCCGGTAGAGGTGTCTATCGCCGCCGCATTGCCGTTGGAGCGTACCTGTCCCCACGAGCCGAAGCCCTCGCCCCACAGCGTGAAGCGGCGCGGATCGAAGGTCGGGACCGGGATTGTCTCCTGGGAGGCCACGACACCCGGCCGATCCGCCGTATAGGCGGTGTTGACGGTGGCCCGCACTACGCCGGACGGCGATCCGAGAGTGTCGCGCATCCGATCCAGGAGCGCATCCTGCACCCTGCGCGCATCCGCCATGGCCGAGGTCGCCCCGCTGGCATGTACGTCGCCGGAAAGCGCGTCGAACGCTTGGCGCGCACCTGCAACGCCCTGGCCCAGCACTGCGTCGAAGACCCGGTTGCCTTGGCCCAGGGCTTCGACCGCATTCGCGGTGCGGAACTGATTGATCGTTGTCGCCACAGAATTGAAGGCGATGGGCTGCGGGGCTGGATCGGTGCTGCGCGCCAGCGTCAAGGTGACGTCGTTGTTGCCGTAATCCAGCGTTGGTATCAGGAAGGCCAAGTTGGAGCTGATGGCTCCAAACCGGCCCGAAACTCCGCCGGCAGCCGAAAGGATCGTGTATGTGGTCCTCGGCAGGTAGATGCCTTGTTCGGCAAGGACCTGGACGGTTCCGCCCTGAATCGTCGCCGTGCCGGACGCATCAATCCTATCGGCCTGACCGGCTGCATTGGCCTCCACCTGGTAGATCGAGCCCGACGTGAAGAACACGTTTCCTGCAACGCTCAGCCTGCCGATCGAGTTGCCCGGAGCCGCAAAGCCGCCGTTCTGAACGATGAGCCCGCCGATCGTGCCATTGCCGCCCAACGTCGCGCCGTTCTGAACGGTGACGGTCGAGCTCGCCAGCGCGCCATTCACCGCAAGGCGTCCGGCCTGAATCGTTGTCGGCCCGGTCAACGGGCTGCTTCCCGTGAGGTTCAGGCTGCCGGAGCCGGCCTTGGTGAACGGACCGCTGCCAGCGAGCGGAGCGGACATCGTCTGGGCATTGCCGTTGGTGTCGGCGGTAAAGCCGGCGGGACTGACGGTAATGGGGCGGTCCAGCGCGCCGGAATAAGCGAACCGGAGAATACCGCCACCGAACGTGACCGGGCCGCTGGCGAGCGCATCGGGAGCGCCGATGACCAGGGTTCCACCATTCACTTGGGTCCCCCCGGTGTAGGTGTTGGTCCCGGTGAGCGTCAGAGCGCCGGTGCCGGTCTTGGTGAGCGATCCAGACCCGCTGATGTTGCCCGAGAACGTGCCATCCACGGGCTGATCGAACACCAGCGCTGCATTGTTGAAAACGGGTCCTTTGAGACTGATCGTATTGGCCACAAGGGTGCCGCCCGAGATCGTCGTGCCGCCGGTATAGGTATTGGCGCCGGAAAGCGTCAGAGTTCCGGCACCGAGCTTGGTCAGGCCGCCTGCGCCACCAAGCGCTGCCGAAATGCCGATATTGTGGCCGTTGCTGTCAATGAAGGCGCCGCCGGTGCCGATCACCACGTCCCCAGGAGCAAAGCCATAGCTATAATCGGCCTGACCGGGGAGAAAGAGGGTTCGGTTTTCGCTAGCGCGCAGTATCCCGCCGTCGAGATTGAGCGTGGCAGTGCCTGCTCCATCTACGCCAAGCCCCTTTATCAGGCGGCCGGTCATCAGCACGCCTCGATTTCCGGGGGTACCGCTCAGGGTCAATGTCCCCTGTGACCCTGGAACCAGTCCCATCCAGATGGTGGATGCGCTGACAGCTCCGCCATTGTCGATCGTTACGGTGCCATTGCCATGATAGCCAACGGTGAGTGTGCTGTTGGTCCATTGCGAGCCGGAGCCGCTCACGATCACCGTGCCGGTCCCGCCGCCGGGGCTGACGCCGACGTCTGCGGTTGTGTTGCTGACGCTCCCTCCATTCAGGATGTTGAGGAAACCAAAACCGGCACTGCCCACGCCGATCGAGATAGTGCCGGTGTTGGCCCATACCGAACTTGCGTCCTGAACCGTCACCGTACCCGTGACGTTGTCGGAGCCGACGCGGGCCGTGGTGCCGTTGACCCGTCCGCCGGATTCAATGATCAAGGTGCCGCCGAGCGTATTCCCAACCATGAGGTTGTTTGGAATGTCCCAGGGCGAGGACTGAGTACCCGGTACCGTAACGGGTGCTCCTTGGACCACGGTATTGGGCGGTATGGCTTGAGCAGCCCCCATCAGGAGGACCAGCGCTGATGTCGAGGCTGACGCCAGCAAGACGGCATGCGAGAATAGTGCCTTGGGCTGCGATTTCTGCATCGAGCCCTTTAGACCCGGCTCAATGAGAATTTGGGAAGACTGGCGCATGATCCCTCTTGGTGGTGTCGAGGCACACGTCAGCGGCCTGGAGCGTCGGGGCACCATAAGATTAGCTGCCTCGCAGTCCACCGGATTGACGGTCGCAGGTAGGTTTTCCTACCGGATGTGACCCTACGGCAACTGTATCTTGGAACAGGTGCAACCCGCTCGGTGGTCTTGCTCGGCGTGGCGGTGTTCGCCGAGACCGTGGGAGGGCTGGATATCTTGGGGATACTGATCATGTCGGCCGGCTCTTTCTTGGCAACGTCCGAGCGCAAAGAACTGAAGCTCACAATGACAGGTGGGCTCCAGACCCATGATGAGGCCGCACACA
>NZ_JBFRFT010000037.1:0-5949 GCF_052114965.1 Microvirga sp. 2TAF3 | reverse complement strand
GAGGAAGGTCGCCGCGCTTACAGGCAACCAGAACACGCTCCCGCAGATCAGGCGAATAGGGCTGGGGCATGGCTTGCCTCCTGGGCCATCTCCCAGTCAACGCACAGATCACCCCAATGGATTCAAGCCCAGATCAAAAGCGCTTTAGTCATTTCGGATTGTAGGACGATCTAAATGCCGTGGCGCGCGAGATGCTCTCGCAGCGCCGTATGCTCCCGCTCGAGGGGCAACCGAGCACACCGCAATAGAAAGCGACGAGGTGTTCACCGTCGGCAACACGGAACACGACATGGTCAATACCGCTTGGCGCGAAAGGCGCTGGTGATGTCCTTGCCATCGGGACCTCGTTTATCTCGACGTCAAGATGGTTGCATCGTGTCGTGAATCAGGGAAATCGTACGACATGACGGGCGAGGCGGAGGACCGACCGGTGGATCATATCGAACAGATCAGGGCGCAGTGGGCGCGGGAGCTGCCCGGCATCGATACGGAGGGCGTGGCGATTATCGGTCGGGCCCGCCGGATCACGCTTCATCTGCGGCCCTTGATTGAGGCGGTGTTCGCCCGCCACGGCCTCGACGTCGGCGAATTCGACGTGCTTGCAACGTTGCACCGGGCCGGCTCGCCCTTCCGGCTGACACCGACCGAACTCTATCGCACGCTGATGATCTCTTCCGGCGGTCTGACCGACCGGCTCTCCCGGCTCGAGGCTGCCGGGCTCGTGCGCCGCCTTCCGGCTGAAACCGACAGGCGCAGCCTGCTAGTCGAGTTGACCGAGCTTGGACGCCAGCGCACTGAGGCAGCCTTCCGGGAGGACATGGCTCTCGAACATGAGCTCATCTCGGGTCTCAGCGAAGCTGAGCGACGGCAACTCGCCGAACTCCTGCGAAAACTCGCGCTCAGCCTGTCAGTCGATACACCGCCGCAAAGGGGACGGTGAATAGGAATGCGAATAGGCGACCTGCTCGCAACGCCGAGGCCGAGAAATCTCGCAATTCAGGATGGCCGTAAGCCTCTGCAGCCAACAGATCAGCGCCCCGCTGGTATGTCGGAACGCTCATTTTCTGCCGTCAGATCACAACGCCGGCGCGCACAACACCCGCGTGCCCCAGACCTCCAAAAATCCAGAACGCCAGGGAGCGGAAACGACATCCATGGCAGCAGAAGACGCCAACGCACCATTCGGCGCCTCGCGCTCGCAAACTCCGCGTAGCCGCAAAACCAGACGCTCGCTCGACGCAACCAGCAGGCGATGCTTACGCGCCAACGGGCGCAGACCAACGGGGCTGTCGAGAACCACAACCCTTGCAGCAGCGTATAGATCGTCGGCGGCCATTTCGATGCCCGGATCGCGGTCGAGCACGCCTGCAAGGCTGATGAGGATCTCGCGGAGCTCGCGCAGCTGATCCTCGTCCGCGTTTTGCGCGATTGCAGCGACGACCTGCTCGATCAAGGTGATTTTCTCATTGATGGATTCGGAGAGGATTTTGTCCGCCATGAGCCGTCGTCTCCAGAAGAAGCTGCGCGCGTGATTGCGTCCGCGCCGATGCTGAAAAGATGCGCTCGTATGGTTAACGAAAGGTTAGAATGGAGTCGGAAATGACGTCATATGATGGTGATAACGCATTTGTCTCGCGAGTATCGCCCGTGGATGCCAATTTCCGCTCCGGCAACAGGTCGGCCGCCGCAAAATCATCGACCTCGATCACCGTGGAAACGGCCTTTTCCGTTTCCTCGAGAAGACGGACCTCCTCATCGGTGATTGTGCCGTTCAGAAGGGCTGCAAGCCGATCAGATTGGTCGGCTTTTTTCAATCTCTCGTGAATCGGTTGCGCTTGCGTCACGAGTGTGAAGGCACGTTCCAGGCGGGCGAGCCCCTCGTCTCCACTGCCGTGATAAATCCCTTGCGTGAGGCGCTCGCGGGTAGCTGAGGGTTCGACGAGAATGGCGGCGCATTGGGCCACGAGTTCGTCGGAAGGACCGAGCGCGTACGCTCCCAAAGGCTGGATGATGAATTTCAGGAACCATGCCGTTGGGCGGTTCGGCAGGTTGGAGAAGATCTCGGCGAAGCGGTTTTCGATGGTCTGGAATCCGCGTGCCATGCAGTACCGCAGCAATGGCAGGTCGTCTTTCTGACGACCCTCGTCCTGCCACCGCTTGAGGACGGCGGAAAGGAGATACAACTCCGAGAGGATGTCGCCGAAGCGCGCGGAAATCAGTTCCCTGCGCTTGAGCGTTCCGCCCATGGTCAGGAAGGCGAAGTCGGCGGCGAGCGCGAAGCCTGCCGCATAGCGTCCCAATTGTCTGTAGAAGCGTGATGCTGCGCCGGCATCGGGCGCGGGAGCCAGCCATCCGCCGGTCCAATTGCGCCCCCAGGCTCGAAACAGCGTTTTGACCGTATGGCCGACATGGGACCAGAAGACCTTGTCGAATTCGATCAGTCCCCGTTCCTGATCTTCGTCACTGAGCGCGAGAAGTTCCTTGAGGATGTAGGGGTGGCTGCGAATTGCGCCCTGGCCGAAAATGATGAGACATCGGGTCAGGATATTCGCGCCTTCCACCGTGATGCCGACAGGAATGGCGCGATAGAAATTGCCGATATAGTTCAGCGGTCCATCGATCACCGCCTTGCCCGCGTGAATATCCATGGCATCGTTCACGGCCGCGCGCATGCGCTCCGTGGCATGCAGCTTCATGATGCCCGAGATGACCGCAGGGTGATGCCCCTGGTCGAGTCCAGCGCAGGTGAGACGCCGGGCCCCGTCGAGCAGATAGGCCGATCCGGCGATCGCGGCGAGTTTTTCCTGGACACCTTCGAACTTGCCGGTGGGAATGTGGAATTGCTCGCGCACGCGGGCATAGGCGCCGCTCGTATGCGCTGCGAAGGCGGTGCCCGCAGCGGAGAGAGAAGGCAGGGAGATGCCGCGACCGGCAGCCAGTGCACTCATGAGCATACGCCAGCCCTGGCCGACCCGCTCACGCCCGCCGATCACATCGTCGAGGGGAATGAAGACATCCTTTCCCGCATTGGGGCCGTTCTGAAACATCTGGAAGCAGGGAATATGCCTGCGGCCGATTTCGACACCCGGCGTATTCGTGCGCACCAGGGCGACGGTGATTCCGATATCCTCCTCGCCGCCGAGCAGGCGCTCGGGATCGTAGAGTTTGAAGGCGAGGCCCAGCACTGTCGCCACCGGGCCGAGAGTGATGTAGCGCTTGCGCCAGTTGAGGCGGATGCCGAGCACCTCATGCCCTTCATGCCGACCCCGGCAGACGATGCCCGTATCGGTCATCGAGGCGGCATCCGATCCGGCTTCCGGACTCGTCAGCCCGAAGCACGGAATCTCGCGTCCATCCGCGAGACGCGGCAGCCAGTAATCCTGCTGTTCTCTGGTGCCGAATTGCAGAAGCAATTCGCCCGGTCCGAGGGAATTCGGCACCATGGTGGTCACGGCGGCGGCAACCGACCGCGTCGAGATCTTCCTCACCACCTCCGAATGGGCATAGGCCGAAAAACCGAGGCCGCCGAATGTCTTCGGAATGATCATGCCGAAGAACTTGTTAGCCTTCAGATAATCCCATGCCTCCTGCGGCAGGTCACGGTCGGTCCAGGTGATGCGCCAGTCGTCGAGCATTCCGCAGAGGGTTTCGACGGGACCTGCGAGAAATGCCTCCTCCTCCGGAGAAAGGCAGGCGGGCGGCACGGCGAGCAGCTTGTTCCAGTCGGGATTGCCGGTGAACAGGTCTCCATCCCACCAGACATCGCCGGCTTCGATGGCCTCGCTTTCGGTGGACGACAGGCCGGGCATGGCTTTCTTCGCCAGACGGAAGGCCGGCCGTGAAAGCCATTCGAGGCGAAAGCTTTGGCTGGTCATGGCATTTCTCATTCAATTCGCTGACGACAATTTCGCGGGCTCGAAAGGCTGCGCATGCGGGAGATCGAACCTCTCTCTAGCTTGGCTGTTAACGTGCCTGCTCACGGACCGTTCCGGTTCCTGGGTTTTTAGGAGGCAGCCAGCTCTTGCCACCAGTTCTTGCCCAGGGCATCGGCAGATCGTGGAGGTTCCGTCAGCGCATCAGGCGCGAAAGTTCGACGCTGATGCAGCGGTTCATGACAACCTCGATGCCGGCCGCCTCGGCACGTCGTGCTGCCTCCTGGTGAACGATGCCGAGTTGCAGCCATAGGACGGGGGCGCCGATGACGATCGTTTCCTCCACGATACCTGGAACATACTCCGGGCGACGGAAGACATCGACCAGATCGACAGGTTCCCCGATTTCGCTCAGCCGCGCCCGGAAGGGCTCGTTGAACAGGCTGGCGCCCAGTGCTGTCGGGTTGACGGGAAACAGGCGGTAGCCTGCCCGGTGAAGGTAATTCATGACGCCGAAGCTCGGACGCCAGGGATCGACGCTCGCTCCCACGACCGCAATCGTTTTCGTGCGCTCCAGGATCTTGCGGAGACGATCGGGCGGGTAATGGGCGTGGTCGATGACGGGCTCAGGCTGCATGGGAAACCTCTTGCTCACCAATCGGTTGGGCCAGAGTCGGTTCCATCTCGTAGGGCGGAGCTTGCGTCGTCGTTGGATCGAAAGTCCCGCCGAGCGGGTTGTCATGCGCGAACGCCTCCGTTTGCTCCGCAGGCTGGATCCAGACAATGGAGATCTCATCCGCATTCAAGGTGACACCTTCCGAGGGCGAGAAGCCCGGCGCCTTTGCGGCATTTCCTTACGACCGGGATCTGGTGCGGCGTTTCCGGGAGGTCTTTCCCCGCGCGCGGTGGCGCGGCGACGAGCAATGCTGGTTCGTACCGGGAACGACCGCAGTGCGGCGGCTCGACGCCTGGATGTCCCGCGAGCTCGAGACACTCGATCGATATGCGGATGACAAAGGCCGCGATGCATTCCTCTTCGAGCCGTTGAGCAGCCCCTATCTCACCGTCGCGGACGATCTGCGGGTGCGCACGCCCTATTCGAAAACGGTCGTCGAGGCCATGCGCGCGATTCCGTGGGCACGCTGGGATCCCGAGAGGAGAATCTGGCGGGTGCCGTTCCGCTCCTATGAAGAACTGCTCGGCAGGTGGCCGGAGATAGAGGAGGCGGCGCGGCGCAACGAACCTGAAGCCAAGCGATTACGGCGCGAGGAAAAGCGCAGGCGCGGCATCGATAAGACCGATATCATGCAAAGGGAACGTCGCCGCAGGCGTTATCCGGTGCCCGGTGACGATCTTCCGCCACTGGGCCAGCCGGTCGCGACCCTGTCCTGGGGTGTCGTCGTCTTCGAGGAGATCGTGGCCGAGCCTCTCACGGAGCCTTCGATGCGGGATCTGTATCCGCATCTGCGGGAGCCGTTGAGCAATTATGTCTGGGCGCATTGGCGCATGCCGATCCTGCAGGAACTCTATCGCACGAAGTCCGCGCGCGAGTCGGAGGATCCGGAGCTGAGGGCAAGCCGGGGATGGTGGCTTGCGAACCGGAACGAATTGCAGGAACGGGCGCGCCAGCTGCGCCAGATGGAGCGCGCGGCGCGCTCCCGCAACACGGCCCTCGATGCATGACTGCCTGCCGCGCAGAAGGGATTGTGATTGCCGGAACAGGGCAGGAGGTGGGACATGTTGCGTGCCAATGCAGCAATCACTTTCAGCCCGACATTCGTCCTTTCATTCGTTCATATCTGGGCCGCTTTGGCCGCGTCCCTACAAACTCCTCCGACGAGAGCACTGGCTCTCATTTGCGGATGGCAGCCTGCAGCGCCCATGAAAAATCCGGGCACGTGGCCCGGATTGATCCTCACGAACCGGATTCCTAGAGCGCCGGACTGGAAATTCGGCTCCTGGGTTTTGGCCTGGTGCGATCTGTGATTCACTTGCTGGAACGGGAGGTGGATCATGGGTCACTGCTATTCTCTCGATCTTCGGGTGCGCGTCGCCGACTTTGTCGCGGCGGGCCATT
>NZ_JBFRFT010000036.1:0-8528 GCF_052114965.1 Microvirga sp. 2TAF3 | reverse complement strand
AATGGCCCGCCGCGACAAAGTCGGCGACGCGCACCCGAAGATCGAGAGAATAGCAGTGACCCATGATCCACCTCCCGTTCCAGCAAGTGAATCACAGATCGCACCAGGCCAAAACCCAGGAGCCGAATTTCCAGTCCGGCGCTCTAGGAGCGTAAACCCCCTCGGCAGGCGCCTCCTTCAGTTTCTCCTCGGAGAGCCCTAGCGATTTCGTGATCGAAAAATACAGAGGTAGCCCTAGTCGCTCTTGGTTCTCGAATAAGAGATCATGCATATCCGAGAAATTCCGATGGTCTCCCGCGAACTCCGCGCTTTCCGCGTGTGGGTGAACCTCAGACAAGGGAAAATGTCGGAACACGAAAGCAAGCTGACGCCCCAAACTCTGCTTTATGGCTTTTTACGATAGGGTAAGCAACCCCACAATGCGGGCACTCATAATCCCCATATTCGACGAGAACCACCGGGGCGCGTATGTCACCTTGAATATGATCAGTGAGCGTGACTGGCACTTTCAATTCGGCCATGGCCTTTCTCCTCGTGCGATAATCGCTCTAATGCGTCAAGAATACCATCAGCTCCTGTGTTGACAGCAATTGGCGAGCGATAACTTCAGAAGATGACCCCATTCTTGTCGAGGAAAAAGAGTGCGCGCTCGAACGCGCCTTCCTTGTTCCGATAAGTTTCATATTGTTTGGCGACTGCGCCCTTAGGCTCGAAATCAGCCAGCAACGGGAAATGCAAATTACAATGTTCTACAAAAGCTTTGCGGAACCAGACGCCATTGACTGAAATTTCCAATATCTCAGCCCCATACTTTTGGAGCTCTGAACGGACTTGACTGTAGAGTACCATTTGGTCGCCACAAACAGGACTCCAATCGGCCGGATAGAAAGCCAGGATGACAAGCCTTCTACTAGACCCTTCAAGAGAGATGTCCTGATCAGGAATAACGCGGAAAGTAAATCCGAGGCCGGGAATTCTTGGAGAAAGGTTCTGAGACATTTTCCAATCCTCCTGCGCTCGTGTTTCGAGCACCTCGCTTCATTCGTTCACATCAATTAGAGGAGCATATGCTGATATCCATGTTCAGCAATCCTGAGGCAAGGCGTTCAGAACGCCCTGATTTAAATCAGCTCAAAAAATATTATCCGCCCTCATTCGCAGAGAAATATACGCACCGAGGCATAGATTTGATCTAGATCAAGGCATAGCCGGGGGAAAACTGAACAATTAAACCTGTTTTTCTATCGCGAAAGAATACACTTCAAAGCGCATACATATTACGAACTTCCGATCGACGCGAAGGCCTTTGCCCCCAAATTATATGGCTTGTGAAGTGGAAGAGAGATGGCCATGCCTACCATGAAGTCTCGCGGATTAGTCGCTGTCGGCGACGGGAGAAAGGCCCTTCTCCTGATCAATACTGGCACGGTGCTTCATCCTCAATTGGCGTTGAAACAAGTCCTGGAGGCTGGCGAAAATCCCCCAACTCACGAGCAGGGCACAGATCGTCCAGGCCGCTCCTTTCAAAGCATGGGAACCATGCGCAGCGCCGTGTCTCAAACGGATTGGCATGAGTTAACTGAGCGCCGGTTTGCCGAGAAGGTTGTGGCGGCTATTCAGACTATTCATCAATTACAGGAACTTAGGGAGTTGATGCTTGTCGCCCCGCCGCGCACTTTGTCATACCTACGACACGCCATGCCAGAGCAGATTAAGAAAATGATTGCCCTGGAGATCGACAAGGACCTTACCAATCTCCCAATCTCGGAAATTCAACGTAATTTGACTATTGTATGAAGTTTCGATTTCAAGGATGATTAGCAATCATCTCGGCCCTCGAATACTGCTAGTCGTTTACCTTATCACAGCATGTGTAATACGACTGATGCAGATCATGGCAACAACTTATCCATGCCTCACATTCAAAGAAGGGCATTTGTGCCCCCTTCGCTGCCTGAGCAAAAGGTTAGCTGAACAAGCACGCTGAAGGTGACATAAAAGGAGTGTGGAACTGGAATTCAAGTGGGATTCTGACATTGACGCAACCGATATTGGCGTGTCCGTAAAGAACGGCGCCGTTACGTTGACTGGCTTCGTCAAGAACTTCAATGAAGAATGGGAGGCAGAGTCCGACGCCAAGCGCGTGGCCGGCATCGTTGGGGTCGCCACTGACAGTGAAATATGTCCTCCCTACTCTTGCAGAGCTGCGTCACGCCTTGCCTTCAAGTCGATATCACTTCGATCGAAGCCTATACGTGCCAATTGATCGACCAGAGCGCAAAGATCTTCTAGACTGCGAGTAACTCCGACAACCTCCTGAACGCGCCAGGTCTCAAGCGTGACGTCTTTTTCTACAGGCCCGTCCGACATATCTGCACTTCTGAATTAACGAAGCTGGATATGAAATTATACACCGGCTGCTGACTATCAATCTGATTTAGATCGGCCAAAGCTACCTTACGATGAATGAGTTTCCTTGATCGCCGATAATATGTAACCCCCTTAATAGAAGGATTCCCATTTCCTAATACCTTTGATGTGCGGCAATCAAACTAATCTGTCCCAGAATTTTCATCGTAAAATTCGGATTGAGTAACTTGCTCTTCCCCGATCGCCTTGTCGATGACATCGATTGCGTCTTGGATGATTTTAAGATCCGTTGCGTAATCTATCGATACCCGATCAACGGATGCGACATCCTCAATAATAGCGCGCCTTCGATCAACCAGTCGCTTCCGGGCTTTGATAGCCATTTCGACGGGATCAGCCATGAGCTTGCGCTCCCAATCCAGAATGAGTTTCACCTACCTTGGCTAACGGACTCGATTTAACCTGACGCTCGATCGCCACATGAAATCAAGTCTAAGGTCTACACCTCAGGGCGCATTTGGATTTTGATAGAGGCGGCTCAATTCCAAGGCTGCCAGAGCGATAACTCCGAATCCAATGACGACGTGCACCAACATGGCACGGCGAACTCCAGAAAAGTCCAGAAGCCACGGAGATACTGTAATCCAAAGGCCGACAATCAAGTCGAGCCATTCTTCCCAATCATAAATCTGGGACACTGCCATTATCGCAATAAGCGCGGCAATTGCCCCGCTGAGCCAAGCATTCCATGCCGCGAGCGCCTCCCCTCTGAAGCCAAACACCCAGGGCGCAACGAAAAGGATACCACCAAGGATAATCATTATTATGTTGAGAGCTTTATCATTACGACTTTCCCAAAAGGGCATAGACACCTCCTATTAGGAAAAAACCTTCCCTCTATAAGGGATTTCCTGATTCTCATATGGAGCAGCAACCAAGATTTTGACGTAGATCAAATTGCGCTTAGTTATAAAAATTTCAACAAATAAATTTTGCTAAAACGTCTATTCAATCAATAGTTTGAATAGTTCAATTTTATATACGAACAATTACTAATACAATATATACTATTTATCAAACAATTTCTTTAATTTTATATCAGTTTTCAGCCAGATGGGCATTTGGTGTCCGCTGTTGATAAAGATCAATCCTCAATCCAGCAGGGCTGATAAATTGATGCCGTTGGAGAGCTCATTCTATGCAAGCTTCGGACATCATGATTACAGATGTCATTACGGTACGTCCTGATACGACGGTTGGGGAGACTGCGCGCATCTTACTCGAACATCGCATCAGCGGTGCGCCTGTAATCGACAGAAAGGGACATCTCGTTGGCATTGTCAGCGAAGGGGACTTGATGCGTCGTGCTGAGATCGGAACGGAAAAGCACCGTTCTTGGTGGCTGTCGCTTTTCAGCTCAACCGAATCCCAAGGAAGTGATTTCATCAAGGCGCATGCATTGCGGGTATCAGACGTGATGACAACCGACGTCGTCACCGCAAAGGAGGATACTGCGTTAAGCGAAGTCGCAACTTTACTTGAAAGAAATGGGATCAAGCGCGTTCCTATCATTCGCAATGACAGTATCATTGGCATCGTTAGCCGGGCGAATTTGCTACAGGCTTTTGCAAGCGTGAGAAATAATCGAGGCACGGGCTCAACTTTGGACGATCAAAATGTTCGAAGGATAGTTATCGATCATATACGCTCCCAGCCTTGGGGCATGCCATGGCTTTTGACTGTAACCGTTGACAATGGGACCGTTAATCTCTGGGGTCCCGTCAATTCGGACGCACAAGCCAAGGCAATTCGCATTGCAGCCGAAACTACCCCAGGTGTCAGAGGGGTAAGAGATAATCTTTATCGTTGGCCACTACGTGGAGCGATAGACTGATCTCTCTTCAATCTAACTCGCGTTTCTTGCAGATTTTGATGAGACCTGGACATCGGCTTGCATGCACTTTCTATTTTAATCATATGAGGAGACTTGCAATGTCGATGCTCAAAGTCATTGAAGTGCTCGCTGAATCAGACCAAGGCTGGGAAGATGCTGCGCGCAGAGCGGTGACAATAGCGTCGGCAACTGTCCGCAACATCCGCTCCATCTACATTAAAAGCTTCGAAGCCTCGGTCGGCGAAGAAGGCATCCGTTCCTTCCGGATCAATGCAAAAATAACCTTTGCACTTGAGCCTGAAACCGACTGATTGGGAATACCGATCGACTATGACTTTTATGATTTGCGCAGCAAAATGAAGCTAGAATATTTCTACTTTCTCGGACGGGTCACGAGCACATGCAGCGTTGAGTGGTTTGGGACCGATCGTTTCGCTACCAAGGAAAGGCAGATACACCGCGCCGCCCATATGACGCCATGACAGTCAGAGCACACTTTATTGCCTGCACCGTCCCGCGCCTGGAAGAAGCGCGAGAACCTGCCGATGCCGGCTGAGACGTCACGTTGCTCCTTCAGCTTTACCTGCATCTCGTAAAGACTAATATGCGAGGAGGTCGCAATCAGCCTCCAGAAAAAGTCGTGTATGCATCGAACCTGGAGTCTTTCGACTGCCCTGATGGCGAGCCGTCATCTCACCGACACGAGCGCGGCGCACCTACAGAATGGCGGTGGAGACGTTAACGCCATAACGGGCCGCGGTCTGCCGCATCGAGACGCTGTTCAACGCGGTCCTGATCACACAATCACGCATACCCTGACTGTATATTCGTGCCATGCCGGGCCTCCATGTCTGGGGATAAGCAGGCTACAACAGGCCTCAAAGCAGAAGCCCCTCTGCCTCGGAATAGCCGGGAAAGACTCTAGGCAGCGGCCTCATGAGTGCGAATTCAGATTGGGCTGATCCCAGCTTGATGGCAGCCAGGAAGCTCTCTGGGTTATTGTCCTACGGCAGATCATTGAGAAAGCGGGATCGCCTTTCGATAGGATCATGAGGGCCGAAGGGATGTGCCGGTGGAGATGAAGGCTCATCGGTTGGAATACCTTCAGGCGAAGGTCGTGGGATATCGCCCGGGCTCCGCGGTGGCAGATCTTGCGGACCATGATCAGGTACGGGCGGAGGATTTTTCAGCGGATCCGCAGGATTAGGAACAGGGATTGTTTTCTCTATGTCGAGAACAACCTCTCGTGAGCATTCAGGAAATGCTTTGCCCCAGAATAGAGGTGCATGCCCGATCTGAAGCACCAGAGAAAAAGGCATATTTCCCTCAAACATTGGACTTTCTGAGTATGCGCCCCTCACACGAATGAAATTATTACCGAGGATATTTTTGCTACGCGTGGAGACTACCAACCTCCAAACCTAAAAGAACTCAGAAAAAACCAATTGGTTTCACTTTAATTTCAATTTAATCTTTCTTCGATTCATCATGTTGTGACATAGGATGTTTTTCGTTATATAATATGATGCTCAAATCATCTACTAAGTCTTCTTCGAACATTATTTTCCGAAGCGGCGACTTTGAACGGACATATTTTTGCAATGTTCTAAAAACGTCGGTAGCTTGCCGTGTGCCCATGAGAACGCGAGTTTCCGTTATCGGCAAATCCAAGCGAGAGATCTTGATCGTGTCAGCGCGACGCTGCGAGCAGCGGCGGCCTGCGCGCACCGACTGCGGTCTGCGAGCACTTACCATAGAGACCACGGTTGGCCGGATCTGGCACTAAGGCATCTGTCAGCCCAATAACCGTTTCTGCGGCGCCCAGGACAATCGATCCATCCGGCGTCAATGCACCGGCTAAGCGGTTCAAGACTTCGGACTTCATCGAGCTATCGAAGTAAATCAGCACGTTGCGACAATACACAATGTCGAATGAACCAAGGTGACCAAAATCCTTGATCAAGTTGAGGGGCCGGAAGTCCACCATGTCACGGATTCGTGGCGCAATCTGCCATTGGTCGCCCACTTGCGAGAAGTACTTCAGAAGCAACTGGATTGAGAGCCCGCGCTGTACCTCGAACTGGTTATAAATACCCATCCTCGCCTTATTCAGAACCTCGATTGAGATATCCGTGGCCACGATCTCGATCCGCCAGCCAGAAAGACGAGATGACGCCTCATCGAGGAGCATGGCAAGAGAATAGGGTTCCTGCCCCGTTGATGCAGCAGCGCACCAGATGCGTAAGCGACGCGTCGTTGCGCGAGCCGCAAGGTATCGAGGCAATAGCACATCACGAAAAAGGTCGAACGGCGCCTTATCCCGAAAGAAGAAGGTTTCATTCGTCGTCATTGCCTCGATGACAGCACTCTCGAGAACGCAATCCCGACCGCCCTTGAGTCCAGTGACGAGAGTTGAGAGGCTATCCATCTTAAACCGTCGGCATACGGGGCTCAGCCGACTCTCGACGAGATAGCGTTTTTCAGGCTGCAGAGAAAGACCGGAGCGGGCTTTCAGGAATGCGCGGAGGAATTCGAAGTCGAGTTCGGTCATGAACGCGCTCCAGTAATATAATTTTTAAGCACACGTCCGATGGTATCAAGAGGGAGAACGTCTTGAGCGAGGCCAGCCTTGGCTACACTGCCGGGCATGCCCCAGACAATGCTGGTAGCCTCATCTTGAGCAAGGACGATACTGCCCGACCGAACTAAGTCACGTGCACCTTGAGTGCCGTCAGAACCCATGCCCGTCAGGATGACTGCAAGGGCAGAATCTCCAAAGACGCTCGCCGCATCACGAAAGAGGACATCGACAGCCGGCCGACAAAAATTTACCGGAGCACCGTCGTCAAGTCGTATGATCGGATGTCCGCGATCAATTGAGAGTCCCATGTGGCGCCCACCAGGTGCAATGAAGACTGTTCCTGCCTTGAGGGGCGCTCCATCAACAGGCTCGCAAGCATAGATCCCTGTTTGAGCGCTCAGATGCTCTGCAAACACCCCGGTAAACATAGCAGGCATATGTTGGACGATCAAAACCGGGATCCGCTTAATGACCGGGCCAAGTCCGACAAGCACCTGTTCCACAGCGCGAGGCCCGCCGGTGGAGGCGCCAATCAATAAACACCTTGGACGAGTGGTAGATGATCTTTTAGCCAGGTGGCCCGAGTCGACAGGAAGCGGCACTACAGCCAGTGGCGTCCGTCCATTGTCGGCCAGCACCCTGAGCTTCTCGATAAGATCCCGGCGAAAATCTTCGGACGTTGTCGCCTGCTTCTGCCCCTCGGGTTTAGCCAGATAATCGGCCGCGCCCAAAGAAAGACACTTCAACGAAATCTGGGCGTTGCGCCGGGTTAGCGTCGAAACGACAACCACTTTCATCTCGGGCCGCCTCTTAAGAAGCAAAGGCAATGCATCGACCCCATCCATTTCGGGCATTTCGAGATCGAGCAGCACAATGTCTGGCTCGAAGCGATCGAGAGCTTCGAGAGCTATGCGCCCGTTTGATGCAGTCGCAACGACGTCAAAGTTATCTTCTGTCAACCAGCGGGTAATAAGACCACGGACGACAACACTGTCATCGACAACCATGACACGCGTTCGCAGCTGGCTGGAAGGCTTTGTTTGAACTGCAGATAAAACAGTCATTGTTGAAATCCGATTCTTAAATCAATGCCTCGATCATCGGTGGCATATGGCACTATGCGAGGCCTACTTCCTGAAGCTTCGCAACCAGGATATCCCTATCGAAGGGTTTCATGATGTACTCATCGGCTCCGGCTTGAAGCGCGCGCGCAATATGGGCGACATCATTCTCGGTGGTGCAAAATAGTATCTTGGGCCTCGCGCCGCCCGGCAATTGGCGTAGATGCGTTAGGAACTCATAACCATCCATGATGGGCATGTTCCAATCCAGAAGCACCACATCCGGCATAGCAGATAGACACAACGACAGTGCCTCCTTGCCGTTCTCTGCTTCGGAAAGACTGAACGCCATGTCTTCTAGAATACGGCGCGCAACCTTTCGGATGACAGCGGAATCATCGACGATCAGGCAATGTTTCACAGACGTGGACTTCTCGATAAAGTAAGTTGACGTTGGGCCTCACAAGCTCTCAAGAACGTGCATGGCTGGCCCGGGGAAAAAGTGTCATTTTCGAGGCTGAGTAATAATGGGGCGATGATCTACAAAACGTTAAATCGGCCCAGCATCCTTCAAGAAAAACCCTCGGCCCGCCCCAGCGTCATGCAAGATGAGCCGCCGGGA
>NZ_JBFRFT010000035.1:0-10131 GCF_052114965.1 Microvirga sp. 2TAF3 | reverse complement strand
CTTCTCGTCTTCATCTTCGGCGTTATCTATGCCTTCATCCGCAAGGAGCGGGCTGGCGCCAATCCGTGGGGCGAAGGAGCGACGACGTTGGAATGGACGCTGCCGTCGCCGCCGCCCTTCCACCAGTTCGAGACCCTGCCGCGCATCGCCGACACTGCGCACTGAACGGCTCCGGATAGCGCATGGGACGCGAGGATGCCTCCCGCATCGTCAAATCGGAGAGCATTATGAACGTTCTTTGCGGAGTTGCCCGCTGACGACGGCCCTTGGTGAAAGACTCAAGGGGCACCGGTGATAGGCTGGGACGAGAAGGCTGCTCTCAACCGTACGATGAACGACAATCCTCCGCCGGGCTCTGGTATCCAGCAAAAGAGATTCCCGAGTCAGTATATGTCGGCGATGTGCTCGGCGAGATCAAGGATGTCTTCGGCAAGGTGCTCGCGACCGTGCGCTCCGAGAAGGAGGGCTTCATTCTGTACCGGCTCACCAGCCTGGCCGTAAACCAGGGCGAAGCGCTGCTGGGCGTCAGTACGCCGCTCGCAAACTGACGGTTCCATCCAAAAATTCGCGCGAATTTCCTCGGCGGTGGCCAATGGCGTGCCCTGCATGCTGGGGATTCGTCGCCGCGCTGAGCCTGCTACTTCTATGCGCCGTGCGACTCGGAACGGGCATGTCGCTGCTGCTGGCCTTGGCCATGAGCCTTGGCTGGAATGCATCGCTTATCGCGGTACGGCGCTGGCGTTTGCTGGAACATGCCGGGGCTTGATCTCCCCGGCAGTCATGTCCCCCAACTTCGAAAAAGGCGGTTTACCGCTGGCCGTAGCTGGTATTTTTGAACAGGTCCTTCTGTTCGCGGGGCTGGGAGCGCCAATACTGCTTGGGCGCACGAACCTGTGCGCCGAGGCTTGCGGCTGCGTGCCAGGGCCAGCGCGGATTGTACAGCATGGCGCGTCCGAGCGAGACCGCGTCTGCTTCCCCGTTCACGATGATGGCCTCCGCCTGTTCAGGTTCCGTGATCAGCCCGACGGCGATCGTCGGCAGACCTGTCTCGGCCTTAACGCGCTGCGCATAGGGAACCTGATAGTTCGGTGCGAGCTTGATCGTTTGTGCTGGAGAAACGCCTCCTGTCGAGACGTGGATGGCCGCACAGCCCCGGCTTTGAAGAGCCTTCGAGAAGGCGACCGTTTCGTCGATACTCCATCCACCGGGAATCCAATCGGTCGCGGAAACGCGAATCCAGACCGGTCGTTCTGCGGGGAAAGCTTCACGGACCGCGTCGAACACCTCTAGCGGGAACCGCATCCGGTTGTCGATGCTGCCGCCGTACTCGTCTTTGCGCTTGTTTGCGATCGGCGACAGGAACTGGTGGAGTAGGTACCCGTGGGCTCCATGAATCTCGATTCCATCGAAGCCGAGCCGCGCTGCCCGGCGCGCCGCATTCGCGAAATCAGCGCGGACGCGATCAAGCCCCTCTTGGTCGAGCGCGACTGGGATGTCCTCGCCCTCGGAATGCGGCACAGCCGACGGCGCCTCGGTTCTCCAGCCCGAGGGCTCGTCAGGCCTGATCTGGGTGCCGCCTTCCCAGGGCGCCCGGCTCGAAGCCTTCCTGCCTGCGTGACCGAGCTGAACGACGAGCGGGATAGGTGAATGTGCCCGGACTGCCTTGAGCACGCGAGCGAAAGCCTCCTCTGTCGCGTCGGAATAGAGACCGAGGTCATACGGCGAAATTCTTCCCTGGGGTGAGACCGCCGTCGCCTCGAGGATCAGCAGGCCTGCTCCGGACAGGGCGAGCTGCCCAAGGTGGATCATGTGCCAGTCGTTGGGGAGACCGCCCTCGGCCGAGTACTGGCACATGGGTGCGATCGCGATCCTGTTGTCCAGGCGAAGATTGCCGATCTGCATAGGCTCAAAAAGACGACTCACATTTCACTCCTAAAAGATGGAAACGACACAGCTTGAAGTGTCGCAGCGGATAGCATTCCTTGAGTCGGCGCTGGGCGTGCGCCTTCACGACGATCCCGATCGTTGTACCAATCATGTTGGCTCTCGGCTATGATCCGATCTGGCTCGGCATCGTCATCATCGTCCTGGTCGAGGCCGCCCTGCACCGCCGGTGGGACTCAACCTCTTCGTCGTGCAAAGCCTGCGCAAGAGCGGATCGATGGGGCCGTCATCACCGGTGCGCTGCCCTTCGTGCTGGCGATGTTTATCCTGCTCGCGCTGCTGGCGTTTTTCCCGGTCTCACACTCTGGCTACCGAGCATGTTCGGGTTAGCCCATGAGCCCTAAGATGCCGGTTTTCACTCTGTCGTACTTCAGTTCTGCGCCAGGCAGATGCTGGGTCGCCTGCCTGCCCAGCTGAACCGCTGCTCCATCGGCGACCCGCACGGCGGCAAACCGCGCCTGCAACGGTCCCTTGGTACCACGCCGCCAGGTAATCCGCCGCCATTGCGCTCCTGCCAGCATGGCGTCGGCGGAGACGGACTCCTGATCTGGGATCCGGGTCTTACGTGGCCGTCCGCACGTGATCGTTGAGGCGACCATTTGCACATCGACTGGGTAAACTTTCTGAATGCGAACCGTGCCTACCGCCCACTGAAGCCCCAGAGCCGAGAGCGCTTGGCGGAAAGATGCGCTGACGCCATAGCCAGCATCGGCGAGCACCGCCCGAAGCGCACGCCCGCTTGCATGATCCGCTGGAGCTTAGTCAGCGCGATCTCGGGCTTGGAGCGCTCGATCCAGAGAGCCTCGACACCCCCGCGCGGTGCAGGCGCTCCCGGTCCTTGACCCAGGTGTCGGATAGAAACAGCCGCAAGCTGATCGGGGTCGGCACCTCATCTCTGGCGAGGGTGAGGGAGACCAGGATCTGACAATTCGCCTTTTTGCCCAGAGCGTCGGCATATTGCGAGCCGACACCGACCGAATGCGTGCCCTTCTTCGGCAGCGCTGTGTCATCGATGACCAAGACGGCATCGGGGCCACCCACGAGGTGGTTCGCCTGGGCCAGGAGTTCAGCCTCGAGTGGTGCCTCATCCCACGGGCCAACCGCCACGAAGTGATGGAGCTGATCGTAATCGGCGGGAGCCACCTGAGTTGCCATCGGCTGCAGGTTCTTGCGCTCGCCGGGCCTGATCAGCCCGGCCACATAGAGCGGGCACATGCGCCGGCGTGCGGGATGACGAAGGGGTTTGAGGAAGGGTTCGAGCCAGGACTGAAGCTCGTGTTCTCATGCAGCTGAGGTGCTCATGACGACCTCCCCCGGACAATCCTTCAGGGGAGAAGTCGGTAGCGCTCGGCCGGTTTCTCATGCCTGCCAAAGTAGTGCTAGGTGATAGCTTAGATAGTTTTTACGAGGGTCTTATTGCTGGAGTCTCCAGGGTAACAAACTGGAGGTTCTTTGAACATTCCGGTGTTGCGTCAAAAGTTGGCGGTGATCTTTCTGAGTACGATGCCGCGGGTAAGATTGAGCGTCTCAGAGTCGATCTCGATCCTGACGCTCACAAGAGCCTTCGACAGATTTGCCGGCGAGCTCCGTTTGCCACACGTCTAGCAACCTTGGTCGCATGCGATGCCTGGATCGACGCTGGGCTTCATCGATGGGTAAATGAGGATGCCGACCAAGCGAATGTTTCGGTTCTGCTTGGGGGCACAATCTCAATGAATGTTACCTGGTCAATAACCAGGAAGCCTTCAATCAGGATCCAGATTTCATGGATCCTATGTCTGCACTATTATTGCTCGACACAGATCATGCCACGTCCATAGCCGAAGTTCTGTGCGCTAAAGGTGCTTGCTATACCCTCGGCGGCGCCTGTGCCAGCGCCAACATGGCAATTCGCACTGCAATCGATGAGATCCGCTATCATGAGCATGACATCGCAGTGGTAGTCGGGGGAGTGCTGGACTTTTCACCCATGGGATTGCACGCGCTTGCGCTCATGGGAGCCATTACCGTCGACAGCTTCAATGATGAGCCCGAGAAAGCAAGCCGGCCTTATGCTTCCCGCAGAGAGGGCTTCGTACCATCCCACGGTGCGGCAGCCCTCGTTTTGGAAAACCTCGACCACGCGCTCGCTCGCGGCGTGTCGATTTAGGCCGAAGTGCTGGGGTGCACGACGCCGTCGGATGGAAACCATCTTCCAGCTCCGTCCCCGGTCGGGCAGGCAAGAACAATCGAACGTCTGCTCAAGCGCTCAGGACTCGAGTTGGAGGCTATCGATTTTATCAGCGCTCGTGCCACGTCGACTCCACAGGGCGATATCTCTGAACTTTCTGCCATCAAGGCAGTATTCGGCGATCACGCCAAGCGGCTGCGCGGCAACGCACCGAAGTCCCTTCTCGGTCATACCTGCTGGTCAGCACCTGCCGTTGAAACGGTAGCAGGCCTCCTGCAGATGAAACCATGGGCGCCTTCACCCTTCACTCAACATCGACAATATGGACGAGAGCGTCGATTTGGATGTGTGTGCCAACAAGCCAGTGGACCATCAGATCAATGTGATGATCAAGAACTCCTTCGGATTTGGAGTCCTCAACTGTTGTGCGGCTCTTGGTGTTCTTTCCTCGGAGGATCGTGAGCAAATTGGTCTCGTGATTGTCGGGAGGGAGTCGTCACTCGACTTTGACAAGCCCATTGCGACGTACGTACCCCGCTTCTGTGCTATTTCCCCGAATTGCCGCACGTTCGAGACGAAAGATGCCTGCTATGGTGGAACGGCAGCGCTGACCACGGCAGCTCATTGGATTGCCTCCGGCGCCAACCGCAGCCGCAAGGCGCTTGTCGCTACAACAGACCAAAGCCGCGCTCATCTTGGTAAGCCCTGGGAATACGCATTGGGGGCAGGGGCTGTCGCTATGGTGGTGAGCGACAATCTGGAGTTCCTGGCTCTTGATCCGGCATCCCACGGCTTCTGGAGCAATAAAGTTTGCGACACTTACCGTCCAATGTCCACGGTTGAAATCGGGAATGCGCCGGAAAGCGTCTTGTCGTATCTTGAGGTTCTCGATGGCGCCTATGAGCATTTTGAGGCGCTGAACAGCGAAGTGGACTATGACAGCCACTTCGCAGCCAACGTCTATCACACGCCGGCCGGCAGCATCGCCTCGATGGCGCACCGCACACTCATGCGCCGCACGGCTCGGAAGACCCCGCAGGAGATCCGCGGCAGTTTTGAGGTGAAAACCAAGCCTTCGCTTACCTATACCGCGCATATCGGCAGCACATACACATCCTCGGTCTACCTTGGTCCCCTAGGATTGATCGAGGATGGTCTAGGCTGGATCGACATTCATCGGATCCATTGTAGAGCTGCGGCGATCAGGACGAAGCTGAGGAAGTTTGCGGCGCGTCGGTCGTATCGTGTTGCGATCCGGCGGAAGTGCTTGAGTTTGTTGAAGCAGCGCTCGATCAAGTTGCGCGCCTTGTAGGCCTCGAAGTCATAGGGGATCCGGACTTTTCGCGTGGGATTGCACGGGATCACCGCTTCGGCGTTCATGCTGGCAAGAATCTGGCGCAGGGCGTTGGCGTCATAGGCTTTGTCGGCCAGGACCCGCTTCGGCGTCAGACCCGCGAGCAAGGCGGGGTTCCGGATAACATCCCCATATGGTCTACTTCAAAGCAAATGGATCGTGCGGTCGAGCAGAATTCAATGCTCGCCTCTAGTCTTAAGCTCCGCTCTTTTCGCTTCCACGTCATGTACGGTAACGATCGGAGCTGCAGAACCCCAGCTGTTTCGCACATAGGTAAGCACCGCGGCGATTTGCTCGTCGCTAAGCTGCCAAGCGAATGCCGGCATAGCGGGAGCTGTCGGCTCCTGATCCGTCGCAACACTGCGGGCTCCGCTCAGTGTAATCCTGATGAGCGTCGTGGGATCCTGCGAGTGAACGGAGGACGAAGCAGCAAGGGACGGGATAAGGCGAGGAACGCCGTTACCGTCAAGAGAATGGCAGGCCGAGCAGATATCGCGATAAATGGAACTGCCTGCGACCATGACTGGGTCCGTGGTTTGAGGCGCTACCGCCGTATGCCCTGCTCCGGGCTGATCCTTGAGGTAAGCCGCAATGGCTTCCAGGTCGGCCCTCGTCATTTTCGAGGTTGAGAGCTCGATGACCTCTGCCATCAGTCCTGTCGCGGCCGTATTGGCGTTATGGCCCGTTTCGAGATAGGCAACGACGTCTTCGGCGGTCCACCGGCCGAGGCCCGTCATCTTGTCGTTTGTGAGATCCGACGCTAACCAGCCCTGCGTGACGTTTCCCTGAAGAGTTTGATCGGTCTTGTCGCCTCCAAGAAATGTTTTGGGCGTGTGGCAGGCACTGCAATGCCCAGGCCCCTGAACCAGATAAGCCCCTCTGTTCCAAACTGCGGATTTGGCTGTATCCGGTCGAAACTCACCGTCCTGGAAATAGAGAGCATTCCAGGCCGCCATGCCGGTGCGGATGCTGAATGGAAACGGCAGCTGGTTCGGTTCCACGTGGTTGCGGACCGGTTCAATCGTGGCGAGATAAGCCCGAATGGCAAGCACATCCTCCTTGGACATTTTGGTGAAAGACGGATACGGCATCGCCGGGTAAAGCCGCGACCCATCAGGGCGCTTGCCGCGCCTCAAAGCAGCGTCGAATTCCTCATCGGTCCATGATCCAATGCCCGTCTCGCGGTCAGGCGTGATGTTGGGAGCCACAACGATGCCGAATGGGGTCTCGATCGGCCGTCCGCCGGCGAATGGCTGCTTTGCGTCCGGCATAGTATGGCAGGCTGCGCAATCAGCTGCCAATGCCAGATAGCGTCCACGCTCGATTTGGGTGAAGTCCTGTGCACTCTGGTGGTCAGAAGCGGAGGCCGGGATGCGGGATATGCCGACACAGATCGTCAGACCCGCAAGGGCAGCGAGTGCAATATCCGATGCGGCCCAACACCTAGGCATGGATGAGAACTCCCGGATTTTTCAGATATTGGTTCTTGATAGCGGTGGCGGACCAATAAGCCAGCGCCGCGACCGTCCCTGTGGGATTGTATCCGGCGTTCTGCGGGAAAGCGCTCGCTCCAATCACGAAGAGGTTAGGGGCGTCCCAGCTTTGCAGGTACCGGTTTAAGGCGCTTGTTTGGGGATCTGTCCCCATGATGGCCCCGCCACAAAGATGGGTCGTTTGGTATTTGGTGATGTCGTAAGGCCCTCGGCGATATTCCTTGTCGACTTTCCGAGCTCCCATGGCCGTGATGATCTCGGCGAAACGGTCTGTCAGAAAGGCATTCTGTTTCAGCTCATTGTCATGAAGATCGATTGTCATCCGCACGAGAGGACGATTGAAGCGGTCCTTGTAGGTCGGGTCCAGATCCAAGTAGACGTCCCGATAGCTGTAAAAGCTCCCATGCACACCTGTCCCAGCCTTGACCGTGCTGAGATAGTTGTCGCGCACGGCAGTCTTCCATTCCGCCCCCCAACGCGGCGTGCCTGAAGGAACAGACGTTGTCTCGATGGGACGGCCATTGGTCTGGACCTGTCCCATATATCCACCCCCGACGAAGCCGTGCGGACCATGATCGAAATTGTCGCCGTTGAACTCGTCGACGCACATGCCGATCGCACCGGAGGCGATGAATGGGTTGAAGTTGAATTTGGTGTTGTCGAAAAATCCAACGGCGTCCGAAATGGTTTGATGGGTGAGATTGCGGCCGACCACCCCTTCACCACTCAGAGGATCGTAGGGCTTGCCGATGCCAGACAGCAGCATCAGCTGCACGTTGAAGATCGCATAGGCCGACAGGATGACGAGATCGGCAGGCTGCTCCCATTCGTCACCGCTCGTATCGACGAAGGTGACGCCCGTCGCCATCTTGGATGCATGATCGAGATTGATCCGGACGACCTCGCTGTTGTCACGGATGGTGAAATTGGATTTCCGGATTAGCACCGGCAAAATTGTCGTCTGTGGACTGGCTTTGGAGTAGTTGCCGCAGCCGAACCATTCGCAGAAACCGCAATAGGTACAGGGGCCAAGCCGCACGCCCAGAGGATTTGTATAAGGCCGGGACATGTTACCCGATGGCTGCGGAAACGGCTTGTAGCCAAGTTCGCGCGCCGCCTTGGCAAAGAGCGTATGACTGAACGGCTGCTGCTGCGCCGGATTGGGATAGGGCCTGGATCGCGGACCTTCGAAGGGGTTTCCTCCCTCCTGGATCTGGCCTTGCAGGTTTCCTGCCGTGCCGCATGTACCGCACAGATATTCGAAGTGGTCGTAATGTGGCTCTAACTCATCGTATGTGACGCCCCAATCCTGGATCGTCATGTCAGATGGAAGAAAACCCGCCCCGTAGCGCTCCGTGAGATGTGTTTTCAAAACGAAGTCGGAGGGCAGGAACCGCCATGTCTCTGCATTCCAATGCACGCCTCCGCCTCCGACCCCATTCGGTGGCATGAAGGCGCCCCAGTTCCGAATGGGAAGAGCTGTCTGGCTCATGTTGTTGCGGAACGTGAATGTCGTCTGATCGGGGCGTAGGAAGAGTTCGTGCCGAATACGATAGCGCAATTCGTCCTGATTATAGGTTGGCGGATAATCCGTGGCCGTATCGCGCCACGGTCCGCGCTCGATGGCGATGACGTCCAGGCCCTCGTCGGTCAGCTCCTGCGCCATGATCGTGCCCGACCAGCCGAGTCCGATAATAACCACATCCTTGTGGGGAAGCTTGCGAGGTATCAAGTTCCTAATCTCTCTTCTTTCTAGCCTCTCTTCGGCGTCCACTCGGGTCGTCCTGTTATGCTGACAGGAGGAAGCGGGTAGCGTTCGTTGTGGCGGCCGACCCAGTCGCGGTAATCGTAGCGCGCGCCGGGAAACCCGATCATGCGCCAAGCAACCATGTCGCGATTGCCGCCATAGATCGGATCGGCGAAAAAGCCCTGCTGGATGTCTTTCAGCAGCATCTCGAAAAAAGCTTGCCCGTCGGCTCCCGGAAGGTGCAGGGAGCCGTCCTCGAGGGCTTTCAGAATTTCATCCTGGCGACCCGTCGAAAGTTCGGAAAACAACTTCTTATCCTGGCCTTCCCTGCAGTAGCGATCGAGGGCGGCAAGGCTTTTTCGATAGACTCCCGCTGGTCCGTCCTCCGATTGAGGCCCCTGCTGCTTGATCCCTTTAAGGAAGGGCGGTTGCACATAAAGCCCGTCCTGGCGGCCATAAGGCCCGGCGAGCTGACGATCGAGGTAAACCGCACATCCCGCGTCCTTGCCACCCGGCGTCACAGGGTCGGGCGGAATGATCCGATCCGCAAGGGCTTCGACGGCCTTGGCTTCTGCATTCGTGAAGTAAAACCAGGATCCCGGTATGACTTGGCTGGGAGGCGCCCCGGCATCGGGCTTCCAAGGCAGGCTTCCGGTTATGGTGGTGGCTCGGGCAATGGAATATCCGCTCAGGACCAGGGCGCTTGTTGCAAGGAAGTCCCGGCGGCGGAGGCGCATCGCAACGATCCTATGCTTGCCAGGCTAAAAACGGCCTTGAGCGTATTAATGTTCCATTGCTTCGAGCGCGGTGCTCCTGAGAAGGAAGCTGAACGGCGTGCCTGCGCGACCGTCAATCAGGAAACGGGTGGCGGCAATAAGGATACTCACGTCTCATCAAAGAAAGGTGGCGCTTTAGGCGGCACAGCGTCTGCCGCGCGTCCGGCAGCGCGATCCGCTTCCGCCAAGAAGGCAGCGGAGACGCGCAAGCGCAACGCAGGCTAACCTGCCTATCCAAGTCAGACACGCCGATCATCGATCCGGATATTTGGGAAACCGTCCAGATCGCCTGGACTCAGAACAGAACAGGCATCTTGTGAAAGCCCGTACCAAGAAGCCAAGTCTATTAGTCGGGATATTGGTTGATGGACAGGTGAGAAGTTTGTAGTGCCCGGACCACCAAGCAGGGGCTGTGCTGCCGATACTATATCAATCCTGGTCTTGTGAGACACTACGGGAACTAAGTCTGCTCTTGGGCAGCTTGCGAATGACCGCTCTTGATGCTGTGGACGGCTCCCACCGAGCGGTGAGGTAGCATGGCTGCTTCGAGCAGCCAGCGACACAGGAGCAACCCATGAGCACGGTCACCACCATTGGTCTGGACATCGCCAAGTCCGTCTTCCAGGTGCACGGCATCAGCGCCTCGG
>NZ_JBFRFT010000034.1:0-11295 GCF_052114965.1 Microvirga sp. 2TAF3 | reverse complement strand
CATCTACGGCCTCTACAGCAACGAGGTCGAGGAGAGCGTCGTCGAGGGCCATGTCAGCAAGCTGCGCAAGAAGCTCCGCGCCCGCCTCGGATACGATCCCATCGAAGCTAAACGCTATATCGGATATACCTTCACAGGCTGAAATCTCATTCCAACAAACACGACGGTGCACCGTCGTCCTGATGAGAGTTTTAAACCGTAAAGCCCCAGTTTGCCCCATTGTCGAATGGCGTCCAGAGACGGATAGCTTAACGCGTGCTAGAGGGTATAAATTGCTTCTTTAAGTTATCCAAACAGCCTGCATCGCCTCACCCTCGGAGTTCTCTAGCCTTCATGCCTGGTGCGCCCCTTATATCGCCAAGTTCGATCCTGTACGCAGGCGATTCATCATCCGGATCATCGGAAGGGCAGCACATTATCGGGAACAAGAACCAATGGTCCCGGCTCACTCTGAATGTCAAAAATTTGATATCGAATGTGTGGTGCGAACTCAGCTTTCAGATCGGTTGGAATTCGGAAGAGGAGTCGCACAACGCTCACGATTTTGCCTCCGTTGGCGTCACTTTTCTGGCAGAAGACGGCTCAAGTCTCGATTTTGGTTACGTCCCTGGATTAAAGCGGACGCAAATCGATCCTTTCAGCATTGATATTCCCGGACCGGCCTATTTCATTCGAGAAGCAGACATCTCGCGCACCGCCAGGATATGTCGCACATTTCTCATCCCAGCTCCGGCCCAACAGCTCATTGTCACTATTCGCAGCTGGCGCAACTCTCACCCGTTTCAGGTCAGCCACCTAACCCTGCGGCAGTTCGACCGACCTAATTTTGATAATATCGAGCAGAACTTATCTCCGCTCCAGACAGCGCTCAATGCCCCCGCGCAAGTACGGCGCTCATGGAAAGCAGTGACATCAGAGCCATGCTGGTTCAGCTATGCGTTAGTTCCCGACCGCCGGCTATTCATCCGAGGGCAGATCGTCAATGAGAGCGACGGAACGGACGGCGCATTGGTACGCGTCATATTTCGCGATTCCAACGGGGCGGTAGTGCCACCTCCGTATCCGGAGACGCTCGCCGCATCGGCAATTGGTGCCTTTCTGAACATTCCAATACATACGCGCGCGCGTCGCTTCACCCTTGAACTCGTGCCGCCAACAAAAGCCGTGACCGTCGACCTTGGGTTCCAATCGTGGCTCGACGGGACATCAATGGAATTAATCACGCCTTTGGAGATCTCACTCGAAGAGCGGCTTCTCCTTGGAAACATCACCGGCGATGATTTTCCCGAGGCCGGGAATTTTCTTAAGCGAGCTATTTTGCATCTGAGCGATGCATCATTGGATGACACGTTCAAAATACCAGCGACGGCTCTCGAATATCTGGATCAACATGCTCTCGTCCCACCTCTCCCGATCCAACAGCGAATACGCACGGTTCAATACGGCGGGCGAAGCCAGGTCGTTGCAGATCAGCTTCATCTTGGCACATTCCCGGCTTGGGCGCTGCCAGAGGAGCCGAACTGGGACGAAGACCCCTTCCGATCACCTGCATGGCGCCACGAGTATCATTCGCTGTCCTGGCTTCTTGATCTCGTCAGTCATGGGGGCAAGAATGGTCTTACGCGATCGCTCAATCTTGCTCTGTCATGGTCACGAGCCAACCCTTGGGGCCAAGTGAACGATGGAACGAGTAACCATCCATTCTGCCTAGCAATCCGCACGGAAGTGTTTCTCAGAATATTAATTTTGACTGCGAATGCACCCAAGAATGCGGTGGCTCATCAGGAGCGGATAGCGCTCTTAGGTGAATTGATCCGACATAGCTTCGCCTTAGCCGAGAGTCTCGGCCAGAACACCGTCTCTCACTCTATCCATCGGATCAGTATTGCCGGTTCTCTTCTCGCATCCGCAAAGGCATTGCCTCGTTTTCCCCTAGCGCACCACTGGGCTTCGGTTGCCCTCGCACATCTCCGGGATGGCTTTGATGAATTGCTGGGTGATGATGGTGCATCAATCGAGCAATCGCAACATTGCAGGCTGGAGATCCTCACATTTGGACTGATCCTCAAAGCTGCACTGCAGAAGATACCGGAGGCTAAGGAGTTGGGCCAAAGCCTAACTTCCCGTCTCAAGGAAACTCTCCTTAATGCGATATCTCTCACTGACCCGTCAGGAATGCTCCCGCCGTTTGGCGATTACCCCCCCGGTTGTCATCACTCACCATGGATCAGAAGGCTGGTCTTTGAATATGGTCAGGACCTCATTGCGGACCGTCAGATAAGGGCAGCGCTGTCCTATCCGTCGGGCCCACAAATCTTCCAACCTGCAAAGGCAGGCATAATAGCCGCGCGACATTATGTGCACGGGCATGAATGGGGATATTTTTGCGCCCATCTTGCAGAGCAACCTCACCCATATGGACATTTCGATTCTACGTCGTTTTCTTTTTCAGCAAACGGTATTGGGTGGATTACGGATCCTGGCGGCTCACGGCTTCAAGAGACACAACCTGCCCACCAATATTTGATCTCATCGCGGGCTCATAATGTAGCGATACCCAACGGGCGCGAGCAGACAGCCGGCGTCGGTTGGCTTCACTCCACAACGACACTTGAAGGCGCCAGCATATTCGAGATCGGCAGTAACGTTCATGGCCCGGATTATGCTCACCGTCGTATCTTCGTAATCCTGAGCGATCTTAAAGCCATCGCGGTGTTCGACCGATTCACTACGGGAGAGAGCCCGGTGTCATTCGAAGGGTATTTACATTTGGGCCCAAGCGTTATCGCCTCCATTGTCAACCCGCGAATGATCGTCGGCAGCAATGGCCTACACAAGATACGGATCGTCCCTAAATCTGTTGTGGGGCGCCTCAACGGTATTGAGCTGGTTTACGGCAGAGATGACTGCCCTGCGACAATGCAGGGCTTCGTATCACAGAATCCGATGTCACTCGATGCAGCCGGAGTGGTACGTTACCTAGTTTCCGGCCAGCGGATCGTATGCGGTGGCGTCATCATAGCCATGGATGAGGTAAGCCTGCGAGCTATATCCGATATTGTCGTGACACCGGTTCTAACAAAATTGCTTGATCCATCTGTTCAGGATTGAACGACGCTATATATTTTCGAAAAATTCATTGACCGATAGCAATGCAGCCTAATTTTCGTCCAACCCGAGTCTCGATATGCTCGTCATAAGATTGGCCGCCTCCCAAGAGGTGGTCCACTTTGATTGTTAATGCATAATCGGTCTTAGCGCTACGGTCGAGGTGGCCGGTGGAGCTGGTTGGGATTGTGCAGCCGGCCATGGCACCACTTCAGGTACAGGTGGCTTGTCACCGAGCGATGAGGGGGACGCACAGTGCTGCAGTGCCGTCGCCAACCGTCTGCGCTTCCTTGAGCGTGTCGAAGATCTCGCCATTGAGCAGGTCGTCGCGGAGCTTCGCATTGAAGCTTTCGCAAGAGCCGTTCTCCCATGGGCTGGCCGGCGCGATATAGGCTGTCCTGGCGCCCACCGCGCGGAATTTGCGTCCTTTGTACGTGCAGCCCGCGACAAAGTCGCATAATCTACACTGAGCCGGCGACGGGCAAGGCTCAGAAGTTTCCCTTGGTAGCCTCGGACAGGTTCATCTTGTTGAGAGTCAGGTCCGACACCGCCCGACGGAGCCTGGCGTTCTCGGCCTCAAGCTCCCTTAGGCGCTTGACCTGATCCCCCTTGAGGCCGACGTATTCTTGACGCCATAGATAGTATGTGACTTCCGTCACGCTGATCGACCGGATGGCTTCCGCCCCAATCGCCCCTGCGCGGCCAGAACATCAACCTGCCGCAGCTTCGCGACAATCTCCTCGGCCTTCTCTCGTCCTCCAAATGGCTCAAAGCCATACATCACAGAGGACCACTTCAAAGGAGACAGGGCCACTACGTTAGTGTGTTATTAAATAAGTACAATAAAGCACAATTTTAACTCAAAAGGAGAAATTTAGTCGATGCATTTCCAATGCAATAGGCACAATGACATTTATCTAGACATACAATCCAATCGAATTGTCATAAGAATTTTCCATGCCTACAATGCACGGCTCTTCACGTTTTCCTATGGAGCGCATTAGATTTTTCCCAAGCAGGCGCCAGTTTCATTCTTATAATATTGATTGTAAAAATTAGGCTTCTCTTATACTTGAGATCTTGTGTTTTTAATATAGCCTATACCCCTTCGAGATAGGCGCTAGTTTTTTTGTGAAGGGTCGTGGGTGAGTTGTCCGAACCATGAATGAAATTTCGCTACAAGAAAATTCGAATGCACCTGAGAGACATAACATTTCTGTCATGGTAGATGGCTTTTTTGAAGGCCCTTGCAGGCCTTTGGGAAGCCCGCCCCTATGCTTCCCATCGAACTTTATCGAGCAGCGACCCATATTCTCTTTTTCATCCTTACGGGGACGAAATGAACAGACGCGACGCAGCGAATAGTCGTTCCGATTGGAGCCAAGCAGAAGATCTCCTGCCTTACGAGAGAGTTTTGGCCCTTGGCATCAAAGAAGTTGTCTCGGAGCTTTGCCTAGCCGATACTGGTATTCTTACTTCCTACGTATGCAAGAACCTCCATGCCAACATCGAGGATTTGCTGGACTCCTCATCTGAGCTTTACCTGAAAGAAGGCACTCTTCGCTATAGTCACGTCGCAAATCTCGATTTTGAGTGGGGAAACTCGCCCGCAGCTGTGCTCAACTTGGAATTTGTTCACCCCCCAATAACTGTTTTTTTTAAGTTAGTTTTGCACGGATTCCATGTGGGTGTTGCGATACAACGCATTCTTGTTAGCGATCCATCAGGGGATGAAACACTAGACACGGAGCGCTTTGCAAGAGTGGTAACAGAAGCGCGCCTTATCCCTCTACCAACACCTCCCTCTATCAACATCGATTGAGGTTTGAATTTTTCTTCCAATTTATCAAAGCGCCAACCATAATCTAAGCGCTAGAGCATCTACTCGCTGCGCTCCTAGCACAGATCGCACTGCAAAGAGCATCTTCCTAGTGCGATCCATCATGTTACCATCAAACCAGATGGGTGTATCGTTGCCGCGCAGTTCATTATCGCTTCAATTGAATAGGGCGTCGATATCATCTTGCGATGTCCGATCCTCATCCTGCTCAAGGGCAGGTCCGTTGAGGAGTGCGCGATCTCCGGTACGCTCGGGAATCCCCGATATAGCCACGTCCTTGAAGCTTTCGAGCCCCCCCCAGATTTCGATCATCTGCGTCACGCGCTCATCGACAAAACGCATAGCTGCAACAACTTTACTGATGCGTTGGCCGGTTATGTCCTGGAAGTTGCACGCCTCAAATATATTGATCACCTGTTCGGAGATTTCTCGGGCAATTTCCTTATCTCCACCGGAGACTCTTGCGGCTAAATTACCTGCAAGCTCATCAACCTTTTCCGCCGCAGCCAGTATGGCGTGGGTAGCTGTCTCGGTCCCAAGCACAATAGCTCCAAGCTCGTCCGTCACCCGGGACATTTCTCGACCTTGAGAACCGGCATAGTGCAGAGTTGCAATCTCGCGTTTTGTCCGCTGGATAGCCTCTGAGATTGCATCCATCTCGACCTTGAGGCGGAAAGCTTCCTGAAGATCGCGCCGCCGCTCTTCGAGCAGATTCTGCGAAACTTCGTTTGCGGGTTGTATGAGGCTTCTTAATGAGGCGAACGCCTCCATGATCTCAAGATGACGCTCTGAAGCAACAGGATCTGCTGCGACATGCGCATGAGAACCTTCGATTCGATAGTTTTTGCGGGAGGTCATGCCATCGGCACTCATCGACATTACTGCCCCATCACTGCTGCAATTTTCGCTTGAAGAGTCTGCGCATTGAAAGGCTTAACGATATAATTATTCACGCCCGCTTTCTTAGCAGCAATGACGTTCTCCGTCTTCGACTCAGCTGTCACCATGATGAAGGGCAATGTTCGAAGGGATTCGTCGGCGCGCACTTTCTGTAAAAGCTCGTACCCAGTCATCGGCTCCATGTTCCAATCGGAAATCACAAGACCGTATTGCTTTCCTTTCAGTTTCGCGAGAGCACTGGTGCCATCGGAGGCATCGTCCACATCATTGAAGCCGATCTGTTTCAGGAGATTGCGCAGGATCCGCACCATAGTCTGGTAATCATCAACGACAAGAACGGGTGTGGAGAGATCAAGGCTCACGTTATTGGGTCCTTCTGCAAAGAGAGATCGGTCGTATATACCGCTCAGGCGGCATGCTGATCAGTTTCAAAGGATAACACAGCGTCAACGTCAAGGATGATCATGAGCCTTCCATCGAGCTGATGAACACCATGCGACAAGCTCGACCATCGCGGGTCCATGTGCACTGGATTCGGCTGTAGAGCCCCTCTATCGAGCTTTAAGACCTCGCCGACCCTGTCCACAAGCAAGGCGTAGGCTTCACCACGTTGCTCCAGTCCCACGGCCATCTTACTGCCAAGCAGTTCAACATCCGGCAATCCAAGCCGACGGCGTAGCGATACAGCCGTGACAACACGACCTCGCAAGTTAAGAAGGCCTGCGATTTCTGGCGGCGCGAGTGGCACGGATGTGATTTCGCTGGCCACGAACACGTCATGTACACGCTCGATTGGAAGGCCAAGCAACTGGTCGGAGACTATCACAGACACATAGTCCATGTGACTGGCTGACTTCGCTTTTGATGACGAAGCGGCTTTGGCTTGAGATGCAGTCATGCGGCTACCTCGAAAGAGGCTTTCAGTTCAGTCAATGCCATGAGGAGTCCATTCCGGTCGAACTTGGCAATGAGTTCCGTAACTCGAAGTTTGTGGGCAAGAGCGATCTGGCGCTGATCATGCCTCACACTTAGCGCGATCACGGGCAAGTTGGCACATCGGGAAGACGTCCGGATCGTTTCAATGAGATCAAATCCAGAGCGGTCCGGCAGATCGAGATCGCTTATAAGAACATCGATTCCCGTACCTTGACTAAGAATCTGAAGAGCCTCCTCAGCACTTGCAGCGGCATGCACTCTGTATCCTGATGCTTTGAGAACCGGAGACAGCATGTCACGGAAAAAGGCAGAGCCATCGACCAGAAGGATAGATTGAACAGCTCCGGAATTTACGGCCGCCGAGCGCATCCAAGCATCGTGCACTAATGGCAAGTAATGCGCCACATTGACGATTTCCGTAGCCCGCTCGCGTACCACCGCAGAACCAATGAGATCAGCACGGCCGGCAACGAGTTCGATATTGATCCTATCGTCAACGATGTCGACGATCTCTTCCACCGCAAGCCCCATGGAAAGCTCACCATCCGAAAAGACCACGAGAGCCTGCAAGCCATGCTGCTTTATCGATAGGCTCTCATCAGATGGTACAAGAGGCATCAGGCGACCGCGGTACTGTACAAAGGGACGTCCACCGACCTTCTCGATCGTGCTCGCGTCGATTTCCTCCAAGCGCGTAACAAGCGCCAGCGGCACAGCCTTGAGACTTCCGTTCCCACCACGAACGACGAGAAGCGTCGTTGTCTCGTCTTCATGGCGCTGTATCGTTTCCGCACCTTCATCGACTTGAAGTTGGTTCTCATCCGAGCCCGAACCGACCATGCGTGCTAGTCCGTTCGGGTCGATGATGAGCACGACCGCTCCGTCGCCTAGGATCGTATTTCCAGAGAATAACTGGATATGGCGCATTTTCGAAGACATCGGCTTTACAACGATTTCTTCCGTCTGAAAAACGCCATCGACCAGAATCCCGAAACGTTGGCGGCCGACCTGGGTTACGACGATAAAGCCGTGATCTACGGAATCGGCATTGCTGAGGCCGAGAATTTTCGACAGAGGGACGATTGGTAATAGGCGATCCCGTAAGCGGAAAACCGGCGTTCCATTAATCCGCTCAACCGAATGCTCGGAATTCGGGTTCACACGTACCAACTCTTGGACGGCTAATTGTGGAATGGCAAATCGCTGTTCATGTGCTGAGACGATCAGCGCCGCTACAATTGCCAAGGTAAGCGGAATCTTAATGGTGAAAGTAGTCCCGATCCCCTGTTCAGAGAGAATATCGACCGTTCCGCCAATCAACTCGATATTCGTTTTGACCACATCCATGCCGACGCCGCGGCCGGAGACGGCAGTTACGGCTTTTGCGGTCGAAAAGCCAGGATGGAAAATGAACTTGGCAACCTGTGCCTCACTCATGCGCTCCACATCGGCGGCACTGGCAATCTCTCGTTCGACCGCCTTGCGCCGAATGGCAGCATAATTGAGACCACGGCCGTCGTCGGCGATCTCAATCGTAATCGTGCCACCCTCATGATATGCATTCAGACGGATTGTTCCGCGCTCGGACTTCCCGGCAGCCTTGCGCTCCAGGGGTGTTTCGATACCATGGTCAGCAGAGTTGCGGACCATATGCGTGAGCGGATCCTTGATTACCTCAAGCACTTGCCGGTCGAGTTCTGTCTCGGCACCGAGCATGACAAGTTCGATTCTCTTGGAAAGCTCTGAAGAGAGATCACGCACGACGCGCGGCAGCTTTTGCCATGCGTTCCCAATCGGCTGCATGCGCGTCTTCATCACGCCCTCCTGCAACTCGGCAGTGACGTGCGATAGTCGTTGCAGAGGGATCTTATATGCGCTGTCATCAACTCGACGAGAAATCTCAAGGAGTTGATTCCGAGTCAGTACAAGCTCCGAGACCATGGTCATCAGATGCTCGAGCGTATCAACATTCACACGAATAGTTTGAATCTTGGAAAGTGCGGCATCGCTCTCGGCACTATCAGAAATTTCTGAAGCCTTATCTATGACTGATTGCGTTGGCTCCTTAGTCGCCGGCTGCGGAGGAAGAGAAACAAGATCTGGCCCAGGCGTTTCAAGGAATGCACGCTCCAGTTCGTCCAGCGAAACCTCTCCCGGACGCAATTCACGCTCGAGCACCTGGTAAGTCAGCGTACCGGTCGTAATCGACTTCGCTGGTTCCGACTCAAGAGCCGCCAGACTCTCATGCATGGCCATCTCTTCAAGACGGTCGATCAGATCGCGGTCCGCGCCCTCGGGTTCAGTCCCATTGCGTTCTAGTTCGCCAAGGATATCTTTTACTCTATCGAGCGTTGCAAGGATGAGCGAGACGGCCTCAGTTGTGACGGGCATGCCATCACGAAACCGCCCCATCAGCGTTTCAGCTGCATGGGCAAGAGCTTCGAGGCGTGGGAGGCCGAGGAATCCACACGTACCTTTGATCGTGTGAACAAGGCGAAAAATATTGCGTAGAATCGTCTCGTTGTTCGGGTCCTTTTCGAACCGCACGAGCTCTATGTCGACCGTATCGAGATGCTCGCTCGTTTCAGTCAAAAACTCATGTAGCAGATCGTCCATCACGGTCACCCAGCTCAACAGAAGTTTAAGGGCCGCCCATTCACCGACGCCCCGTGCGGCGCTTACGCGGCTTTTACGCCAGAGAGGAAACTATCAACCTCTTGGCCGAGGCTGGTTGAATGGCGCGCCAGTTCCTTGGCTGCGCTAAGAACTTGAGAGGCTGCTGCGCCCGTCTCGCCAGCACCTTGCCGAACCGCACCAATACTTCCCGTGACCTGTTCGGTTCCCCGGGCTGCTGCTTGGACGTTGCGGGCAATTTCTGTCGTAGCAGCCCCTTGCTGTTCCATTGCTGCTGCGATCGAGACCGAGATTTGAGACATCTCCGCAATGGTTTGAGCAATTTGCTGAATTGCGCTGACGGCCTGTTCGGTCGCCTGTTGTACGGAGCCAATTTGCTGCGAGATTTCATCAGTTGCCTTGGACGTCTGACTGGCAAGCTCCTTGACCTCTGAGGCCACAACGGCGAAGCCTCTGCCGGCTTCGCCGGCTCGTGCCGCTTCGATGGTCGCATTCAAAGCAAGCAGATTGGTCTGCCCTGCGATATTATTGATGAGCGCAATGACACTTCCGATTTTCTCTGCCGATGCGGCTAGCAGCTGTACAGTATCGTTAGTGCGCTTTGCATCTGATACAGCCCGTTCAGCAATGTGGGACGATTGCGTGACTTGGCTGGCGATTTCTCGAATGGAAATGGAAAGTTCTTCGGTCGCTGCAGCCACGGTCTGCACATTTGCAGATGTCTGCTCGGCAGCGGACGCAACTGTAACCGACTGTCCGGTCGCCTGATCGGCCACATGCGTCATGGACTGAGCCGTTGCCTCCATTTCTGTGGCCGCAGCAGATAGCCCCTGTATCAAGGCAGAGACATTGGCTTCGAAGCGTCGGGTCAGGTCATCCAGAATATGAGCCCGTCGCATCTTGGCGTCGCTCTCGGCATCCTGTTCTGCCGCGAGGCGTCGTGCCTCGGCAGCGTTATCCTTGAAGACCTGGAGAGCCCGGGCAAGCTGGCCAACTTCGTCCTTGCGATCAGCGCCAGTCACCGAGACCAAATGATCTCCCTTAGCCAACCGCGCCATAGCATTTGTCATCGCTGTAAGTGGACGGACAACACCATAACCCGCAATTGCGCCGATAAGTCCGACCGCAATCAGAAGACCAATTCCCGCAGATATGACCAGTGTCAAGGAGGTCCTATTGGCAAGCTGCCTCGCCTCTTCCTTCGCAGCATCGAGCGCCTTTGAGCTGACCTCGGCCTGCTCTTTCATCGCCTCTCTGACCTTAATGCGTACCTGACGGCCCTCGCCATTGGAGATGAGCATAGCCGCGTCATCCATGTAGCCTTTCAAGCCATGACCGACGCTTTTGTCCATGAGAGCGATATAGGAAACAACAGTCGCCTTCAAACCTTCATATGCGGCTAAGCGCTCGGGTGAACCAGCAATTGCTATGAGAGAGTCGAGATCAGTGAGAACGACCTGCTTATATTCTTCATAGCGCTTCGCATAGGTTTTACGGACCTCAATATCTTTGTCGACGAGAATGTTCTTTTCCTGAATCGTCACGTCATTCACGGCGGCGCTGATAGACAGAATCTTGCTCAGCCTGGCAACATCCTGTTCGACAAGCCTTTGCGTATCTTGCGCCATGTTCTCAAGCCCGGTCCTTGCGAGCACGATAAGCCCAATCGTGATCGCGACGAAGATCGTTACAGGGATCGCGATCTTGGTGAGGAGGCGCAGATTGTTGAGAACGTGCATGGCTGGCCCGGGGAAAAAGTGTCATTTTCGAGGCTGAGTAATAATGGGGCGATGATCTACAAAACGTTAAATCGGCCCAGCATCCTTCAAGAAAAACCCTCGGCCCGCCCCAGCGTCATGCAAGATGAGCCGCCGGGA
>NZ_JBFRFT010000033.1:0-14572 GCF_052114965.1 Microvirga sp. 2TAF3 | reverse complement strand
TGAGGAAGGTCGCCGCGCTTACAGGCAACCAGAACACGCTCCCGCAGATCAGGCGAATAGGGCTGGGGCATGGCTTGCCTCCTGGGCCATCTCCCAGTCAACGCACAGATCACCCCAATGGATTCAAGCCCAGATCAAAAGCGCTTTAACCATTGGTTCTCAAATGTGTATAAATTCTTAGAACAAAATGAGAACAATATCAAGCTTGCCGACCACACCCGCGCAACAAAAAGCCCGGCATGAAGCCGGGCTTTGGGTCGTCGCTGTCTCTCGTTCGTCATGCCCGGAACAAGTCCGGCCATGACGAGCGGTGGGTGTGACGGCTGCTCTCTTAAACCGCCATCGCCTTCTTGAGGTTCTCGTCGATCTTGTCGAGGAAGCCGGTTGTGGAGAGCCACTTCTGCTCGGCGCCGACGAGGAGGGCGAGGTCCTTGGTCATGTAGCCGGCTTCCACCGTGTCCACGCAGACCTTTTCGAGGGTCGCGGCGAACTTGGCGAGCTCGGCGTTGTCGTCGAGCTTGGCGCGGTGGGCGAGGCCTCGGGTCCAGGCGAAGATCGAGGCGATGGAGTTGGTGGAGGTCTCCTTGCCCTTCTGGTGCTCGCGGTAGTGGCGGGTCACGGTGCCGTGGGCGGCTTCCGCTTCCACCGTCTTGCCGTCCGGCGTCATCAGCACCGAGGTCATCAGGCCGAGCGAGCCGAAGCCCTGCGCAACCGTATCGGACTGCACGTCGCCGTCGTAGTTCTTGCAGGCCCACACATAGCCGCCCGACCACTTGAGGGCCGAGGCCACCATGTCGTCGATGAGGCGGTGCTCGTAGGTGATGCCGGCGGCGTCGAACTTCGCCTTGAACTCGTTCTGGTAGACTTCCTCGAAGATGTCCTTGAAGCGGCCGTCATAGGCCTTGAGGATCGTGTTCTTCGTGGAGAGATAGACCGGATACTTGCGCATCAGGCCGTAATTCATCGAGGCGCGGGCGAATTCGCGGATCGACTCGTCGAGGTTGTACATGGCCATCGCCACGCCGCCGCCCGGGAACTTGAAGACTTCCTTCTCGATAACCGTGCCGTCCTCGCCCTCGAACTTGATCGTCAGGCGGCCCTTGCCGGGCACCTTGAAGTCGGTGGCCTTGTACTGGTCGCCGAAGGCGTGACGGCCGACGATGATCGGCTGGGTCCAGCCCGGCACCAGGCGCGGCACGTTCTTGCAGATGATCGGCTCGCGGAAGATCACGCCGCCGAGGATGTTGCGGATCGTGCCGTTGGGCGACTTCCACATCTCCTTGAGGTTGAACTCCTTCACGCGGGCTTCGTCCGGCGTGATGGTGGCGCATTTGACGCCGACGCCGTACTTCTTGATGGCCTCAGCCGCCTCGATCGTGACCTGATCGTTGGTGGCGTCGCGGTGCTCCATGCCCAGGTCGTAGTACTTGAGATCGATATCGAGATAGGGGTGGATCAGCTTGTCTTTGATGTAGTGCCAAATGATGCGGGTCATCTCGTCGCCGTCGAGTTCGACGACCGGATTGGCTACCTTGATCTTCGCCATGATCTCACCTTGCTCTCAACTCTGGAAGAAAGCCCGCCGGATGGCAGGCATCGTGGCGCGGGCTATAGCGCGACTGGAGCCGGGGGGGAAGTGTCGACTTTCGGCGGAAATTCAGCGCCTCACGGCCCTCGGCCGGCTTTCCCGGGGCCCGATGCAGGGCGTGGCGCTGAAGAGGGAATTGGCGGTCGCCGCCTTGCTGCGGAGGGTCTCGTCGGTACGAGGATTGGCGATGAGCCCCGCGGTCGCCTTCAGAAAGGCCTTGTCGCAGGAGCAGGCATTGCGTCCGGTCCGCTCATAGCAGAGATCATGCGCGCGGCAGGCCGCGTCCAGGGCATCGACCGGCGCGGCCCGATGGGCATCGCCCATCCCGCACCAATTGCCGTGGAAGAGGGGGGCAGACGACGCTGTGGCCTTACCCACGGATTGGGCCGCCCAGGCGGAGCCGGCCGTCAGAAGACACAAGCAAAAAACTGTCGAAGCGTGACGCAGCCAGGGCACTTGGGACTCCGTTTCGGGGATTTGGTGATATGAGGACGGCTCATGAGATCGGCGGATGATAGAATGACGAAAGCCAAGGTTGGGTTCCTCAAGGCCGGGTTCTCCAGGGTCGGGTTCTTCTGGCGGTGGGGTCCGTCGCGACCGCATCAGACGCCGGAGGGTGGGGCGGCTCATGTCTGACGTCTCCGGAAAACCGATCATCATCCTCGTCGAGCCCCAATTGGCCGAGAATATCGGCATGGTGGCCCGCGCCATGGCCAATTTCGGCCTGTCCGAACTGCGCCTCGTCTCGCCGCGCAACGGCTGGCCGAAGAAGGGCGCGCATTCGGCGGCCTCCGGCGCGACGCATGTTCTGGAAGGCGCGAAGCTCTACGACACCGCGCGGGAGGCCATTGCCGACCTGAATTTCGTGTTCGCCACCACGGCCCGCGAACGCGGGCAGATGAAGCGTGTCTTCGCGCCCGAACCCGCCATGCAGGAGACGCAACGCCGCATCGCGGAAGGGCAGGATGTGGGCATCCTGTTCGGGCGGGAGAGGACGGGACTCGAGAACGATGAGATTTCGCTCGCCGACGCCATCGTCACCTTTCCGGTCGATCCGAAATTCTCGTCCCTGAACCTCGCCCAGGCCGTGCTTCTCGTGGCCTATGAATGGCACAAGCGCGAGGCCCAAGGGGCTTTGCCCTTTACGGGCGAGAGACGCTCGCCGCCGGCCGAGCGGGAGAAGATCACCTCCTTCTTCGACTATCTCGAAACCGAACTCGATGCGGTGAACTTCTATCCCGAAGACAAGAAGCCGATCATGGCCCGCAACATGCGGGACATCTTTCATCGGCTGGAGATGACCGAGCAGGACGTTCGCACCCTGCGCGGGGCGATTCGTGCCCTAGCGGAAGGTCGCAGGTTGAGAAAGCCTTAAAGAAGTTCTGTTACGTTGCGGCGTAGGGCGCTTTCCAGGCGCCTGCTTTCGATCGGTATCCCTCATGCGCCGTGCGTTGACGAGCCTTCTCCTTCTCGGTTCCTGCCTTGCCGCTCCGTTGGCCTATGCGGCATCGCCGCCCAAACAACCGGAGCAGGGGCCGGGCGGGACGGATTACACGATCGCGGAGATCGTCAAGCGTGGGATCGGAACCGCGAGCAGCGGCACTTATGTCTTCCATGGTGCGGGTCCCGCTTCCGAGCCTCGGCCCGTCGTGGTGTTTCTCCATTCCTGGGGCGCGGTGAACCCGGCGCTCTACGGCGGCTGGATCGACCATCTGGCGCGCAGGGGCTATCTCGTTCTCTACCCGCGTTTCCAGGAAGTGAACCGTTCACGGCCCGCCGACGCCTCCGGCCTGGCGGAAACCCTGATCCGCAATGCCCTGGCGACCCTGTCCGAGGATGCAAGCGCGCGGCCTGATCTCGAGCGCGTGGCCTATATCGGCCATTCTGCCGGTGTCCTGATCGCGCTCAATCTCGCGGCGGGCGCCGGTGCCAGCGAAATTCCCTCTCCCAAGTTGATCTTCGGCCTCATGCCGGGCGGCATCGCCTCGACCGAGAAGGAAAAGGGCATCCTGCTGCGGGATCTCTCGGCCGTCGATGCGTCGACCCTGCTCATCACCATGAGCGGCGACCGCGATTATATTCCGAGCGACCGGGCCTCGCGCCGGATCCTCCAGGAAACCACGGGGATTCCGGCCAGCCGCAAGCTCTTCATGCGGGTCGCATCGGACGACCATGGCTATCCGGCCCTGACGGCGACCCTGGCCTCGCCGGGCTCTCCGAAGCCCGACTATGACGCCGCCGCCATAAAACTTATGCCGGATCCGCCCCGCGATCCCAAACAGAAGAACACATGGCGCTGGAGCGCGGACATGGCGCTCACCGGCCCGCAGACCATCCTGACCCAGCAACTCGGCAACAACGGCACCGATACGCTCGATTACCTCGCGTTCTGGAAAACCTTCGACATGGCGGCCGAGGCCGCCTTCGCGGGCAGGGATGCGGCGTCATTGCGGCGCGATCCGAAATTCATCGATATGGGGACCTGGACCGATGGCTGGCCCGTGCGACGCCTCTCGGCAGACATGCCGAAGGTGCAGGGTGACGAGGACAAACAGGAGAAGGGCCCGCGCCGCAGGTTGAATCTGGCGCCCACGGAAACCAGGCAGAGCCTGTCGGAGTTTCTGAACGGCCGTTCGTAGACCTGGGCATTCTCGCGAAGGCGGATCGGCTTTGCGAAGAGAAAATACGGCAGAACAAGGCTTCGAGAGGGGGCTTGCGTGCACGTCGATCTTCTGGCCGGAACGGCCTATAACCTGGCTGCCATGCCGTCGCCTGTCCCCACGATCCTGGTTTTCGATTCCGGCCTCGGTGGCCTCACCGTCTTCTCCGAAGTGCTGAAAGCGCGCCCCGACGCGCGCTTCGTCTATGCGGCGGACGATGCCGCTTTCCCCTATGGACGCCTCAGCGAGGACGCCTTGGTCGCGCGGGTCATCGAGGTGATGGAGCGGCTGATCGGCCTCTGCGATCCCGATCTCGCGGTGATCGCTTGCAACACGGCCTCGACTCTCGTGCTGCCGCGTCTGCGGGAGCGCTTCGCGATACCGTTCGTCGGCACCGTCCCGGCGATCAAGCCGGCGGCGCAAATCTCGCGCACGGGTCTCATCACCGTTCTCGCCACGCCCGGCACGGTGGCGCGGGATTACACGCGCGGGCTCGTCGACGCCTATGCGGCCCGATGCAGGGCGAACCTTGTCGGATCGACGCGGCTTGCCGGCTTCGCCGAGGCGGAGCTGGAGGGACGCCCCGTTCCGGATGAGGACCTGCGCGCCGAACTGCTTCCCTGCTTCGCCGAGGACGAGACGGGGCGAACCGACGTGGTTGCGCTGGCCTGCACCCATTACCCTCTGCTCCTGCCGCGCCTTCAGGCGCTTGCCCCATGGCCAGTGACCTGGATCGATCCGGCTCCGGCTGTTGCCCGGCGCGTCGTGCAGCTCATGGGAGGCCCCGTTCCCGGCCATGAGGCGGATGAGGGCGAGGCGATTGCCGTCTTCACGGAAGGGCGAGGACTCGGATCCGCCCTGAGGGATGCCCTGAGGGAGAAGGGCTTGCCCCTCCTGGCCGTGGAATCCCTGCCGCTCACACGGGCCTGACGGATTCCCAGGATTTCGTCAGGATCAAGGCGGCTTGCGGCTTTTGCGCACGACTTCGTGTGCGGCGCGAACCCGGCGAGCTTTGCGGCGTAGTCATGGGTACGAAGGCGCATAAGCGCGGGGAAGCCCATGGTCGAAACCGCGCCGAAGGCATCACGGATATTCCGTGGCGTCCTGACGGCATTCATTCTTCTTGTCATCGTTGCCGGCGGTTATGTCGGATGGAAGCGCTTCGGTCCACAGGCGGCTTCGTCCCGCGCCGCCGAAGCGGCGCAGCCGGTTGCGCCTGTCCCGGTTCGTGTCGCGACGGCCGAAACGAGCGACATCCCGGTTTATCTGAATGGCCTCGGCTCGGTTCAGGCGTTCAATACCGTCACCGTGCGCTCGCGGGTGGATGGGCAGATCGAGCATATCGCCTTCACGGAAGGGCAGATGGTCAAGGAGGGTGATCTCCTGATCCAGATCGACCCGCGGCCCTTCCAGGCCGCACTCGACCAGGCGGTGGCGAAGAAAGCGCAGGACGAAGCCATGCTCGTCAGCGCCAGGGCGGACCTGGAGCGGACGCGGCAGCTCCTGACGCGGGACTTCGCCACCAAGCAGCAATTCGATACCCAGCAGGCTGCGGTCAATTCGCTGATCGCGCAGATCCAGGGGGATCAGGGGGCCATCGACAATGCCAGAACCCAGCTCACCTACACGACGATCCGTGCGCCGCTCACGGGGCGCACCGGATTCCGGCAGGTGGATCAGGGCAACCTCGTCCATGCGACGGATACGAACGGGATCGTCGACATCACCCAGATCGAGCCGATCTCCGTTGTTTTCACCGCTCCGGAATCGGAATTGTCGGAGATCAACAAGGCACAGGCCCAGGTGCCTCTGAAGGTCTGGGCTCTTTCGCCGAACGCCAAGAATGTCCTTGCCGAAGGCCAGCTGACGCTCGTCAACAATCAGGTCGATACGGCGACCGGTACGATCCGCCTCAAGGCAAGGTTCGAGAACCACGACCATGCCCTCTGGCCGGGAATGTCGGTCGATACGCGCCTTCTCGCGCAAACCTTGAAAGGCGTCGTCACCGTGCCGGGCACAGCCGTGCAGCGCGGGCCGCAGGGCCTCTACGCTTATGTCGTCAAGCCGGACAGGACAGTCGAGCTGAGGAATCTCGACGTCGGAATCATCACCACCGACAAGGCCGTGATCAAGAACGGCCTGGCGGCCGGCGAGACCGTCGTGACATCGGGGCATTATCGCTTGCAGCCGGGGGTAGCCATACAAGTCGTCGACAATGCACCCCAGCGTGTCGCGGCCGAGGAGAAGTAGCATGGGCGGCGGCATCTCTGCGCCTTTCATCCGATACCCGGTCGCGACCACTTTGCTGATGATCGGCATCCTGTTCGCAGGGCTTGTCGCCTACCCGTTCCTGCCGGTCGCGCCTCTGCCGCAGATCGACTTTCCGACGATCCAGGTTTCGGCCCAGCTGCCGGGCGCAAGCCCTGAGACCATGGCCTCCTCGGTGGCGCAGCCGCTCGAGCGGCAATTCGGCCAGATCCCGGGCGTGACGCAGATGTCCTCGACCAGCGCGCTCGGCTCGACCTCGATTGCGATTCAGTTCGACCTCAACCGCAATATCGACGCCGCCGCGCAGGATGTTCAGGCGGCCATCAATGCGGCGAGCGGGCAGTTGCCGAAGAACCTCCCGAACCCGCCGACCTATCGAAAGGTCAACCCGGCCGATACGCCGATCCTGATCATCTCCGTCACGTCGGACACCTTGCCCCTGACGGAGGTCGACGACAATGCCGATACCAAGCTGGCGCAGCAGGTGAGCCAGATTTCCGGCGTGGCACAGGTTTCGATCGGCGGCGAGCAGAAGCCGGCGGTCCGTGTCCAGCTCGATCCGGCGAAGCTCGTCAACAAGAACCTCTCCCTTGAAGATGTCCGCGACAAGCTCGCGATCTCGACGGTGGACAATCCGAAAGGGTCGGTCGACGGCACGAACCGCAGCTTCACGATCTATGCCAACGACCAGCTCGTTCGGGCCGAGGAATGGAACGACGTCATCGTCGCCTATCAGAATGGTGCGCCCGTCCGCGTGCGCGATATCGGACAGGCCATTGCAGGACCGGAGAACAGCAAGCTCGCAGCCTGGGCGAACGGCAAGAGAGGCGTCTTCCTCGTCGTCTTCAAGCAGCCGGGCGCGAATGTCATCGACACCGTCGATCGCATCAAGGCGGCGCTTCCGCGCCTGCAAGCCGCCATTCCACCGGCCATCAAGATCGCCGTCCTGAGCGACCGCACGCAGACGATCCGCGCATCGGTATCGGATGTGCAGTTCACGCTGATGATCACGATCGCTCTCGTCGTCTTCGTGATTTTCCTGTTCCTGCGGAGATTGTGGGCGACCGTCATTCCGAGCGTCACCGTTCCGCTCGCGCTTCTGGGTACGTTCGGGCTGATGTATCTGGTGGGCTACAGTCTGGACAACCTGTCCCTGATGGCATTGACCATTTCCGTCGGCTTCGTGGTCGATGACGCTATCGTCATGCTGGAAAACATCTTCCGGCATGTGGAGAACGGCGAGGATCCGATGGAGGCCGCCTACAAGGGCGCGGGCGAGATCGGCTTCACCATCCTGTCGATCAGCATCTCGCTGATCGCCGTGTTCATCCCGCTGCTGCTGATGGGCGGCATCATCGGGCGGCTGTTCCGGGAGTTTTCGGTCGTGGTCACCATGACCATCGCCGTGTCCGCCATCGTGTCCCTGACCTTGACCCCGATGATGGCCTCGCGCCTTCTCAGGCCGGTGAAGGAGGGGGAGCGGCACGGACGGCTTTACGTCTGGATGGAGCGTTTCTTCATGGCGCTTGAGCACGGCTACGAGCGCGGGCTCGACATGGTTCTGAGACACCAGTTCCTGACGTTGCTGCTGTTCTTCGGCACCCTTGCCGCGACAGGCGTCCTGTTCGTGGAGATCCCGAAGGGATTCTTCCCTCAGCAGGATACGGGATTCATGCTGGGCACATCGGAAGCCGCGCAGGATATTTCGTTTAAGGACATGTACCGGCGGCAGCAGCAGCTCGGCGAGATCGTCAGCCGCGATCCGGCCGTCGCCACCGTTGCCATGGCCATCGGTGGCAACGGTGCTTCGACCCTCAATACCGGGCGCATGTATATCACCCTGAAGCCGAAATCGGAGCGGACCGCATCCGCCACGCAAGTGATCGCCCGCTTACGTCCGCAGCTCGACAAGGTCGAAGGTATCCGCCTGTTCCTCCAGGCGTCGCAGGATATCAATGTGGGAGGGCGTCAGGCGCGCACCCAGTTCCAGTACACCTTGCAGGACGCCAACCTGGACGAGCTCAACGATTGGGCTCCGAAAGTCCTGGAGAAATTGAAAGCGCTGCCGGAGCTGCGCGACGTCGCCACCGACCAGCTAATAAACGGCACGACCCTGACCCTGACGATCAACCGGGATCAGGCCTCGCGCTTCGGTTTCACGCCGCAGCTCATCGACGATACGCTCTATGACGCGTTCGGCCAGCGTCAGATCACGCAGTATTTCACCCAGCTGAACAGCTACAACGTGGTCATGGAAATCCTGCCGAATCTGCAGGGCGATACCGAGACCCTGGACAACATCTACCTGAAGTCTCCGATCACCGGGCAGCAGGTGCCGCTCTCCACCTTCGCGCGATGGACCACCCGCAAGATCGCCCCGCTTTCGATCAACCATCAAGGGCAGTTTCCGGCCATCACGATCAGCTTCAATCTGGGGCAGGGGGTGGCTTTGGGGCAGGCGACGCAGGCGATCGAACAGGCTCAGAGGGAGCTCAATCCGCCCATTTCGCTGCTCGGCACCTTCCAGGGCAATGCCCAGGCATTCCAGGCCTCCCTGTCGACGGTTCCGCTGCTCATCCTGGGGGCGCTTGTCGTGGTCTACCTGATCCTCGGCATCCTCTACGAGAGTTATATTCACCCGATCACTATTCTCTCGACGCTACCATCCGCCGGCCTCGGAGCGCTGGCGACGCTGATGCTGTTCAACATCGACTTCAGCCTCATCGCCTTCATCGGAGTCATCCTCCTGATCGGCATCGTGAAGAAGAACGGTATCATGATGGTGGATTTCGCCATCAGCGCGGAGCGGGGCGAGAATCTCTCTCCTCGCGATGCCATCCGCAAGGCTGCCCTGCTGCGCTTCAGGCCGATCATGATGACGACGATGGCTGCAATGCTCGGTGGCGTGCCGCTGATGCTCGGGCACGGAGTCGGCTCGGAAATCCGCCAGCCCCTCGGCTATGCCATGGTGGGTGGCCTCATCGTGAGCCAGGCGCTCACGCTTTTCACGACGCCTGTGGTCTATCTCTACCTGGACCGCCTGTCGCTCGCGGCCCGCGCCTGGTGGCGGGGCGGACGGAAAGAGCGGGTCCCGAAGGAGGCTCCCGCGGTTGTGCGGGCTCCCGAGGAAGTGCCGGCACAGGCCGCGGAATGACCTTTTCCGTTCGGAGGCGCTATTCTCTCAGTCGAGCTTCGCGCCATAGGTTCTGAGATATTTCATTCCGGTATCGCACATGACGGTGACGATGGTCGCGTCAGGTCCTAGCCGTTCGGCCAATCGCAAGGCTGCAACGACGTTGGCGCCGGTGGACGTCCCCGCGAACAGGCCTTCCTCCCGGGCGAGCCGAAAGGCCATGGCCACAGCCTCTTCCGTGGAAACCTGTTCAATTTGATCGGCGGTGTCCCCCTGCCAGAGCGGCACGACGAAGCCCGCCCCGACGCCGTCGATTTTATGAGCACCGGGCCGGCCGCCCGACAGGACCGGGGATTCGGAGGGCTCGACGGCAACGATCCTGACCCGTTCGTCATAGCGGCGCAGGGTTTCCCCGATACCTCGAAGGGACGCCGCAGTCCCCACGCTCTGGACGAAGCCGTCGATCCGTCCCTCCGTCTGAATCCAGATTTCCTCCGCCATTTTCCGGTAGGCCGCCATCTGGTCCTTATTCTTCATCTGATCGGTCCAGTAGGCTCCCGTTTCGACCGCGATGACGCGGGCGCCCTCGATCATGTCCCGGGTGAGTTTCTCCGTCATGCCTCCGTTCTCGCTTCGAACGATTTGAAGCCTGGCCCCCAGCAGTTTCATATGGTCCAGTTTTTCCCGGGCGAAGGCATCCGAAGTCACGATGTGCAGCGGATGTCCCTTGACCGCGCAGATCAGGGCCAGGGACACCCCGGTGCTGCCGCCGGTATATTCGACGACCGGGCCGCCCGCCGGGAGACGCCCGTCCGCCGCCGCCGCTTCGATCATGGCAAGCGCCATCCGGTCCTTCATGCTGCCCGTGGGGTTTTCGCTCTCCAGTTTCAGCAGGATGCGGGAGCCGTTCCCGGGCACGACGTTGCGCAAGGCCAACAAGGACGTGTTGCCGATGCAATCCAGGATGTTCCGCCGCAATTCGCTCATGATGCCTGTCCCTCTTCCGGGTCTGGAGATCCCTCGGGCTTAGGCTTTAGCAGACGGCGTGTCAGGTACGGAATCCGGACTTCTCAAGCCGGCAAGGCCATGTTAGCGCTCGGGCATGACGGGTTATGGTCAATTCTGTTCCGTGGCGCGCGCCCACGAGGCGTTGGGTGGTCGCTGGACCCTCCTCGTCGTGCGCGAACTCCTCTGCGGGAGCCGGCGCTTCAACGATATTCGTCGCGGCATACCGCGAATTTCCCGCACCATGCTTTCGGAGCGATTGCAGGAGCTGGTCTTCGTCGGAGCAGTCGCGCGCATCGATGGCGAGCATGGTCCCGAATACGATCTCACCGAAGCGGGCAGGGAGCTGGCGACGCTGGTGAGCGCCCTGGGGACCTGGGGACAGAGATGGCTGCCGAGGCGACCCGGGGACGAGGATCTCGATCTGGAGCCCTTGCTCGTCGACATGCAAAGACGCGTCCGCTTCGAGGCGCTGCCCAAGGACCCGATCGTCGTCCGCTTCGAGATCGACGGGCGGCAGCCGCCACGCTTCATGTTGCTCAAGGCAGCGGAGGCCTCGCTCTGCACCCGGAATCCCGGATTTCCGGAGCCGTTATGCGTCCGGGCCCGCCTTTCCGCGCTGGTCGCATGGTGGCGGGGCGATGTCGGTTTCGTCGAGGCGCAGCGGATGGGCCTGGCGGTCGAGGGCCCGAAGGCGCTCGCGAATGCATTTCCAGACTGGTTCGACCGATACCTGTTCGCCCATGTCGACCTCGCCGCACCGTGAGTTTTCGGGTCGCTCGTCCGGCCATGACGAGCTTTCTTGACTCTCCTGCGATTTTCCCCTAGGCCATCCCGGTTCGCGCGGTCCGTAAAAGGCCGCGCTAACTTTTTACGCACCCGTGGCCCGGCTCGTTCCGGCCTGTCGTCCCGAAAGGGAAGAGGAGGGCGCGTTCCTCAAAACCGTTCGATTCCTGAGAGGAACCGCGATGTCGAAGCGCATTCAGGCCAAGCACAAGCTTGACCGCCGCATGGGTCAGAATATCTGGGGCCGCCCGAAGAGCCCCGTCAACCGCCGCGAATACGGCCCCGGCCAGCACGGCCAGCGCCGCAAGGGCAAGCTCTCCGACTTCGGCACGCAGCTGCGCGCCAAACAGAAGCTCAAGGGCTACTACGCCAACATCACCGAGAAGCAGTTCCGCCGCTACTACGCGGAAGCGATCCGCCTCAAGGGCGACTCGGGCGAGAACCTGGTCGGCCTGCTCGAGCGCCGTCTCGACGCGGTCGTCTACCGCTCGAAGTTCGTTGCGACCCCGTTCGCCGCGCGCCAGTTCGTCAACCACGGCCACGTGAAGGTCAACGGCCGCCGCGTGAACATCCCGAGCTTCCTCGTGAAGCCCGGCGACGTGATCGAGGTGAAGGACAAGTCGAAGCAGCTCGAGGTCGTCGTCGTGGCGAGCCAGCTCGCCGAGCGCGATGTCCCGGACTACATCGAGGTCGATCATTCCAAGATGACCGCCCGCATGACACGCATCCCGACTCTGTCCGAGGTGCCGTATCCGGTCCAGATGGAACCGAACCTCGTGATCGAGTTCTATTCGCGCTAAAGCACCGGCCCCAAAAGTGGATTCCACTTTTGGGATCATCCGATGCTCTCTTTATCGAGAGCGCATCGTTCGGTGCGGAAAAGTGGGATCCACTTTTCCGCACGAGGCGCTAAAAGCCGCGAGAACCGGTCGCAGATATGGAAAGGCCGCCCATTGGGCGGCCTTTTTGTTTGTTACGGCTGCTTCGGTGGCTGGGCCGGAGCTGCCGGCGGCTGGCCGCCCGGCTGCGTCATGCCGGGGCCGCCGTGCTGCATCATGCCCATATGCCCACGGGCACCGTGATGGCGCCCGGCTTCGCGACCCGGACGGCCTGCATTTATTAGGATCGGCAGAAGGCGCTTCTGGCGGTCGTCGAGGGAGGCCCAGAGGGGCTTCATCGCGGTCGAGAGAGCATTGAGGTTCTCGGCGTTCTTCGTCGCCGCGGTCGAGCGCAGCTCAAGGCGCTGCATCAGGTCGGGTCGCTCCGTACGGGACCTTTGCTGACGGAATTCCTCGATACGCTGGATGCGGGTTGCCGCCTGGGCCCGAAGGGCCTGCTCGACGGGACCCCAAAGCTTCTGCTGATCGGGGGTGAGCTTCAGGCCGGCCTGGATGGCGGCAATGCGGGCATCGGTCAGGGAATCGAAATCCGCGCGGCTCATCTGCGGACGAGAGCCGGGGCCGCCCGGTCCGCCCGCGGGAGGAGGAGCCGGTTGCGCGTAGGCCACCGTGCCGGCGAGCGCCAGGGCGGAAGCAGCGGATAGGATGGCGAATTTCTTCATGCAGATCTCCTCCTTGAGTGGGTGAGGGCAGGATGAGCCGATCCTGCTCTCGGTCAGGTGACCGCCACATGAACTTTTCGTCATGTTGGAGGAGCTGTCAGAGAAGCTTGAGGAATCCTGCAAAGCGCATCAGGCCCTCCGGCCAGGGGCCGTGGCCGCTATCGGTATCGATATGCCCGGCATCGCCCGCATCCACGATGGCCGAGCCCCAGGCATAGGCGATGTCCTCTGCCTTCTCGTAATCGCAATGCGGATCCGTCCGGCTCGCCACCAGCACCGAGGGAAAGGGCAGGGGATCGCGGGGAATCGGCGCGAAGGTGCGGTCGACGGCCGGGACGAAGCCGGGCCGCTCCACGTCCGGCAGCCCGACGAGAAACGCGCCCTGGACCTTGTCCAGGGGCAGAAGCGGGGCCGCATGGGCGATGGCGATGACGCCGAGGCTGTGGCCGACGAGCACGACGGGCAGTTTGGCCTGCTTCACGTCCTGCACGATCTTCTCGACCCATTCGTCCTTGTTGGGGGAATCCCAGCTTTCCTGCTTGACCCGGCGCGCAGTCGAGAGCTGGCGCTCCCAGCGGCTCTGCCAGTGGTCCACGCCTGAATCTTCATAGCCGGGGACGATAAGGATGTCGCAATCGGAGGTTTTCATGGTGCGGAGGTAAAGGTCCATGGGACAAGGTTCAAGATAGTCGGCCTGAAGATCGGTCATGTTCGTTGCCATCCGCTGCCGGAAGCCGAACGGACGGGAGCCGATCCATCCTGGAACCTGCGGCGGCGGCTCGCCTCAATAGAGGCCGGGGATCATCCGCCACGTGCGGCTGCAATAGACATCATACTCGTCACCGAACTGCGTGCGCAGCAATCTCTCTTCCGCGTTCATCCGTGCGAGAAGCGGCGGGATAAGGAGCGCCGTGAGCAGTACGCCGACCCCGGAACGAAAGGCGAGGGCCCACCCCAGCGCGTTGATGAGCAAGCCCAGATAGCTGGGATGGCGGATGACGCCATAGACACCGCTCGTCTCCAGCCTATGCCCTGGTTGAATGGCCACCAGTCCGCTGAACCGACGGCCGAGCACGAAGACCGGCCAGATTCGCAACGCCCCGCCGGCGGCGAAGAGGATGACGCCGAGCCAGCGAATGGCATCTCCGTCGAAGACCCAGAACCCTTTGCGTTCCGTGTAGGCGGGTAGATAGGCAGCCAGCACCCCGATCAGCGCAAAAACTGCAATGACCCAGCGGTTGGCACGGTCCTCGCGCTCGCCGGGGCTCAGATTGCCGCTGCTGAAGAGCGCCGCACCGGACAGCGCGAAAAGGACGATCGTCAGGGCGGTCCGGGAAGGAGGGGAGAAGAAGGCGGCAAACCCGCCCGCGCCGAGGATGGCGAGCCCGAGATAGGCCAGGGTCCCCACGATGGTGATGAGCGCTAAAGCGCTTTTGATCTGGGCTTGAATCCATTGGGGTGATCTGTGCGTTGACTGGGAGATGGCCCAGGAGGCAAGCCATGCCCCAGCCCTATTCGCCTGATCTGCGGGAGCGTGTTCTGGTTGCCTGTAAGCGCGGCGACCTTCCTCA
>NZ_JBFRFT010000032.1:0-16659 GCF_052114965.1 Microvirga sp. 2TAF3 | reverse complement strand
CCCGAGGGCACCGAGATGGTGATGCCGGGCGACAACATCGCGATGGAAGTCACGCTGATCGTTCCGATCGCCATGGAAGAGAAGCTGCGCTTCGCCATCCGCGAGGGCGGCCGCACCGTCGGTGCCGGCGTCGTCGCTCAGGTCATGGACTGATTTCAAGTTCCAGGTGGCGGGTTGCCGCCACCTGTGATCCGCCGGAGGAGTGTAGCTCAATCGGCTAGAGCACCGGTCTCCAAAACCGGGGGTTGGGGGTTCGAGTCCCTCCACTCCTGCCAGCGGATCGACAAAGCGGGCGTTTTGCGTTAGAGAGCGCTCCCGTAATGGTTTTTGACAGGCGGCGCGAGGCTTGAAAACGGCTTCGCGCCCCTTCACTTTGGGCCGATGGTGCCCCTGAGAGGACGTCCGCAGCCGGTTTGAGGGTCGTGTGGACGTTAAGCGAGATGGCAAAGACGAACCCGTTCGACTTCATACAGCAGGTACGCTCGGAAGCCGCGAAGGTGACCTGGCCTACCCGTAAGGAAACCATGATCACGACCGCCATGGTCTTCGTGATGGTCCTGGTGGCTTGCTTGTTCTTCTTTGTGGCGGATCAGGCGATGAGCTGGGTGGTCCGCACGGTTCTCCTTGGATTCGGCGGTTAAGAGGTGGCTACGATGACGAAGCGTTGGTACATCGTCCACGCTTATTCGAATTTCGAAAACAAGGTTGCCCAGTCGATCAAGGATCAGGCGGCCCAGCGCGGCCTCGAGGACAAGTTCGAGGAGGTGATGGTGCCGACCGAGAAGGTCGTCGAGGTGCGCCGCGGCCGCAAGGTCGATACGGAGCGCAAGTTCTTCCCGGGCTATGTCCTGGTGAAGTGCGACCTGACGGACGAGGTCTATCACCTGATCAAGAACACCCCGAAGGTTACGGGCTTCCTGGGCGCCGACAAGTCCAAGCCGGTTCCGATCCCGGACCGGGAAGCCGAGCGGATCAAGGGCCAAGTGGCCGAGGGCGTCGATCACCCGAAGCCCTCTGTCAGCTTCGAGATCGGCGAGCAGGTGCGCGTTTCCGACGGTCCCTTCGCCTCCTTCAACGGCGTCGTCGAGGAAGTCGACGAGTCTCGTGCCCGCCTCAAGGTGGCAGTGTCCATTTTCGGCCGCGCAACGCCGGTCGAGCTCGAATACGGTCAGGTCGAGAAGGTCTGACGGTAAGGGGGCCGGCGCTTCAACGCCGCCTTCACGGCTCCCATTTAAAAGGAGCCTTCATCCGCGGGAGGTCTGCCCGGTCGCCATCCGGGACAATCCAGGCTGAACCGCGACCTGCAATTACCATGCCGTTCGGTTGGCTCCGGGCGGATGGTCCATTGGAGAAATTCCTATGGCAAAGAAAATCTCGGGCTACGTTAAGCTCCAAGTGCCCGCCGGCGCGGCCAACCCGTCGCCGCCGATCGGCCCCGCGCTCGGCCAGCGCGGCCTGAACATCATGGAATTCTGCAAGGCCTTCAACGCGAAGACCTCGCAGATGGAGAAGGGCACCCCGATCCCGGTGATCATCACCGCCTATCAGGACCGCTCCTTCACCTTCGAGATGAAGCAGCCCCCGGTGTCGTACTTCCTCAAGAAGGCGGCGAAGCTGGACAAGGGCTCGCAGACCCCCGGCAAGGGCAACAAGGCTGGTAGCGTCACGCGCGCCCAGATCCGCGAGATCGCCGAGAAGAAGATGGTCGATCTCAACTGCGACAGCGTTGATTCCGCCATGGCCATGATCGAGGGCTCCGCGCGCTCGATGGGCCTGGAAGTGGCGTAAGGAGGGCATGATGGCTGTGAAAGAAGGTAAGCGCATCCGCGCCGCCCGCGAGGGTGTCGACGCCGCCAAGCTCTATCCGATCCAGGACGCCGTGAAGCTGGTCAAGGAACGCGCCAAGGCGAAGTTCGACGAGACCATCGAGGTTTCCATGAACCTCGGCGTCGATCCGCGTCACGCCGACCAGATGGTCCGTGGCGTCTGCAACCTGCCGAACGGCTCGGGCCGTACCGTCCGCGTGGCGGTGTTCGCCCGTGGCGCAAAGGCTGACGAGGCCAAGGCCGCCGGTGCCGATATCGTGGGCGCCGAGGAGCTGTTCGAGGTCGTCAATGGCGGCACGATCAATTTCGATCGCTGCATCGCCACTCCGGACATGATGCCGCTGGTCGGCCGTCTCGGTAAGGTGCTCGGCCCGCGCGGCCTGATGCCGAACCCGAAGGTCGGCACCGTGACCATGGACGTGAAGGGCGCCGTCGAGGCCGCCAAGGGCGGAGCGGTCGAGTTCCGCGTCGAGAAGGCTGGTATTGTCCATGCCGGCATCGGCAAGGCTTCGTTCGACGAGACCAGGCTGGTCGAGAACATCAAGGCTTTCGCCGACGCCGTCGCCAAGGCGAAGCCCGCCGGCGCCAAGGGCACCTATGTCCAGCGCGTCGCGATCTCTTCGACGATGGGCCCGGGCGTGAAGGTCGATCCTTCCTCGGTTCTCAACGGCTAAGGCTGTTGCAGCAGATGACATCAGGAAGCCCGGCGTCTAACGCCGGGCTTCTTTGTTTTTGATCCGCTCGACCTTGTAATCGAGGGCATGCGGAATTAAGTTGATACATTGTGTCGTATCTTTGCGGTCTGTTTGATATAATTGGCGGGCTTTGGCAATGTGCCGTGGCCCTTTGGACGATCGCATGATTCTTCTAGGACGGTTGACGATCCGGGACCTGTCCAAGGGCGGGCTGCGCGGCAAGACGCGCCGCCAAGGCGAGTGATCTTGGAAGGTGGAAACCGATCTCGGCTCGCGCGACCTCGGAACCGAGTGGGCTTACCTTAGGTAAGTCCAAAACCTTGAAATTTTCCTTGCCTGGTCTTAGATATGGCGTCGCTTCCATATTTGCACCGAAAAGACACGCAAATGCCTCTTGGCTTTTGCGGCTTAAGGGCTTATGGATTCGCATTGAGTTTCCAACATATGCTGAAGCTTGGCATTCGCTCGAGCCTTCGGCTACCAATCCGCTCCCGAAACGGAGCGGTGACAGGCCGGCGGGCCAAAGGATTTCCTTTGGCGCGATCCGGCTATGTCCTGTCCGAGACTGCAGGCGCTGGCTTGTCCAGCTTAATTCGCGAGGGCCTGCATAGACGGGGAAGCCATATTCCAGCTCGTTAACGCGAGCGAAGAGTATCGGTTCGAACCATCTCACCCGGTGCGCTTGAAAAGGCGTGATTTGGGGGACAGGGCTTGCGAGAGCGTCGTTCAAGATGCCTCGGGTGCAAGCCTGGGCCTTGAACGGCAGATGCAACCGGCGGATTTCATCCGCCAACCGGAGAGAGCCCAGTGGAAAGAGCAGCAAAACGCGAGCTCGTCTCGACGCTCAACGGCGTGTTTAGCAACACGAACGTGGTCGTCGTCGCCCACTATGCGGGTCTTACGGTCGCTGACATGCAGAAGCTGCGCGCGCAGATGAAGCAGGCCGGCGCCACCGTTAAGGTCGCAAAAAACAGCCTCGCCAAAATCGCTCTCGAAGGCACGGACGTCGCGTCCATCTCGGGCCTTATGAAAGGTCCGACCCTGATCGCTTATTCGAGCGATCCGGTCGCGGCGCCCAAGGTCGCTGTCGATTTCGCCAAGGCCAACGACAAGCTCGTGATCCTTGGCGGCGCAATGGGCGCGACCGCCCTGAACGTGGATGGAGTGAAGGCGCTTGCCGTTCTTCCGTCCCTTGATGAACTGCGCGCCAAGCTGGTCGGCCTCATTCAGGCTCCGGCTACCAAGATCGCTCAGCTCAGCACTGCGCCGGCGGCGAAGCTCGCCCGCGTTTTCGGGGCCTATGCCAAGACAGGCGAAGCGGCGTGAGGCCGTAATCCTAACCATCAAACCGTTCGAACCGAACTTAAGGACTGAAATCCATGGCTGATCTTGCCAAGCTCGTTGACGATCTTTCGTCGCTGACCGTTCTTGAAGCCGCTGAGCTCGCTAAGATGCTCGAAGAGAAGTGGGGCGTTTCCGCTGCTGCGGCTGTCGCCGTCGCTGCTGCTCCGGGCGCCGGCGCCGGTGCTCCTGCTGCTGAAGAGCAGACCGAGTTCACGGTCGTTCTTGCCGCCGCCGGCGACAAGAAGATCGAGGTCATTAAGGAAGTCCGCGGCATCACCGGCCTCGGTCTCAAGGAAGCTAAGGACCTCGTCGAAGGCGCGCCGAAGCCCGTCAAGGAAGGCGTGTCCAAGGACGAAGCCGAGAAGATCAAGGCGACCCTCGAGAAGGTCGGCGCCAAGGTCGAGCTTAAGTAATCCTGCGGCCTTCACGGCCGTGAGGTTACCCCGGTCCAGGCCGGGTCTCAAAGAACAAGCGGTCCCAGGCAGTTTTGCTTGGGGCCGTTGTGTCGTCCAAGAAGCCAGGCTTCTTCGGCGGCGCTTCGAGGACCTGGGCGGTCCAACGTTTGTGGTGTTACTGGCGGCGACGTGCCGCCGGGCGGCTGATCAAGCCTCCAGGGCGACAGGGTGCTTGATCAGCTGTAGATGAGGAACGAGGTCCAGATGGCCAACACACTGATCGGCCGGAAGCGCATTCGCAAGTTCTTCGGAAAAATCAGAGAAGTGGCGGAGATGCCGAACCTCATCGAGGTTCAAAAGGCGTCCTACGACCAGTTCCTGATGGTCGAAGAGCCAAAGGGTGGCCGGCCGGAAGAGGGATTGCAAGCTGTCTTCAAGTCGGTTTTCCCGATCTCGGACTTTTCGAATACTGCTCTGCTCGAGTTCGTGAAATACACGTTCGAGCCGCCGAAATACGACGTCGATGAGTGCCGCCAGCGCGGCATGACCTTCGCTGCGCCGCTCAAAGTGACGCTGCGTCTCATCGTGTTCGATGTGGACCCGGATACCGGCGCCCGCTCCGTGAAGGACATCAAGGAGCAGGACGTCTACATGGGCGACATGCCGCTCATGACGGATAACGGCACCTTCATCGTCAACGGCACCGAGCGCGTCATCGTCTCCCAGATGCACCGTTCGCCGGGCGTCTTCTTCGACCACGACAAGGGCAAGACCCATTCGTCGGGCAAGCTGCTGTTCGCCGCGCGCATCATTCCCTATCGCGGTTCCTGGCTCGACATCGAATTCGATGCCAAGGACATCGTCTATGCCCGTATCGACCGGAAGCGTAAGCTCCCGGTGACGTCGCTGCTCTATGCGCTTGGCCTCGACAGCGAGGAAATCCTCGACACGTTCTACAACCGCGTCGTCTACAAGCGCGCCAAGGACGGCTGGACCGTTCCCTTCGACGCCGAGCGCATGAAGGGCTTCAAGGCGACCGTCGACCTCATCGACGCCCAGACCGGTGAAGTCGTGCTCGAGGCCGGCAAGAAGCTGACTGCGCGCACCGCCCGCCAGCTCGCCGAGAAGGGCCTTACGGCTCTGCGCGCGACGGATGAGGATCTCTACGGCCAGTACATCGCCGAAGATCTCGTCAATGCCAGCACCGGCGAAATCTACGCCGAAGCGGGCGAGGAGATCACCGAGAAGCTGCTGAAGGGTCTGGAAGAGGCCGGCTTCAGCGAGATTCCGGTGCTCGACATCGACCACGTCACGGTCGGTCCCTATATCCGCAACACCCTCGCGGTCGACAAGGCATCCTCCCGTGAGAACGCCCTGTTCGACATCTATCGCGTCATGCGTCCGGGCGAGCCGCCGATCCTCGATACGGCCGAGGCCATGTTCAACTCGCTGTTCTTCGATGCCGAGCGCTACGACCTCTCGGCGGTCGGCCGCGTGAAGATGAACATGCGTCTCGACCTCGACGCCGAGGACACCGTGAGGACGCTCCGCCGCGAGGATATCCTCGCGGTGACGAAGGCGCTCGTGGACCTGCGCGACGGCAAGGGAGAGATCGACGACATCGACCACCTCGGCAACCGCCGTGTGCGTTCGGTCGGCGAGCTCATGGAAAACCAGTACCGCCTCGGTCTGCTCCGCATGGAGCGCGCGATCAAGGAGCGCATGTCGTCGGTCGATATCGACACCGTCATGCCGCAGGATCTGATCAACGCCAAGCCGGCTGCCGCCGCCGTGCGCGAGTTCTTCGGCTCCTCGCAGCTCTCGCAGTTCATGGACCAGACGAACCCGTTGTCGGAAGTCACCCACAAGCGTCGTCTTTCGGCGCTTGGCCCGGGCGGTCTCACCCGCGAGCGCGCCGGCTTCGAAGTGCGCGACGTGCACCCGACCCATTACGGCCGCATCTGCCCGATCGAGACGCCGGAAGGTCCGAATATCGGCCTCATCAACTCGCTGGCGACCTTCGCCCGCGTGAACAAGTACGGCTTCATCGAGACTCCGTTCCGCCGCGTCCGCGACGGGAAGGTGACCGACGAGGTCATCTATCTCTCGGCGATGGAAGAGGCGAAGTACAACGTCGCCCAGGCGAACTCCACCATCGACGAGCAGAACAGGCTCACGGAAGATCTCGTGATCTGCCGCCGGGCCGGCGACAACATCGTCGTCGCTCCCGACCGCGTCGATCTCATGGAAGTGTCGCCGAAGCAGCTCGTTTCGGTGGCCGCCGCGCTTATCCCGTTCCTTGAGAACGACGACGCCAACCGCGCTCTCATGGGCTCGAACATGCAGCGTCAGGCCGTTCCGCTGGTTCAGGCGGATGCCCCGTTCGTCGGAACGGGCATGGAGGCGGTCGTCGCCCGCGATTCCGGTGCTGCGATCGCCGCACGCCGGGCCGGCGTGGTCGACCAGGTGGACGCGACCCGTATCGTTATCCGCGCGACGGAAGAGACGGATCCGACCCGCCCCGGCGTCGATATCTACCGCCTGCAGAAGTTCCAGCGCTCGAACCAGTCGACCTGCATCACGCAGAAGCCGCTGATCCGGGCCGGCGACGTGGTCCGTAAGGGCGACATCATCGCCGATGGTCCGTCGACGGAGCTGGGTGAGCTGGCTCTCGGCCGCAACGTGCTCGTCGCGTTCATGCCGTGGAACGGCTACAACTTCGAAGACTCCATCCTGCTCTCCGAGCGGATCGTGAAGGACGACGTCTTCACCTCGATCCATATCGAAGAGTTCGAGGTGATGGCCCGCGACACGAAACTGGGTCCGGAGGAAATCACGCGCGACATTCCGAACGTCTCGGAAGAGGCGCTGAAGAACCTCGACGAAGCCGGCATCGTCTATATCGGTGCGGAAGTTCATGCGGGCGATATCCTCGTCGGCAAGATCACGCCGAAGGGTGAAAGCCCGATGACGCCGGAAGAAAAGCTTCTGCGCGCCATCTTCGGCGAGAAGGCCTCCGACGTCCGCGACACGTCGCTCCGCGTCCCTCCGGGCGTGACCGGCACCATCGTGGAAGTCCGCGTCTTCAACCGTCACGGTGTCGACAAGGACGAACGCGCCCAAGCCATCGAGCGTGAGGAAATCGAACGTCTCGCGAAGGACCGCGACGACGAACAGGCGATCCTCGACCGCAACACCTATGCCCGTCTGGCCGAGATCCTGGCCGGACAGAGCGGCGTTGCAGGACCGAAGGGCTTCAAGAAGGACACCCAGATCACGCGCGATCTCCTCAACGAGTATCCGCGTTCCCAGTGGTGGCAATTCGCCGTCGACAACGATGCCCGCATGACCGAGATCGAGGCCATGCAGAAGCAGTACGACGAGTCGAAGAAGCGCCTCGAGCAGCGCTTCCTCGACAAGGTCGAGAAGCTGCAGCGCGGCGACGAGCTTCCGCCCGGCGTCATGAAGATGGTCAAAGTCTTCGTGGCCGTGAAGCGCAAGATCCAGCCCGGCGACAAGATGGCCGGCCGTCACGGCAACAAGGGCGTCGTGTCGCGCATCGTCCCGATCGAGGACATGCCGTTCCTCGAGGACGGCACCCATGCCGATATCGTGCTGAACCCGCTCGGCGTGCCGAGCCGCATGAATGTCGGCCAGATCCTCGAGACGCATCTCGGGTGGGCCGCTGCCGGTCTCGGCAAGCAGGTCGCCCAGGCGGTCGATGCCTATCTGAAGTCCGGCCAGGCCAAGCCTCTGCGCGATCAGCTGACCTCGATTTACGGCAAGATGCCGGAAATCGAGGATGCTTCGGACCAGGAACTCGTGGAGCTCGGCAGCAACCTGCGTCGCGGTGTTCCGTTCGCCACGCCCGTCTTCGACGGTGCGAAGGAAGCGGATATCGAAGCGATGCTGGAGAAGGCTGGCCTCAACCCCTCGGGTCAGGTCACGCTCTATGACGGCAAGACCGGCGAAGCGTTCGACCGCAAGGTCACGGTGGGCTACATCTACATGCTGAAGCTTCACCACCTCGTGGACGACAAGATCCACGCCCGCTCCATCGGCCCCTACAGCCTCGTTACCCAGCAGCCGCTGGGCGGCAAGGCCCAGTTCGGCGGCCAGCGCTTCGGCGAAATGGAGGTGTGGGCGCTCGAGGCTTACGGTGCTGCCTACACCCTTCAGGAAATGCTCACGGTCAAGTCGGACGACGTGGCCGGCCGCACCAAGGTCTACGAGGCCATCGTGCGCGGCGACGACACCTTCGAGTCGGGCATTCCGGAGAGCTTCAACGTTCTCGTGAAGGAAATGCGTTCGCTCGGCCTGAACGTGGAGCTCACGAACTCCAAGAAGGCCGCCAACGAGACGGAGCAGCTGCCTCCGTCCGAAGCGGCTGAGTAATTTTTACGTCGTCATCCCCGGGCCCGCCCCGGGGATCTCAATCCGAAAGGGAAGACCCCTTTCAGACCAAGATGGCCGGATCAGAACGGCCATGACGCCTTCGAGGTTTTAGGAGACGGCGATGAATCAAGAGGTCATGAATCTTTTCAATCAAACGGCGCAGCCGCAGAGCTTCGATCAGATCAAGATCTCGATCGCGAGCCCTGAGAAGATTCTGTCCTGGTCTTACGGCGAGATCAAGAAGCCTGAGACCATCAACTACCGCACGTTCAAGCCCGAGCGCGATGGCTTGTTCTGCGCGCGTATCTTCGGCCCGATCAAGGACTACGAGTGCTTGTGCGGCAAGTACAAGCGCATGAAGTACAAGGGCGTGATCTGCGAGAAGTGCGGTGTCGAGGTGACGCTCGCGCGTGTCCGTCGCGACCGCATGGGCCACATCGAGCTGGCCGCTCCCGTCGCGCATATCTGGTTCCTCAAGTCGCTGCCGAGCCGCATCGGTCTGTTGCTCGACATGACCCTGAAGGATCTGGAGCGGATCCTCTATTTCGAATCCTACATCGTCGTCGATGCGGGCATCACGCCGCTGAAGGACCGTCAGCTCCTGTCGGAAGAGGAATATATCCGCGCTCAGGACGAATACGGCGAGGATTCCTTCACGGCCATGATCGGCGCGGAAGCGATTCGTCGCATCCTCCAGGAACTCGACCTGGAGAAGGTGGCGGCCGATACCCGTGAGGAAATTGCGACGACCACTTCGGAGCTGAAGCCGAAGAAGCTGATGAAGCGCCTCAAGATCATCGAGGCGTTCCTTCAGTCCGGCAACAAGCCCGAATGGATGATCCTGACCGTCGTTCCGGTGATCCCGCCTGACTTGCGTCCGCTCGTCCCGCTGGATGGCGGCCGGTTCGCGACGTCGGATCTCAACGATCTCTATCGCCGCGTCATCAATCGCAACAACCGCCTGAAGCGGCTGATCGAACTGCGCGCGCCGGACATCATCATCCGCAATGAAAAGCGCATGCTGCAGGAGGCCGTCGACGCCCTGTTCGACAACGGTCGCCGCGGCCGCGTCATCACGGGCGCCAACAAGCGTCCGCTGAAGTCGCTCGCCGACATGCTCAAGGGCAAGCAGGGCCGGTTCCGTCAGAACCTGCTCGGCAAGCGCGTCGACTATTCGGGCCGTTCGGTCATCGTGGTGGGTCCGGAGCTCAAGCTCCATCAATGCGGCCTGCCGAAGAAGATGGCGCTCGAGCTCTTCAAGCCGTTCATCTACGCCAAGCTCGACGCTCGCGGCCTGTCCGCCACCGTCAAGCAGGCGAAGAAGCTCGTCGAGAAGGAGAAGCCCGAGGTCTGGGACATCCTGGACGAGGTCATCCGCGAGCACCCGGTTCTCCTGAACCGCGCTCCGACCCTGCACCGTCTCGGCATCCAGGCCTTCGAGCCCACCCTGATCGAGGGTAAGGCGATCCAGCTGCACCCGCTCGTCTGCGCCGCGTTCAACGCGGACTTCGACGGCGACCAGATGGCCGTCCACGTGCCGCTCTCGCTCGAGGCGCAGCTCGAGGCCCGCGTGCTCATGATGTCGACCAACAACATCCTGCACCCGGCCAACGGTCAGCCGATCATCGTGCCTTCGCAGGACATCGTTCTCGGCCTCTACTACCTCTCGATCATCTCCGATGGCGAGCCGGGTCAGGGCAAGGCTTTCGCCGATATGGGCGAGATCGAGCATGCGCTGCACGAGAAGGTCATCACGCTCCACTCCAAGATCCGTTACCGTTGGGAAGGTCTTGGCGAGGACGGCAAGCCGGTGTCGAAGATCTTCGAGACCACGGCCGGCCGCGTGATGCTCTCGCGCCTCGTGCCGCAGCATCCGATGCTTCCTTTCGACGTCGTGAACAAGCTCATGACGAAGAAGGAGATCTCCAACATGATCGATGCCGTCTACCGGCATTGCGGTCAGAAGGAGTCGGTGATCTTCTGCGATCGCATCATGAAGCTCGGGTTCTACAACGCGTTCAAGGCCGGCATCTCGTTCGGCAAGGACGACATGGTGATCCCCGAGAACAAGTGGGCCATCGTCGAGGAGACGCGCGCTCTCGCGAAGGATTACGAGCAGCAGTACCAGGACGGCCTCATCACCCAGGGTGAGAAGTACAACAAGGTCGTCGATGCCTGGGCGAAATGCTCGGATCGCCTTGCCGGCGAGATGATGAACCGCATCTCCGCAGTGAAGAAGGACGAGAACGGCCGCGATAAGCCGGTCAACTCCATCTACATGATGTCTCACTCGGGCGCCCGCGGTTCGCCGGCGCAGATGAAGCAGCTCGCCGCCATGCGCGGCCTCATGGCCAAGCCGTCGGGCGAGATCATCGAGACGCCGATCATCTCGAACTTCAAGGAAGGCCTCGACGTTCTCGAGTACTTCAACTCGACCCACGGCGCCCGTAAGGGCTTGGCCGATACCGCGCTCAAGACGGCGAACTCGGGTTACCTGACCCGTCGTCTCGTCGACGTGGCGCAGGATGCGGTCATCCGTGAGACGGATTGCGGTACCGAGAGGGGCATCCGCATGCGGGCCATCATTGATGCGGGCCAAGTGGTCGCGTCGTTGGCCTCCCGCATCCTGGGCCGCTCCACGGCCGAGGATCTCGTGGCCGCCGACGGCAAGATCATCGTTCCCAAGGGCACGATGATCGAGGAGGCGGATCTCGAGGCCATCAATGCCGCCGGCATTCAGGAGGTGAAGATCCGTTCCGTGCTCGTCTGCGAGTCCAAGAACGGCGTCTGCGCCACCTGCTACGGCCGCGACCTGGCTCGCGGCACGCCCGTCAACCACGGCGAGGCGGTCGGCGTCATCGCGGCGCAGTCCATCGGCGAGCCGGGCACTCAGCTCACCATGCGCACCTTCCACATCGGCGGCGCGGCGCAGATTGCGGATTCGTCCTTCATCGAGTCGAGCTTCGAAGGCACGATCAGCTTCCGCAACAAGAACATCGCGCGCAACTCCGATGGCGATCTCGTCGTCATGGGCCGCAACGTGTCTGTCGTGATCACCGGGCCCGACGGCACGGAGAGGGCGGCGCACCGTCTGCAATACGGCTCGCGCCTGAAGGTCGACGAGGGCGACACCATCAAGCGCGGCCAGCGCATCGCGGAATGGGATCCCTATACCCGTCCGATCCTCACCGAAATCGACGGTGTGGTCGGTTATGAGGATCTCGTCGACGGCGGTTCGATGATCGAGACGATGGACGAGTCGACCGGTATCGCGAAGCGCGTCGTGATCGACTGGCGCAGCTCGGCCCGCACGGCCGATTTGCGTCCGGCGGTCATCATCGAAGGCAAGGGTGGCAAGGTTGCCAAGCTGCCCCGCGGCGGCGACGCCCGCTACCTGCTTCCGGTGGATGCGATCCTCGCGGCCGATCCGGGCTCGAAGGTCAAGGCCGGCGACGTGCTCTCCCGCGTCTCGACCGAGAGCGCCAAGACCCGCGACATCACGGGCGGTCTGCCGCGCGTGGCGGAGCTGTTCGAGGCCCGTCGTCCGAAGGACGCGGCCATCATTGCGGAGAAGTCCGGTACGATCCAGTTCGGCCGCGACTACAAGAACAAGCGTCGCCTGACGCTGACCCCGCACGATGGCTCCGAGCCGGTGGAGTACCTGATCCCGAAGGGCAAGCACATCCACCTGCAGGACGGTGACGTAGTGGAACTCGGCGATTTCATCGTCGACGGCAACCCGGCCCCGCACGACATCCTTGCGATCAAGGGCGTCGAGGAGCTGGCAGCCTATCTCGTGAACGAGATCCAGGAGGTCTATCGTCTCCAGGGCGTGCTCATCAACGATAAGCACATCGAGGTGATCGTCCGTCAGATGCTGCAGAAGGTCGAGATCACCGATGGGGGCGATTCCGAGCTCCTCACCGGCGAGCAGATCGACCGGCTGGAGATGGAAGAGATCAACGAGCGCCTCGTCGCCGAGAAGAAGAAGCCCGCCGTCGGCGTGCCGGTTCTGCTCGGCATCACCAAGGCCTCGCTCCAGACCCGCTCCTTCATTTCGGCGGCGTCCTTCCAGGAGACTACCCGCGTCCTTACGGAAGCGGCGGTCAACGGCAAGGTCGATACCCTCGAGGGCCTCAAGGAGAACGTCATCGTCGGCAGCCTGATCCCGGCTGGTACCGGTGCGCTCAACTCGCAGATCAAGAGCGTCGCTCAACACCGCGACGAGCTGATCCTGCAGCAGAAGCGCGCCGAGTCCCAGGCTCAGGTCAGCGAGCTGCCTCCGGCGGCCGAGTAAAGCCTGATCTAACGCCAAGCTTGATAAGGCCGCCTCCGGGCGGCCTTATTTTTAGGAGGCGGGCGAAACCGGTCTCAGAGGGAGAAGCCCGTCGCCATCGAGGAGGCGAGGCGGCTCCCAGCCGGCCGGTCGACGTGTTCGATAGGCGCGGAGTTCTGGTTGAGGATCCTCCTAGCAGCCGGGAGGAATTTGCCGCTTGGACGCATATCTTCGAAAAGAGTTGACTTTTCCCGACTCGGCGGCTAGAGAGACCGGACTTTCCGGTTGGCCGTAGGTTTTTGACAGTCAAAGCGACGAGCTTCGACGCACTCGACCTAAACGCTCCCGAACTCAACCTTGACTGACACATGTCAGATTTAGGGCATGACCGCGGTTCGCCGTGGTCCTCTGCATGGCACCGCGCCAAGGGCTTTAACGGCCTGTGGCGCGGCTTCGTTTTGCGCAAGCCGTAAGCTTGCAGGGGCGCTGCGTAGCAGCGTTCAACCGTTGAAGACACGCAAAGCCACCAGGTGGTGGCCGGTGAAAGAGGGCAGAGGATGCCAACGATCAGTCAGCTGATCCGCAAGCCGCGGACGGCGCAAAAGAGCCGGAATAAGGTTCCCGCGCTTGAGGCCTGCCCGCAGAAGCGGGGCGTGTGCACGCGCGTTTACACCACGACCCCGAAGAAGCCGAACTCGGCTCTGCGTAAGGTCGCCAAGGTTCGCCTGACCAATGGCTATGAAGTCATCGGTTATATCCCGGGTGAGGGGCACAACCTTCAAGAGCACTCCGTGGTCATGATCCGCGGCGGCCGTGTGAAGGACCTTCCGGGTGTTCGCTATCACATCCTCCGCGGTGTCCTCGACACGCAGGGCGTGAAGAATCGTAAGCAGCGTCGTTCGAAGTACGGCGCGAAGCGGCCGAAGTAAGCCGCCAAACTGTCATTGAGGTCGGAGCCAGCTCATGTCCCGCCGCCATAGCGCTGAAAAGCGCGAGATCATTCCGGACGCCAAGTTCGGCGACATCGTCGTCACCAAGTTCATGAATTCGATCATGTACGACGGCAAGAAGTCGGCTGCCGAAGGCATCGTTTACGGTGCATTCGATATCATCGAAGAGCGCGCCAAGGCGAACCCGCTCGAGGTGTTCAAGCAGGCGCTCGATAACGTCGCTCCGGCGATCGAAGTGCGTTCCCGCCGCGTCGGCGGTGCCACGTATCAGGTCCCGGTCGAAGTTCGTACCGAGCGTCGTCAGGCACTTGCGATCCGCTGGATCATTCAGGCCGCTCGCGGCCGCAACGACAAGACCATGGTCGACCGTTTGTCCGCCGAGCTGCTCGATGCGTCGAACAACCGCGGCAACGCAGTGAAGAAGCGCGAAGACACCCACCGGATGGCGGAAGCCAACCGTGCGTTCTCGCACTATCGCTGGTAACGGCTGGACCTTGAGGAGCTAAGCGATGCCCCGCACGCACGCAATTGAGGACTACCGTAACTTCGGCATCATGGCCCACATCGATGCTGGCAAGACGACGACGACCGAGCGTATCCTTTATTACACCGGCAAGTCGCACAAGATCGGTGAAGTCCATGAAGGCGCTGCCACCATGGATTGGATGGAGCAGGAGCAGGAGCGTGGCATCACGATCACCTCTGCTGCCACCACCTGCTTCTGGAACGACAAGCGTCTGAACATCATCGACACCCCCGGCCACGTCGACTTCACCATCGAGGTGGAGCGTTCGCTGCGCGTCCTCGACGGCGCGGTGTGCGTTCTCGACGGCAACCAGGGCGTCGAGCCGCAGACTGAAACCGTTTGGCGTCAGGCCGACAAGTACGACGTTCCGCGCGTTGTGTTCGTCAACAAGATGGACAAGACCGGCGCGAACTTCTTCAAGTGCGTCGACGATATCGTCAAGCGCGTGGCCGGCAAGCCGGTTTGCCTCCAGATCCCGATCGGCGCGGAAAGCGATTTCCGCGGCATGGTCGACCTCATCAAGATGAAGGCCCTGGTCTGGTCCGGCGAGTCGCTCGGCGCGAAGTACGACGAAGTCGAAATCCCGGCTGAGCTGAAGGATCAGGCTCTGGAATATCGCGGCAAGCTCGTCGAGGCTGCTGTCGAGATGGACGATGAGGCGATGGTTGCCTATCTCGAGGGCCAAGAGCCCGACGAGGTGACCCTGCGCCGCTTGATCCGCACGGCCGTTCAGCGCCGCGCGTTCCATCCGGTACTCTGCGGCTCGTCGTTCAAGAACAAGGGCGTTCAGCCTCTGCTCGACGCGGTCGTGGACTTCCTGCCGTCCCCGGCTGATCGTGAAGCGATCCAGGGTCTCGATTTCAAGACCGAGGAGCCGATCACCCGCAGGCCGACGGATGACGAAGCCTTCTCCATGCTCGCCTTCAAGATCATGGACGATCCCTTCGTCGGCACGATCACCTTCTGCCGCGTTTATTCGGGCAAGGTCGATGCTGGCGCGAACATCCTGAATTCGACCCGTGACAAGAAAGAGCGCGTCGGTCGCATGCTTCTGATGCATGCGAACAACCGTGAAGACATCAAGGAGGCCTATGCGGGCGACATCGTCGCTCTCGCCGGCCTCAAGGATGTCCGGACCGGCGACACGCTCTGCGATCCGGCGAAGCCCGTGATCCTCGAGAAGATGGAGTTCCCTGAGCCCGTCATCGAGATCGCGATCGAGCCGAAGTCGAAGGCCGACCAGGAGAAGCTTGGTCTGGCTCTCGCGAAGCTCGCCGCTGAAGATCCGTCCTTCCGCGTTTCGACCGACCAGGAGTCGGGCCAGACGATCCTGAAGGGCATGGGCGAACTGCACCTCGACATTAAGGTCGACATTCTCCGTCGCACCTACAAGGTCGACGCCAATATCGGCGCTCCGCAGGTCGCTTATCGTGAGACGATCACGAAGAAGGCCGAAGTGGACTACACCCACAAGAAGCAGACTGGCGGTACGGGTCAGTTCGCTCGCGTGAAGCTCGTCATCCAGCCGAACGAGCAGGGTGCCGGGTTCTCCTTCGAGTCGAAGATCGTCGGTGGCGCGGTGCCGAAGGAATACATCCCCGGCGTCGAAAAGGGTCTGCAGTCGGTCGTGGGTGCTGGCGTCATCGCCGGCTTCCCGGTGGTCGATCTCAAGGTCGAGCTTATCGACGGCGCCTTCCACGAAGTCGACTCGTCGGCTCTGGCCTTCGAAATCGCCTCTCGTGCGGCTCTCCGTGAAGGCCTCCAGAAGGGTGGCTCGGTTCTGCTCGAGCCGGTGATGAAGGTCGAGGTCACGACGCCTGAGGATTATACCGGTTCCGTGATCGGTGATCTGAACTCGCGGCGCGGCCAGATTCAAGGCCAGGACATGCGCGGCAACGCTGTGGTCATCAATGCGATGGTCCCGCTCGCCAACATGTTCGGCTACGTGAATACCCTGCGCGGCATGAGCCAGGGTCGTGCCAACTACACCATGCAGTTCGACCACTATGAACAAGTGCCGTCGAACGTGGCTGCCGAGGTTCAGGCGAAATACGCCTGAACCCACTGAACAAGAACTGATTGATTTAAGGAACGGGTGCCACGATGGCGAAGGAAAAGTTTGAGCGGACGAAGCCGCACTGCAACATTGGGACGATTGGCCACGTTGACCATGGCAAGACGTCTCTGACGGCGGCGATCACGAAGGTTCTGGCGGAGTCCGGCGGGGCGACGTTCACGGCCTATGACCAGAT
>NZ_JBFRFT010000031.1:0-19151 GCF_052114965.1 Microvirga sp. 2TAF3 | reverse complement strand
GCCAAGGGCTTCTTCACCATCGGCGACAAGGCCAAGGACAAGGACGACTACCTGATCTACAACAAGAAGACCGGCGTGCTGTCCTATGATGCCGATGGTTCGGGCAAGGGCACGGCGGTCGAGATCGCCAAGCTCTCCAAGAACCTCAAGATGACAGCAGCCGACTTCTTCGTCATCTAAAGCGAAGGCGTATGAAAGACGAAAACCCCGGCAGTCGAACTGCCGGGGTTTTCGTATCGCCAGAGGTTATGACCGCTCAGGGGATTCCCTAGCCCAGCTCCACTTCCGGATGCCGTCTTACCTCAACCAATCCGGAATGCGATCCATCCCGATCAGGTCGTCATAGGTCGGACGCGGCCGAACCACTCCGTACTCGGCATCGCGCACAAGCACTTCGGGAACGAGGAGCCGGGTGTTGTAAGTATTGGCCGTGACTGCGCCATAGGCGCCTGCGGTCATGAAAGCGAGAAGGTCGCCGGCTTTTACGGACGGCATATCGCGCGAAAGAGCCAGATAATCGCCTGTTTCGCAGACTGGGCCGACTATATCGGCGACGATATGGTGAACGTCCCGCTTCGGCTCCAGCACCGGCTTGACGTCGTGATAGGCGTCGTAGAGCGTCGGGCGGATCAGGTCGTTCATCGCCGCATCGACGATGACGAAGGTCTTGCCCGCGCCTTCCTTCACATAGATTACCTGCGTGACGAGGATGCCGGCATTGCCCGCGATGAGACGTCCCATCTCGAACACCAGCTTCAGGTCCAGATCCTTCGTATGGCGCTTGATGATCTGTGCATAGGCCTGCGGATCGGGCGGCGGCTCGTTATCCTCGCGGTAGGGCACGCCCAGGCCGCCGCCGAGATCGATGTGATGCAGCTTGTGCCCATCCGCCATCAGGTCGCGCGCCAGTTCGGCGAGCAGGGCGCTTGCATTGTCGAAGGGTTCGAGATCGGTGATCTGGCTGCCGATATGCATGTCGACGCCGGTCACATCGATCCCCTTCAGCTGCGCGGCGCGGGCATAGACCTCGCGCGCGCGGGCGATGGGAATGCCGAACTTGTTCTCGGACTTGCCGGTGGAGATCTTCTTGTGTGTCTTCGCGTCCACATCCGGGTTGATGCGGATCGAGATCGGCGCGCGCATGCCCTTGGACAGCGCAATCTCGGAGAGGGCTTCCAGCTCCGGCTCGGATTCCACGTTGAAGCAGAGAATGCCGCTCTCAAGAGCAAAGGCCATTTCCTGACGGGTCTTGCCCACACCGGAAAACACGATGCGGTTGGCCGATACCCCGGCCGCAAGCGCGCGACGAAGCTCCCCTTCGGAGACGATATCCATGCCGGCGCCGAGACGGGCCAGCGTTCGCAGAACGGCCTGGTTGGAATTCGCCTTCATGGCGTAGCAGACGAGCGCATCCGTATCCGCGAAGGCTTCAGCAAACACGCGGTAGTGCCGCTCCAGGGTCGCGGAGGAGTAGCAATAGAACGGTGTGCCGACCTCATCCGCAAGACGGCGCAGATCGACGTCCTCGGCATGGAGGACGCCCTGGCGGTAGCTGAAATGGTGCATGAGACGGCCTAGAGCATTTTCCGGTGAAGGGGCTTGCGGTTCACCGCTGAACATGCGGCTGACCGGGAAACTTCAGGATCTTTCCGACACGAGGAAGCCGGAGAGCTCCTAGAGGAGCGGGTCGAGAATGAACGGCTCTTTCGGGATCGTATAGCCGCGATGGGCATTCTTCGAGCTAGGCGTCCCGATCGGGGAGGCGATGACGCCCTGGGACCCCGTCGGATTGGCGCTCTGTTGCTGCGGCGCCGACGGATCCGGCGGCGGCTCGAGCGCGCCACGACGGCCACAGGCCGAAAGGCCGAGAGCGAGGACGCCTGCAATCAAAGCGATGCGGGAAAAAGAGAGGCTGGACGACATCAGTTGCTCCGAAACGTGGCCGCACCATAACGGGAAGCGTGCCGGGATGCGAGAGGAAGCTCGTTGCTCGACAACAGCGAATTGTCGAATCCGGCCTGCGGCAGGAGCCGGGAAGCTTTCGGCACATGATCGTGATGGCTGTCGAAGCCCTTCCGTGCATTCTGGGCTTGAGGCCAACCGTAAAACGCGCCACATCCGCCAGGATGACGAATGCACCGAATCCTCGACCGCTCCGAATATTTCCCTGGCTTGCCGGCATCCTCCTCCTCGGTCTCGTGGGAGCAGGGGCGACTTGGTATGGCCTGTCTCGCCACAATTCCGTCGTCGCAGGCGCCCCTGAATGCCGGGCCGCAAATGCCGTCACCGAGCGGCTGAAGCCCTTGGCGAAGGGGGAGCTGGCGGCCCTTGGCGTCAGCGCTGCACCCAAGCCGCCTCCGGTCATCACGTTCACCGGACCCGATGGGCAGGCAAGAAACCTGGGGAATTTCAAGGGAAAGACGGTTCTGATCAATCTCTGGGCGACATGGTGCGTCCCTTGCCGCGAGGAGATGCCGGCCCTCGACAAGCTTCAGGCCGAGCTCGGCGGCAAGGATTTCGAGGTGGTCGCCGTCAATGTGGATACCCGCAATCCGGACAAGCCGAAGGCTTGGCTCGAGGAGAACGGTATCCACAACCTCGTCTATTATGCCGATCCGGCCGGAAAGGTCCTGCAGGTCCTGCAGAAATCCGGGCATGTGGTCGGCCTGCCCACGACCCTGGTCGTCGACCCGTCCGGCTGCGAGATTGCTCTTCTCAAGGGCCCGGCCGAGTGGGCCTCGCCCGAGGCGTTCGCCTTCATGAGAAGCGCTGTCGCGCAGCCTTAAACAGGGCGGCTGCGCGCGGCCTCGCCGTCCGGAACGCCGATCTCGCCCGAGAAGGCGGGTTTCAAGAGACGCCAGGGGCGGTCCATTGCCTGCCGTGCCTGTCCGCGCACGAGCCGGCGCGGCGTGCCATCGGCCAGAATCTCTTCAATCACGACAAAACCCAGGGCCTGGAGCATTACGGCTGCCGTCTTGGTGGCGACGTCGTCCGCCGGAAGCGCGAGTGAGCCTGCGGTATAGATGCGCTCGAGCAGGCTTTTGGGATGGCTTTGCACGGCTGACGCCGTACGCGGCTTGAACGTGATGACGTTCGTCGCTTGATCGATCATGAAGACCCCCATTTCAGATGCCGCTTGTTTTTCTGGCGGCTGCTCCGGTGAGGAGCGCCCTCACTGTGCCGAAAATGGGGCCGGTCGAGGAATGCGACAAAGGTGCATTCCCTCGCACTGCGACCGAATGGGACCGGAGGGCTCCTAGGCGGAACTCCCTCGGCTCGGTGAGATTGTCGTCGCGAGGGCCCTCCTGCGCCCAGGTGAGAAATGCCGAGAGACGACGAGCAAACCGGTGAGGTTGAGGCTCGGAAGGCCGATAGCCAGCCCATTGCGTTCCAGGACAACATCGATAGGGCCGTTCCCAGGGCTGGAAAGCAGAAGCCATCGCCTTTCGCCTTTCTGAGGAAGCATCCGTTCGTCGCGGCGGCAATTGCCCTTGTCCTGCTGGCGGCGATCGTCGGTGGGGTTCTCTGGTGGCTCTATGCGAGTCGTTTCGTCTCGACCGACGACGCTTTCGTCGACACCCGCCAGTTCAGCATCAGCCCCAAGGTCAATGGCTACGTGGCGGAAGTGGCCGTGACGGACAACGAACTGGTCGAGGAGGGCGCACTTTTGGTGCGCCTCGACGACAGGGATTACAGGGCCGCCCTGAATCAGGCGGAGGCGCAGGTCAAGGTCGCCGAGGCAGCCATCGGGAATCTGGATGCGCAGGTCGCAGCCCAGCAGGCCCAGGTCGCTCAGGCGCAGGCCCAGGTCAAACAGGCACAGGCGGCTCTCGATTTCGCAAGAGAGGAGCTGATGCGGTACGAGGATCTGGCCAAGCGTGGCGCCGGGACCCTCCAGCGCGCTCAGCAGGCCCAATCCGATTTCGATCAGAAGCAGGCGGCTCTGGTCCAGACGCAGGCCGCGGTGACGGCGGCCGAGAGGCAGGTCGGCTCGCTCCAGGCGCAACGCAGGAGCGCCGAGGCAAGCCTTGTCAGCGCTCAGGCTGCCCGGGATCAAGCCGAGCTCAATCTCTCCTACACCACGCTCACCGCGTCGCAGGCGGGATATATCGCCAAGCTCTCTGCGGCCAAAGGCGAATATGTCCAGGCCGGGCAGAGCCTCACCATGTTCGTGCCGAGCCAGGTCTGGGTGACGGCGAATTTCAAGGAAACCCAAATCACCGATATGCGGCCCGGCCAATCTGTCGATATCGAGGTCGATGCCTATCCGGGCCGCACGTTTCACGGCCATGTCGACAGCATCCAGCACGGCTCAGGAACGGCCTTCAGTTTGCTGCCGGCCGAGAACGCCACCGGCAATTACGTGAAGGTGGTGCAGCGCGTCCCCGTCAAGATCGTCTTCGATAACCGGCCGAAAGACCTCGTTCTCGGCCCCGGAATGTCGGTCGTCCCGACGGTCAGGGTGAAATGAGCGCCGGTGCGGCAGCCTCCGTCCGAGGCTTCGATCCCAGCCGGTCGGCGGCGGGAGGACACAATCCCTGGCTGATCGCCGGAGTTGTCTCGATTGCGACTTTCATGGAGGTGCTCGACACCACCATCGCCAATGTGGCGTTGCGCCATATCGCCGGCAGCCTCGCTGCCGGGCTGGACCAAAGCACGTGGGTCATCAGCAGCTATCTCGTGTCGAATGCGATCATCCTGCCGATCAGTGGATGGTTCTCGACCGTCCTCGGCCGCAAGCGGTTTTATATGCTCTGCGTCGCGATCTTCACGGTCAGTTCGCTCTTCTGCGGCCTCGCCTGGAGCTTGCAATCCCTCATTGTCTTCCGGGTGCTTCAGGGCCTTGGCGGCGGGGGCATGGCGCCGAGCGAGCAAGCGATCCTGGCCGATTCCTTTCCGCCGGAAAAGCGCGGGCAGGCCTTCGCCGTCTATGGTGTCGCCGTTGTCGTCGCCCCCGTCATCGGGCCCACCCTCGGCGGTTTCCTGACCGATTACTATTCCTGGCACTGGGTGTTCCTCATCAATGTGCCCATAGGCATCCTGTCTCTCATCCTGGTCGGGATGCTGGTTCATGAACCTTCAGGCACGGAGGAAGATCGCAGAAAGCTCCTGCAGGATGGATTGAACTTCGATGTGCTCGGATTTCTGTTCGTGGCGCTTGGGCTCGGTTGCCTGGAGGTGGTTCTGGACGAAGGGCAGCGCAATGACTGGTTCGCTTCGTCCTTCATCTCCATTTTCGCGATCATCTCGGCGGTTTCGCTGATTGCGCTCGTGCCCTGGGAGCTGTCGCGCAAGTATCCGATCGTGAACATCAGGCTCCTCGGCCGGCGCCAGTTCGGCACATGTTTCCTCGTGATGCTCGGGACCGGCGCGGTTCTGATCTCGTCGACGCAGGCCATGCCGCAATTCCTGCAGACGGAACTCGGCTACACGGCAACGCTTGCGGGACTTGCCATGTCGCCCGGCGGCCTCGTGACCATGACCTTCATGCCGGTCGCCGGTCGGCTGGTCAGCGTGATCCAGCCGAAATATCTGATCGCCTTCGGCAGCATGGCGATCGCCCTCGCCATGTGGAACCTCGCCGGGCTCAACGGCGATGTCACCTTCAGTTATGCGGTCTGGTCCCGCATCTACCTGGCATTTGGCCTGCCGTTCCTCTTCCTTCCGATCAATACGGCGGCCTATGAGGGCATCGCGCCGGAGGAAACGAACCAAGTCTCGGGCCTCATCAACGTCGCCCGTAATCTGGGGGGCAGCATCGGGATCTCGATGGCGCAGACATTGCTTGCGCAGCGACAGCAATTTCACCAGAGTCGGCTGGTGGAGAACATCGTCCCCTCCAACATCCATTACCAGGAAACCCTGCGCCAGGTGACCGCGTATTTCGAGGCACAGGGCAGCGATCCCATCAAGGCCGCCCAGCAGGCTTTCGCCTGGATCGCGCAGACCGTGCAGGACCAGGCGGCCCTGCTTTCCTATATCGACGTATTCAGAGCGCTTTCCATCCTCGCCATAGGCATGTTTCCGCTGGCCTTCCTGCTGCAATCCGGGAAGCTGGGACAGGCCCGCGCGGGGCATTAGAGCATCGTGCGGAAAAGTGGACCCGGTTTTTCGCTGACGCGGACCTTCGGTTCGCCCAGAACGATGCGCTCATCCAACGAGAGAGCATCGGATTGATCCCAAAAGTGGAATCCACTTTTAGGTCCGAGGCTCTTAGGGTTCAACGGGAAGCCGAAATTGCGGGCAATAAAAAAGCGGGGCGAGGCCCCGCTTTCAATGTCTTCGAATTTCAATGCCTCAGGCGCTTTGCTGGATCTGGATACCCTTGTCGGTGAAGAGCTGCTGCAACTCGCCAGCCTGGAACATCTCGCGAGCGATGTCGCAACCGCCGATGAACTCTCCCTTCACATAGAGCTGGGGGATGGTCGGCCAGCTCGAATATTCCTTGATGCCCTGACGGATGCCTTCGTCCTCGAGCACGTTGATGCCCTTATACGGCACGCCGAGGTAATTCAGGATCTGGACCACCTGGCTCGAGAAACCGCACATGGGGAATTGCGGCGTGCCTTTCATGAAAAGCACGACGTCGTTGGACTTCACTTCGTTGTCGATCACCTGACGGGCATCGGTCATGGAATTCTCCTGTTCCCTGAGCATTCTCCGCAAAAGTGGGGCCGGTTTTGCGAATGAAAATGCGGCAAAGATATTCTGGCGCTCAAGGCGCCGGGTTTAATCTCAATTGTCGGGTGCCAGCGTCGTCAAAGCAAGAGCGTGCAGCACGCCGCCCATGCGGCCCTGCAGCGCCGCATAGACCATCTGGTGTTGCTGGACCCGTGATTTTCCCTTGAAGGCCTGGGAGGTCACGGTGGCTGCGTAATGATCGCCATCGCCGGCGAGATCCTTGATCTCGACTTCTGCGTCCGGGATCGCTGCCTTGATCATGGTCTCGATATCACGCGCATCCATAGGCATCGTGTCTGCTCCTCAAGCCTTGCCGGCCATATAGTCCGGCAGCCAGGATTCGTGCGCTGCCTTCAATTTCTCCACCGATATGGCCTGCGCGCCCGGCAAAATCAACGAATCGCCACCGGTGACGCCGAGCGCCATGGCCGGAACGCCGATTTCGGTAGCCTCGTAGAGGATGTCGGCCGCCTCGTCGGGGTCGACGGCGATCACATAGCGGCCCTGATCCTCGCCGAACAGGAAGGCATGAAGCGGCAGATCCTCTGGTGCGGTCGCAATAACCGCGCCTCGATTGCCCGCCATCGCCATTTCCGCCAGCGCCAGGGCCAAGCCGCCGTCTGAGAGGTCGTGCACCGTATCGATCTGGCCGGAGCGGATGAGCTGGCGCACGAAATCGCCGTTGCGCTTTTCGGCGGCGAGATCGACCGGCGGCGGCGCGCCTTCTTCGCGCCCGCAGATGTCGCGCAGATAGATCGACTGGCCGAGCCAGCCGGTCGTATCTCCGATGAGAATGAGGGCATCTTCCTCGCGCTTGAAGGCGACGGAGGCGTTCACCGTCACGTCGTCGAGCAGGCCGACGCCGCCGATGGCGGGGGTCGGCAGGATGCCCTGGCCGTTGGTCTCGTTATAGAGGGACACGTTGCCGGACACGACCGGGAAATCCAGCACCCGGCAGGCTTCCGAAATACCCCGCAGACAGCCGACGAACTGGCCCATCACCTCGGGCCGCTCCGGGTTGCCGAAATTCAGGTTGTCGGTGATCGCCAGCGGCAGGCCGCCGACCGCGGTGATGTTGCGCCAGGCTTCCGCCACCGCCTGCTTGCCGCCTTCGACCGGGTCCGCCTCGCAATAGCGCGGCGTCACGTCGGTGGTCATGGCAAGGCCCTTCGGCCCGTTCTCGACGCGCACGACGGCGGCATCGCCCCCCGGCATCTGAACCGTGTTGCCGAGAATCAGGTGATCGTACTGCTCCCACACCCAGCGCCTGGAGCTCTGATCGGGCGAGCCGACGAGCTTCAACAGGGCCTCGGCGTCGGACATGGGCGGCTTCACGCTCTCAGGCATGATCACCGGCTGATGGGTATTGGGGATGTGGGGGCGGTCGTAGAGAGGAGCCTCGTCGCCAAGCTCCTTGATCGGCAGGTCGGCCATCACCTCGCCGTGGTGCTTCACCACGAAGCGCAGGGTGTCGGTGGTCTTGCCGATGACCGCGAAATCCAGGCCCCATTTCACGAAGATGGCTTCCGCCTCCTTCTCCATGCCTGGCTTGAGCACCATGAGCATGCGCTCCTGGCTCTCGGATAGCATCATCTCGTAGGCCGTCATGCCCTCTTCGCGGGTCGGCACCTTGTCGAGGTCGAGCTCGACGCCGAGATCGCCCTTCGCGCCCATCTCCACCGCGGAGCAGGTAAGGCCCGCCGCGCCCATGTCCTGGATCGCGATGACGGCGCCAGATTTCATCAGCTCGAGACAGGCTTCCAGCAGCAGCTTTTCGGCGAAAGGATCACCCACCTGAACGGTCGGGCGCTTCTCCTCCGAAGCATCATCGAACTCGGCCGAAGCCATGGTCGCGCCATGGATGCCGTCGCGGCCGGTCTTGGAGCCGAGATAGACGATGGGATTTCCGACTCCGGTCGCCGCCGCATAGAAAATCTCATTCGTGCGGGCGAGGCCCACCGCCATGGCGTTGACCAGGATGTTGCCGTTGTAGCGTGGATGGAAGCCCACGCTGCCACCGACCGTCGGCACGCCGAAGGAATTGCCGTAGCCGCCGATGCCGGCCACCACGCCCGAGACGAGATGCGGGGTCTTGGGATGATCGGGTTCGCCGAAGCGCAGGAAGTTCAGGGCCGCGATGGGGCGCGCGCCCATGGTGAACACGTCGCGCAGGATGCCACCGACACCCGTTGTTGCGCCCTGATAGGGCTCGATGAAAGAGGGGTGGTTGTGGCTTTCCATCTTGAAGACGCAGGCCAGCCCGTCGCCGATATCGATCACGCCCGCATTCTCGCCCGGTCCCTGAATGACCCAGGGGGCCTTCGTCGGCAGGCCGCGCAGATGAAGGCGGGATGATTTGTAGGAGCAGTGCTCGTTCCACATGGCCGAGACGATGCCGAGCTCCGTGATGGTCGGCGTGCGGCCGATCAGCTTCACGAAGCGTTCGTATTCGTCAGGCTTCAGCCCGTGCTCCTTGACCAGCTCCGGAGTGATGGCGACGTCGTTGCGGATCATCGGGGTCTCGCTTCTTGATCCTCTCCTGTCGGAGAGAGGATTGCTCGCATGGGCGAGCGGGTGAGGGCTGCGGGGGCTCTTCCCCGCATGTAGAGTGTCAGGCCGCCTTTGCGAAGGAGGATACGAGGCTCTCGAACAGGCCGCGTCCGTCGGTTCCTCCGACAAGGTCTTCGATCAGGTTTTCCGGATGGGGCATCATGCCGAGCACATTGAGCTTGTCGGAATAGATGCCCGCGATGGAATTCATGGAGCCGTTGCGGTTGGCGTCGGGCGTCACGTGCCCGTGCGCATCGCTGTAGCGGAAGGCCACGAGCCCTTCGCCTTCGAGGCGCTTCAGGGTCTCTTCGTCGGCCGTGTAATTGCCCTCGCCATGGGCGACGCAGACATCGATGGCCTGGCCCCTGGTGTAGCTCTTGGTGAAGGCCGTGTCCTCGCGCTCCACCCGCAGGAACTGGCGGTGGCAGATGAATTTCAGGTTGGCGTTGCGCATCAGGATGCCGGGCAGCAATCCGGATTCACACAGGATCTGGAAGCCGTTGCAGATGCCGAGCACGAGGCCGCCGCGCGCCGCATGGGCCCGCACCGCATCCATCACCGTCGCGCGGCCGGCAATGGCGCCGCAACGGAGATAGTCGCCATAGGAAAAGCCGCCCGGCAGGACGACGAGGTCCGTGCCGGAGGGCAGGTCGGTCTCGGCGTGCCAGACCTTCTCGACCTGCGAGCCTGCCTGCTTGAGCGCCCGCATCACGTCGCCTTCGCGATTGGATCCGGGAAAGACGATGACAGCGGATTTCATTCAAGCCATCCTTAAATCGTCGTGACCGGGCCTGTCCCGGCCATCCACGCCTTTCGGCGCGGTGAAATCGTGGATGCCCGGATCAAGTCCAGGCATGACGGTCAGGTGAGTTCGACGCGATAATTCTCGATCACCGTGTTCGCCAGCAGCTTCTCGCAGGCGGCCTTCAAGGCCGCCTCGGCCTTGCCCTTGTCCGCCGTGCCGAGCTCGATGTCGAACACCTTGCCCTGGCGCACGCTGGCGATGCCGTCGACGCCGAGGGATTTGAGGGCGCCTTCGATGGCCTTGCCTTGGGGATCGAGAACGCCGTTCTTGAGGGTCACGGTGACACGGGCTTTCATGGGATCCTCGGGCTGTTGGAAGATGGCCAACGCCATAAAGCCAATGAGTTCAAGAAACAACGCCCTCAAGGCCGCAATTCACGCTCCGCGACCCTCCGGACCGCGGTTTGAACAGACATCTCGTCCTCGCCGATGACCAGGACGACCCGGAGAGCATCCTCCGACCGGAGCCCGAGGGCCGCGCCATAGGCGGGAGCCTTCCGGCCATCGGCTGGAGCGAGGCTGATCGCAAAGCCTCGATAGGGACTGTCCTGCAAGGGTTTTGTCGTTACGAGGGTCTGGACCGGCTTCGCCTTGCCGGATGGCGGCTTGCCGGGGCGAGACCGAAGGAAGCGGGCCAAGGTCGCCGGGTCATCCAGCACGGCCTCGGCCTCCCGGGCATCCTTGCCCGTCAGACGAAGGACGCTCACGACGAGACCAGGGGAGCATTCGGGCGGTGCACAGAAAGCCAGAGCTTCCGGCTCGGCGCGATCCTCGGCGAGCCACTTTCGCAAGGGAAGTGCCTCCCAGGGCGCCCCGGGCGGCACGCCCTCGACCGGGCGGGGGATATAGCCGCAGCTGCCCAAGGCAAGGATGACGAGAGCCAAGCCAAACGACAATGCCCGGCGCGGGGCCGGGCATCGGGCTTTCGATAGGGGTCGAAGAGCGATCAAGGGCGATCACTGCACGAGGCGCGGGCCGCTCATGGTCGGGTTCTCGTTCTCGGACATGATGCCGAGACGGCGGGCCACCTCCGAATAGGCCTCGACGAGGCCGCCCATGTCGCGGCGGAACCGGTCCTTGTCGAGTTTGTCCTTGGACTTGATGTCCCAGAGGCGGCAGGAGTCTGGAGAGATCTCATCGGCGACGACGATGCGCATCATCTCCCCCTCCCACAGACGGCCCGTCTCCATCTTGAAATCGACGAGGCGGATGCCGACGCCGAGGAAGAGGCCGGAGAGGAAATCGTTGACCCGGATGGCCAGCGCCATGATGTCGTCGATCTCCTGGGGCGTTGCCCAGCCGAAGGCGGTGATGTGCTCTTCCGATACCATCGGATCGTTGAGCTTGTCGTTCTTGTAATAGAATTCGATGATCGAGCGGGGCAGCTGGGTGCCTTCCTCGAGCCCGAGGCGCTGGGCAAGGGAGCCGGCGGCGACATTCCGCACCACGACCTCGAGAGGGATGATCTCCACTTCCCGAATCAACTGCTCGCGCATGTTGAGACGGCGAATGAAGTGGGTCGGGACGCCGATATCGTTCAGATTCTGGAAGACGTATTCCGAGATCCGGTTGTTGAGGACACCCTTGCCGTCGATCACTTCATGCTTCTTGGCATTGAAGGCGGTAGCGTCATCCTTGAAGTGCTGGATGAGTGTTCCGGGCTCCGGTCCTTCATAGAGGACCTTCGCCTTGCCCTCATAGATGCGACGGCGGCGATTCATAGGGGTATACCGTGGTTTGAGGAAATCCATGGCCGTGGCTCCTTATATAGTGTGCAGATCCGCGGCTGGCGCGGGTCCGATCTGGACCGTCCCCGGCTTGGGCGCAACCTATCCGATCCATCAGCCAAGCACAACGGAAGGAGTCGGCCGCAAAACGGCTTCCTCCGGTCTCGCTTTTCGAAAGGGGCTACCCCTGGCGGTGGCGCTTGTGCGCCTTTATATCGCAGTGAGCTCTAACCTAAGGAGAGGCTCATGACGGCTTTCGACGAGCGTAAGGACGCATTCGAAAAGAAGTTTGCACACGATGAGGAGCTTCGTTTCAAGGCGACCGCTCGCCGCAACAAGCTGTTCGGTCTCTGGGCAGCGGGGCAGCTCGGCAAGTCGGGCGCCGACGCGGAGGCCTATGCCAAGAGCGTGGTCCTCGCCGATTTCGAGGAGGCGGGTGACGCGGACGTCATCCGCAAGGTGAAGGCCGATCTCGAAGCGGCCGGCAAGCCTGTACAGGAGAGCGAGCTGACCCGGATCCTGAGCGAGCAGATGCAGCGCGCCGCCGAAGAAATCAAAACTGGCCTGTAAACCCGATCTCCCAGGGAGCGCCATGGCTCCCGACGTATTCCAATCCCCCATTCCTCAAAGAGACCCCATGCCGAGCAATCCGTCCCTCCTCGACCGGCTGAAGACCGGCTCTCCCCTCCTGGCCGCGTGGTGCGGATTGCCTGAACCGACAATTCCCGGGCTTCTTGCCCGGGAGGCGTTCGATGCCGTGGTGATCGACATGCAGCACGGGGCCGTCGATTTCGCAGCGGCGGTCAGGGCCATCCCGCTCATTGCGGCAGCCGCCAAGCCGGCGGTCATTCGTGTTCCGGTTGGCGAATTCGCCACCGCCTCGCGGTTTTTGGATGCGGGGGCCTCCGGCGTGATTGCGCCGATGATCAACACCGTGGAAGACGCACGCCGCTTCGCCAGCTTCATGAAGTTTCCGCCTCTCGGCGAGCGGAGCTGGGGCCCTCATGGGGCGTTGAGCCTCACGGGCCTGCAGCCCGGCGAGTATTTCAAGATCGCAAACGGCCTGTCCCTGGCGCTCGCCATGGTCGAGACACGGGAAGCTCTCGATATCATCGACGATATTCTCGCCGTTCCGGGTATCGATGGCATCTTCATCGGTCCCGCCGACCTTTCCATCGGCCTGTCGCAGGGCAAGGAAGTCAACCCGGCGAGCGCGGCGGTCGAGTCGGCCCTCGGTTACGCTCTCGCCCGCACCAGGGTTGCCGGCAAGGTCGCCGGCATTTACGCCGCTTCCGGCGAGCGCGCCTCTGAGCTTGCCCACAAGGGCTTCCATCTGGTCTCCATCGCCAGCGACGCTGCACTCATGAGGGCCGGCGCCCATGCGGCCCTGAAGGCGGCGCGGGCCTGAGCCGTCATTTCGGATAGGGAAGGCCGAAAACCTGGGTCAGGAAGAGGCCTCCCTGCCGCAGCGCTTCCTCGTCGATGCCATGGGAAACGCCCGGCGACAGGTGCCATTGGCACGGCACTTCCGCTCCGGTCAGGACCTCCTTGGAAAAGAGGAACATCTCGACCGGAAGCACCTCGTCCTGCTCGCCATGGGTGAGCAGGACCGGCGGTTTCGAGCGAACCGCTTCCTTCAGGCTTTCCGGCCCCTTGCCGTTTTCCAGAACGGCGAGGCCGGAAAAGCCGACGATTCCGGCAAGCCCCGTTGTCCGGCGCAGGCCCACATGAAGCGCCATCATGGTGCCCTGGCTGAAGCCGACCAGGGCGAGCTTCGAGGCAGGCAGGTCGTAGCGCGCCAGTTCCTGGTCGAGAAAGGCATCGAGCCTGGGCGCCGCATAGGTTACGCCGCGCCAGAATTCGGCCGGGTCGCGCAAGCTCAAGGGAAACCATTGCCGCCCCATGGGCACGCCATCGCATGGATCGGGCGCATGGGGCGCCACGAAGGCTGCGTCCGGCAGCCAATCCCGCCAATGCTGACCGATCTCGATCAGGTCGCCTCCGTCCGCCCCGAGACCGTGAAGGAAAACCACGAGCTGCTTGACCTGTCCGGATTTCGGGGCAATGCGCGGGCCATCGAGCAAAGTCATGATGAAGACCTTAGAGCATCGGACCCAAAAGTGGAGGCCACTTTTGGGATCAATCCGATGTTCTCTTGTTGGATGAGCGCATCGTTTGGGGCGGAAAACCGGGTCCACTTTTCCGCACGATGCGCTAGGAAGCTGCTGGGCGCATCACCTCAACCGGGCCGGGATGGAAGGTCAAGAGACTGGGCTGCCCTCGCGAGCCTTGGCGATTCGATAATGCGCCCAAAGAACCTTTGCGGCGACGCCGCGCCAGGGGCGCCAGCGTTCGGCCATACGGGTCAGGGCCTTCGCGTCCGGGCGCACGTCCAGACCATAGGCGAGGCGGGCGGCTTCCTGCACGGCAAGGTCCCCGCTCGGAAACGCGTCCGGATGCCCGAGGCAGAAGAGCAGGTAGATATCGGCCGTCCAGGGACCGATACCCTTCACGGCGGTCAGCAGCCCATGCGCTTCATCGGCGGGAAGGTCGTGCAGCCGGTTGAGGGGGAGGCTGCCGTTCCGGATGTCTGTCGCAACGGTTCGGAGCGTCCTGATTTTTCCGGCCGACAAACCGGCCGAGCGCAGCTCTTCGTCGCTGAGGGCAAGAAAGGCCTCCGGCGAGGCCGGGGCGAGGCGGTCCTTCAGGCGGCCCCAGATGGCCGCGGCGCTCGCAGTGGAAAGCTGCTGCCCGACGATGATCCAGGCAAGGCCTTCGAATCCCGGCGGCCGCCTGCGAAGCTGCGGCACGGCTCCGCCTGCGACAAGGTCCGCCATGATCGGGTCCGTTCGCGTCAGCGCGTCCAAACCCATCTTGAGAACCTCATCCGTTTCGAGGAGGGTGCTCATCCAACGATCCTTTGCAACGGTCTTTCTTTCCTCAATGCTGGCCCCGTGACGAAACCCGTTTTCCGATTCGCCCCGAGCCCGAATGGGCGGCTGCATCTGGGGCACGCCTATTCGGCATTGCTCAATGCGGACTTCGCCCGAAAATTCGGCGGGCGATTGCTGCTGCGCATCGAGGATATCGACCTTACCCGCTGCCGCCCTGATTTCGAGAAGGCCATTTACGACGATCTGGCCTGGCTCGGCCTGGAATGGGAAAAGCCGGTCCGCCGCCAATCCGAGCATTTCGACGATTACCGCGCCGCCGCTGCGAAGCTGAAGGGCAGGGAGCTGCTCTATCCCTGCTTCTGCTCCCGCAGGCAGATCGCCGACGCCGTCACGCGAAAGGAAAGCGAAACGGCGCGGCCATGGCCGCGCGATCCGGACGGTGCGCCGTTCTATCCTGGCACCTGCAAGGCCCTGGAGGCCGGTGAGGCCGCGCGCCGGATCGCGGCGGACGAGCCCCATACATGGCGGATCCATATGGCGGCAGCCCAGGCTCTTGCGCCCGAACCCCTCTTTTTCCAGCGGTTTGACGATGCGGGCCATATGGAAACCGTCGAGGCACATCCCTCGCGCTGGGGCGACGCGGTGATCGTCCGCAAGGATGTGCCGACGAGCTACCATCTCTCCGTCGTGGTCGACGATGCCCTGCAGAAAGTCACCCATGTGGTCCGCGGCAAGGATCTGGAGGCCGCAACCGATCTGCACGTGCTTCTCCAGGCCCTGCTCGGCCTGCCGACCCCTCTCTATCATCACCATGATCTCGTTCTCGACCGAACCGGCGACAAGCTCTCGAAGAGCCTTCGATCCGAATCTCTGGCGGATCTCCGGGAGCAGGGCTGGGAAGCGTCGGAGGTGCGGCGACGCCTCGGCTTTTCGCCTCAGCCGACGCCAAGGACATAAAGCCAGAAAATGGTCGTGCCGAGCGCGAGGAATGTCGAGAGCGTAACGGCACTCGAGGCCAGGGGAACGCCTTCGCCGTAACGCTCGGCGAAGAGATAGGCATTGATCCCGGAAGGGCAGGAGGCGAACAGAACCGCCACTCCGGCCCAGACCGGAGGCATCTCGAAAACGTAGGTCGCCAGCAAAAGGACGATCAGGGGATGCAGCACGAGCTTGAGGGCGGAGATCAGGGTCGGCAGCTTCCAGCCCATCTCCAGCCCGTAGCGCCGCAGGGCGATTCCCATGGAGACGAGGGCGCAGGGGACGGCAGCGCTGCCGAGCAGCTCGACGATCTGCCAGAACGGGGCCGGCAGATGAGGGGCCAGCGGCCGGCATGCGGAGCCGGCGAGAATCCCGACCACGATTGGATGGGTGGCGAGGCGGCGGAGGACGACAAGCGGCGAGGCCTGGCGCCCCTCGGCCATGATCGTCGCCAGGGTCATGGTCACCGGCAGGTGAACGGCGATCAGCAGGAAAAGCGGCACCGCGCCCGCATCGCCATAGGCCTTGAGAATCATGGGCACGCCCACGAACACCGTATTCGCCTGGCCTGCCGAGAAACCTGCCACGACGGCGGAGACGCCTTTCAGGGCAAAGAAGCGCCGGCCGAGCACCATGGCCAGGGCCCAGACCACGGCGACGCCGACAAAGTACGAAATCCAATAGCCCCAAGGCTGCACCGCCGGAATCTCCGCGCGAACCAGGGTGCTGAAGATCAGGCATGGGAGGGACAGGGAGAACACGAACTCGGACAGGCCTTCGCCCATCCGGTCGGAGGCGAAATGGGTCCGGCGCGCGAGATAGCCGATGCCGATCAGACCGAAGACCGGCAGGACAATCGTAAGAAGGTCGAGCATGAGGCCTCAGCGAAGATCGGCACGCTGGGCGATGCTGGCCGAGGCGTTGGCATGAGTCATCAGATCGTCCACCTGCTCACGCTGCCGCTTGAATTCTGCAAGGCCGCGCCCCTCGAGTTCCCGGCTCTTGGGCAAGCGGATCTTCAGGGGGTCGACGAAGCTGCCGTTGATGAGAACCTCGTAGTGGAGGTGGGGTCCCGTCGAAAGACCGGTGCTGCCGAGATAGCCGATCACTTGGCCCTGCTGCACCTTCACGCCGGGCGCGACGCCTTTTCCGAAGTTCGACATGTGATTGTAGGTGGTGACATAGCCGTTCGTGTGCTGGATCTCGACCCGGCGGCCATATCCCGATTCCCATCCAGCCTTGATGACCGTACCGTTACCGGCCGCGATGATGGGGGTTCCGATCCGATTGGACCAGTCGATGCCGGTATGCGGCCGCGTATAGCCGAGGATCGGGTGGTAGCGGGAGCCGAAGCCCGAGCGCAGGATGCCCTCGGCGATCGGCTTGCGGAGCAGGAACTTCTTCAGGGAGCGCCCGGCCTCATCGAAGAAGTCGATGGCGCCGTCGTCGCCCTGATAGCGATAGACGCGCCGGGTCTCCCCGCTGACTGACAAGGAGGCATAGAGGATTTCGGGCGTTCCGCCGTCTTCGTCGGTGCCGTAGAAGACCTCGAACGTGTCTCCCGTGGAGACGCGGCGCTGGAAATCGACATCGTATCCGAAGATCCGGACCAGATCGTCGACAGTCTTACGGGGCAGGTCGTTCTTCAGGGCCGTTTCATAAAGGCTCTCATACAGCCTGACACCTTGTCCTTCGTCGTCGCCCTCGTCCTCGTCGGCCGTGGCCGTCTGCGGGGCGGTCTCGTCCTTGGTGGGCGTGACCGAGACAAAGACACCGCGATCGTTCGTCGCCGCAATCGCATCGATGCCGCGCTCGCCGAGCACGAGCACGCGCACGATCTGCCGCGGATCGCCCAGGCGCGGTCCGGGTGCGATCAGGATCCGCAGGCGCTGGCCTTCGATGAGGGTCGCAGTCTTGATGCGCGCCGACAGCGCCGTCGTGATGGCGAGAATCTGCTCCGGATTGGCGCCGTAAGCGCGCAGGACCGTCTCGAGCGTCTCGCCTTTTTTCAGCGCGACATCCCGTTCCTCGACGAGCGGGGAGGCCCCGCGCTGGTCGAGCTTGGGGAGGTTGGTCACGTTCTCCGGCACCACCCGAACCTCGATCGTGCTGAAGGGCGCATCGACGATCCGGGCATATCCGAGGGCTTCGCCAAGGACATCCGGCTGACGGAGCGTCCGCGACAGCATCTGCTGAGCGGGAATCGGAACGGAGACCCGGCGTCCCGCTTCCGAAGAAATCCGCCGCTCTTCCTCCAGCATCGCGAGGACATCGTCGTCCGAAAGCGAAGGCGCGCTCGCTTCGATGGCGATGGCGGCAAGGTCGCGCCTGAGAACCGAGACATCCGCATCGGATATTTCGGGTGCCTGTTCCGCCGAACGATCCTGGCTGTCCTCGGCGAAGAGGCGCATCGGGTCGAAGCGGGGAATATCCGACGCGAAAACACCAGCCGTCAGGGAAAGATTGGTAGCCACACGCACGAACTGGCGGACCTTGATGGCCTCACGATCGCCGTTGCGGATGGTCATGGGAGCGCGGAAGCTTTGCCTGGCCGAAGCGGTCGTCTCGCTGCGATTCAGCCTGTCGCCTTTGCGGGCCGTATTCGTGGCGCGGTTCTGCTGCTCGCTATCGACCGATGCATCGACCGTCGCCCGCTCGGGAGCGCTGGGCGAGGTCGTCGCGCCTTCAAGCGCGATATAAATGGAAGCTCCGATCAGCACCGCACCCGTGACGCCCGTCAGGACGCTGGCCCCGAGCCAGCGGAGATTGATATCGCGCTTGTCGACCTCCCGCGGTGCGCCGCCGCCGACATTGAGCGGGGGCTCGTGGCCCAGATCGACTCTGGACGACGCACGAAAGCTCTCCCTGGGGGCGAGCCCGGCGCGGTTGTCGTCTGGAGGGGAAGGGCTCATTCTGGGTATGGTCGGTGGGGTCTTGATGAGTTCGGAAGAAGAAGGCGCTCTAGCATAATAGGCGATACCCGCACAGGCCCAATGGAAGCGCGAGCGCACCACATGCCGGAAAGGCGGCGCCTTAAAGCAACTGCTTCGGGGGACAGTGTGTCCGCAGTGAGGCGACAAACACACTGCATAAGGGAGAACTTCCTCGCCGAGGCGCGCTTTTCAGTCGGCGTCAAAAAACTTTCACAAGTCTGTTGACAGGGCAAAAGGGTTGGTCCTATAAAGCGCCCATCGACGCCGCCGCTGACGCGAACGGTGCCAAACGCTTCCTCGATAAGGCGTTCTTCTCAAACCGGCCACGGCCGGGCTGAGAAGGTTGTCTTGGAGGGAGTGTCCATCTTCGGATGGAAGTCAAATGCGGGATCGCTTGGCGAAAACGTAGTTGACAAAGAAATCGGATGAACTTAAATCGGGTTCATCGCGGAGTTGCCGATTGATTGGTTGCTCCGGGTTTTCTTTTGAAGAACGGGCGGCTGGGGCCGGGAAGTGAGATTTCCGGGCTTGGGCGCTGTTTTCTTCGGATACTGTGCGCATCGGATGATGCGTGTGCTCTTTGA
>NZ_JBFRFT010000030.1:0-24107 GCF_052114965.1 Microvirga sp. 2TAF3 | reverse complement strand
TCGAGCTTCTTGTAGCTGGCGATCTCCGAGCGGTCGGTCGTGTTCGCGCCGTACATTCCGTAATCGCCCTGGTGCACTTCAAACCGCATCGTGTCACCATTCTGCGAGAAGCTGTACGGACGGCCGGCATTATGAAGTTCGTAAGTATTTGGATCAAAATACGACATATGCTTATAAGCCCCTTTATGTCCATTTTTTGTGATGGGTAGTTACCAAGTATAACTACTCATTCATGTAGGTTAATGTTTTTTTTCCCTGGTGCCTAAACATCATTACTCTGGATGCATCGGCCTACTGAACGTGCTTCTGACGTAAAACTGAAGCGCGTGATCTTCGAATACTCACGGCAGTCGAGGGCTGTCTTGTGATAGGAGGACAGTTAATTGGCATTTTAAGCCAATGTTCTGAAGCGCGATGGGAATGTGTTCGAAGCTTGGCGGGAAGTAGAAGTCGGTGTGACGCAAGCGCGGCCGTATTGCAGAAACGCGGCGTCAGGGCTTCATCGAGGCGGGGCGTAGGCGTCTATATCAGCTCCGAGGAGCGTGAGTCGCCGCCACTTCGGGGGCATCCAGGGCATGCCGCACTTCGGTGGGAACTCGCGAACGGGTCCGCTCCGATGCTCTCTTGTTGGATGAGCGCCTCGTTCCATGCGAACCGAAGGTCCGCGTCAGCGAAAAACCGGGTCCCCTTTTCCGCACGATGCGCTAGGTCAAACCACAAATGCGAGATGGAGTTTCTGCCTGTAGACGCAGTCTGCCGGGAGATCAAGCCGCATTTGTACCGATATTCGGTAGCCGGCCGTCCATTGCGGTCCAAGGCAGCCTGCGCAATTTTCCGGAAAGGGCGGGCCCTTAGTAGCATCAAGGAAGGGCTCTCGGTTCCCGATGCTCAGCAAGGCGCACCGTCGCCCCGAGCCTCAATCTTTGGATGATCTTCCCGACAGGGGGCTCGTAGCGGTCGTTCAGAAAGTCTTTTGAGCGAGCATGACGCGCGGTATTCCTTGCGTATCTTGCCGAAATTCGGGATCGCGATAACCGCCCGACCTCTTGAGAAGAGCTGCAAGCTGCCGCTCCTGTCCTTCGCCGAATTCGAACGCGATCCATCCCCCGGGCTTTAGATAGGGCAATGCGTCCCGGATCACGCGCTGATGAATCGAGAGTCCATACGGCCCTCCATCAAATGCCTCCCGCGGCTCATTCTGTAGAAGATACGATCGGTCGCCTTCCAGGCGGGACGTCGAGATATAGGGGGGATTGCATATGACGAGATCGACGCGCTCACCCAGCTCCTTCAGGTCCAGCGGAGTGAAGAGGTCGCCCTGATACACATGCACTTTGCCGGCGAGACCAAGGCGCTCGACGTTGGCTCGTGCGAGCGCGACGGCGCCGTTCGTCAGATCGCTTGCCCAAACGGTGAGATCCTCCACCATGATTGCAGTGGCGCATGCAAGATTGCCGGACCCACAACACATATCGATCGCCCGGCGCTCGGCTGGAGACTGACGCAAGATTTCGACGGCGCTCCAGCCGAGAAGTTCGGTTTCCTCACGTGGGACAAGGGCATCGGGCGAGACTTCTATTTCGATCCCCATAAAGCGAGTGGCACGCGTTGCTATTTCGCTTGGTTCCATCCGAGCCGCTCCTTGGACCCTGAACAGGGCGTAACGAGAGTACCATAATGGGCATGACGGGCATTGGTGCCGGCCGGCCGAATTCAGAGAGCCTAGGCGACCGCCTCCAGGTCATCGACACGCTGACCAGCACCTAACGATGGCCGGAACGTTCGCAGGAAGAGTTCCATGTTGGCTAAGGACCAGAGGATCTGCTCGTGGTTATGGCGTGCCGAGAGATGTTGCTCCAGCATTTCATCGATCGCTACACTATCGCAAAGTTGTCGGATTTCGGACTGCGGGTTCGCCAAGAGATCCGAAATGCGATCGCGTCCATCGTTTCTAAACCACAGATCGAGCGGAACCGTGAAGCCGGCCTTCCGGCGAGCCAGGATGGATTCGGGAAGCATCTTCTGCATCATGGAGCGGAGCACCCACTTGTTCGAGACGGCTTTTTCCGGAAACGTTGCAGCGAGTGACGCGAGATTTACATCCATGAAGGGCATGCGTCCTTCGACACCGAATGCCATGAGCATTCTGTCGCCGCGTTCCAGCAGATTGTCAGGAAGCCAGGAAGTCTGATCGAAGAAGCGCGTTCGGCGTGCGCTGCCAAGCCGCGCGTCGGCAGTGAAAGGAAACGGATCGATGGGAGATGCCGGGAAGGGACGGCGGGCGAGTTTCTCGAAATTCTCCCGGGAGAGGCCTCCGAACCAGACGCGCATGCGATGGTTGAAGTCCCGTTCGCTCAGGGCTCTACCCAATACCTTGAGCTTGCGCATGGAATAGGGAAGTCGCGCAAGAACCGGAGCCAGAAGAAGCTGATAAAGTGCTGCTGGCGCCGCCTGATGATAGACAGAAACCCACGGCTCGGCCCAGTGTTTGGGATAGCCGCCCAGCAACTCATCGGCTCCTTCCCCGGACAGCACCATTTTGACGTCCCGGCGCGCGGCTTGAGAAAGCATGAACAGTGGAATGTCGGAGCTTTGCGAAATGGGAGCTCCCCGTTTTGACAGAGCATCGGGCCAGGCGTCGAAGAAGGCCTCAGTGGAGACCATGACTTCGTGATGATCCGTCTGAAATACATCGGCGACCTCGCGGGCATATGCCAGCTCGGAATAGGTGCTCTCCTTATAGCCTACGCTATAGGTCCTGACCGTCCCCGAACAGCTCTGAGCCATGAGGGCGACGATAGCGGATGAATCCAGGCCTCCGGACAGGAAGGCGCCATATGGTGCGTCGCTGCGCAACCGAATTTCAACAGCCTCCCGCAAGGCGGCTTCAAACTGCTCCAGGGATTCTTCGAGGCTGAGGCGTTTGCCGGGATCGAAGGCAAATGGCGGGGTGTAGTATCGGGTCTCTTCGAGTTTCCCTCCGTGCCAGATCGCGTAACAACCGGGAGAAAGTTTTCTGATCGATTTGAAGAGAGTGGCTGGCCCTGGCACGTAACGGTCGACAAGGTAGTTCGTGAAAGCCGTCCAGTCCAAGTCACGCCTTATGCTCTTGATGGTGAGGAGAGCGGGCAACTCGGAGGCGAAGAACACGTCTCCCTCATGTTCTGCGAGATAAAGCGGCTTTTTCCCGAATTGATCGCGGGCAAAAAACAGCTCCTGCTTTTGCCGATCGAAAAGAACAAATGCAAACATGCCACGAAAGCGGCTGACGCAATCTCGCCCCCACGCTTTGTAACTTTCGATCAGGACCTCCGTGTCGGAACGTGTACGGAACTGATGACCTCGTTCTTCAAGTTCCTTTCTCAATTCCACATAGTTATAGATCTCGCCATTATATGTCGCGACGACGATTGAATCGACGTCCGACATGGGTTGAGCTCCCCCGTCGAGATCGATAATGGCAAGTCGACGATGTCCCAGTGCGATCTGGTGCTTGTGGTGATGTGTCCATTCCAGCCAAGTGCCGGCACCGTCTGGCCCGCGATGAGCCAGATTGTCCAAGAGTCGATCGAGATCCCTTTCATGCAAGGCATGCTCGGCCGAGAGCGCCCATCCAGCAATTCCACACATCAGTGAATCTCCTTCATAAACTTTAATCGCGCTGACATGACGGATGCCCAGTGGCGCTATGCCAAACTCTCGGCCGACGATCTCAGAGCGACCGGTTTCATCGAAGGCCTGCTCCTGGTCCAGGACGCGATCATGATATAGGCGAGGGCCCAGCTCATGTTGAAGAAACTGTTCTGCATCAGGAATAGCGACTCGGTGAAATTCCCGAACAGCGCGTTGAAGAATAGGCCAGCGATGAAGGGGAGTACGATCTCCTCATCCTGGCGCACAAGCAGCAGGCCGACGACCATCTTTCCGAGAAAGGAAATGATCAGAAACATCAGGAGCGCGATCCCGACATACCCGAAGCTGATGAAAGTCTCCAGGTACCCATTATGAGCGCTGCTGATGCTCAGACGCATGTATTCCTGGAGGCGCGGCATCATCCCCTGCTCAAAGCCGGTAGAATAGCCGAAGCCAAGCCAGGGACGCTCCTGCCCCCAGGCAATGAGTGGAGTCCAGATAGGAATGCGACCGGTAAAATCAGGACTCTTGCCGAGAGCGTCGAGAACGAAATATGTCACGGGAACTGCTGCGGCAATGATCAGGGCAACCGCGATCAGCCCGAATCCACTAAAGAAGATTCTCGTCGACTTGTTCATTCTCGTCAGGTTTTTGAAGAACACGATGACCAAGGTCATGATGACGGCCAGGACTATTCCTGTCCCGGATTTGGCTCCGATCAGGCAGGCCGCTGCCGATAGAATTGCTGCGACTCTGAATATGGCGGATTTGATGACGGATTTTCCGAAGAACAGAAAGACGACCAGAGCCACGCAACTGATGCTGCCCAGGCTGTTCTTGTGTGTATAGACGCCGCGCCATAGGCCGGCATGCACAGGCTCCACCCAATCCGCCGCGGTATGCAGACCGTAGCGGGGAAATAATACGACCCAGAGAATGCTGCATAGGATGCTCACGCCGAGGGCCAGCGCGAAAACTCTCACCACTCTTACGGGAGGCAGGAGGGCGACAAGGGCTGCGACCGTCAGCAGATTGAAAAGAAGCGCGATAGATCGCCTAAGGGTCGTCGCAAAATCCGGAGCCCAGAGGCACGACAAAAAGGCCAAGGCGGAAAAGACGAAGAGAGGCCATGATGCGAGGATGGCTGCGTTAATGATCCGTCTATTGGAGAAGTATATGAAGATGATCGAGCCATAGATGAAGACTGCATTCACCCGAGCAATCGGAGAGATCGGGTCGCGGGGCGTCACCATATCGGGCTCAACGCCTGTCAACTGGAACTGGAACGCCCCCGTCGAGACAATGAGCGCATAGATAAAGAAGATTTCGAGGTACCTCGATTGGTAAGATGATGAATGATTGGCAACGGCCCCGACTCTCATAGCTGCGGCAACTCCCGTAGACAGGGATTTTAACAGACTGGCAGGCGCCAAGGCCATATAACCAAGAAGTAGGTCTGCCGCCTCTTCGTAGGCGGCTGGGGGTTGACATAAGCGGTGGCCTGTGAAGACCGTTTGATGTCGCCGATGCCTACGGGATCCTTCTCCGTTCTACAGCGATACTTTCCGACAATGAAGCGGATCTCATCCGAGATAGGTTCCCTGGCTCCGATCGAGCGCTCGTATCGTGATCTTGACGAAGAGGATTAGAGAACGGCATCTCGTCGCAGCAACTTTCGATAGATGCTTTCTAAGGCTGTCGACACGGCAGTGTCGGAAAAATACTTTTCGGCGCGGAGCGCTGCGTCCCGGGACATCTGCTCCCAAGCCTGGCTCTGCCAGCAACTTAATACTCTTGCAGCCAAAGCGCTCTCCTGTTCCTCATGGCCGAGAACGATCCCTGCTGAGCCGACCACATCGACATTGAAGCCATGCTGCGTGCACACAGGCACGCAACCCCTAGCCATTGCCTCCGTCAAGGCATTCGAGTGACCCTCTCCTGGAAATGTCGAGAGGAAGATGAAAAAATTCGCCGTATCCAGGACGGGGATGATCTCCTCCATAGAGAGAGAGCCGGCGAAAGTTACACCATCATATCCGGCAAGCTGCGCAACCAGGGCGGCTTTGACATCTTGCGGGCCCGCACCCACAAATTTGATCTGCGCCTCAGGGGCCTGACGCTTGATCTCTTGAAACAGCTTAGCGGCGCGAAACACGCCTTTGCTTGGGCAAAGTTTGCCCACATAGACCATTACGGGCGCATGACCTCGGTGCGCCGGGCTCCGTTGATTGAGCAAAGTGCTCGGGACGAAATTCGAAATGAGTTGTCGCGGAGCCGAGGGAGCTAGCTCGGCTATAAAGGGATCGTAGCTCTTTCCTTCGAAAGTCACCGCATCCGCGCTCGTGACCAACGCCCGGTACAGCATGCGGTAGAATGAGCCCCTGCGTCTGTAATTGATAATCTGGTCTCCTGCCCTCATGTCGACGACGATGAGGCGCTTCCTCCACTTTGCAATTCGAACCAGCAGAAGTTCAAACGGCAGAAAATGCCTGATCAGCGGCGTGATGTGCAGAACCTCCGCCTCTCGAGAGGGGCTTGAGAGCTTGTAGGCCATCCTCAAGAAACCGGTTGCGTAGGCAGCCGCTTTTGCGATCCGATGTCCCTGAGGAATCGGATAGGGCAGCGGCTCGACTTTGTAAGAGAGGCGCTTAAAAAGCTCGGCAAGGCGCAGGTTCGCACTTTGGAATCCTCCCAAGGCAGGTGTTCCTGGCTGTGCAATAGGGCCGCAAAGGATCACCTTCATCGGGACTTGCCTTGCTATATCTCGACCGTAGCAGCGCTTCAGTGAAGGCATTCCCAATGCGTCGGTCAAGTGCCGCAGAGGCTGCCCCACGTAGTTCGCGCTCATCTCGATACTTCTGTATGGAGCGCCTCTAGCCTGATCACCCAAGTTCTTATTGAGATTGCAAGAAGCGACAGGCGCAAGCTACAGGTTGTTCGACGCGTGAGTGATAGTCTATAAAGGTGTACCCATTTCGAGGGTTCATCCGCATACTTGGCGGCGCCAATCAGAGATCCATTCACGGATATCGCGTAATCCCTGGAAGGGCACTAACCAAAACCAGTCGACAGTGGATCTGACCCAAGCTCTTCATATGAGCTTATGCGGATTGAAAAGGACACCGTCAGCATGGGTTCTCTGCTATAGTTCAGGAGAGAGATCAGGCTTGAACACCTTAGCACTATCCCAGGTAAAAAGCTCATCGCATTACAATTTGGTATAGCTCCTACACTAGACCTCTCGACATGACCCATGGGATTTGCTGTAATAAACTGTGCCCTTTAACGGGCATTGGGCTCGTGTAATAAAACTTATGTATAAAATAATAAAAACAACATATTTTTATATAAGGATAGTAAGTGTAGTTCCCCATGCGATATTCTTCTTGGTCTCCAAGAACCGGGAAATAATAAGGCTCGATATCGCCCGTTGGAGTTGCATAGGCCATGATGACTCTGCCTCAATCGGGCTGAATATGATCTGGCAGTTTGTAAAATTTATGTTGAACAATAAGGAATTCAGAAGCTTATTCTACCGACGGGAAAGAATGGCTAGAATTTTCGAATGGCTATGCAGACCTGAGGCAACCCTTTTCATCCGTACAGAGGATATCGGCCCGGGCTTGTTCATTCAACACGGTTTCTCGACCATTATCGCCGCCAAATCGATCGGCTCCAATTGCTGGATTAATCAGCAGGTTACAATCGGCTATTCCAATGAAACGGATGCGCCGGTCATCGGGAACAATGTCAGGATAACGGCCGGTGCCAAGGTGATAGGCAATGTGACAGTGGGCGACAACGTGATCATCGGCGCCAACGCTGTCGTCGTGAAGGATGTGCCCGCCAATTGTACGGTTGTCGGCATTCCCGCCTACATCGTTCGTCGCGACGGCAAAAAAGTGCTGGAACAGCTTTAGCGCAATCCTGCTAATTGCTACTTTTCTTCGACAGGGTCCAAGCTGCCTCAGTGCTTGTTGCGCGCGTCAAAGTCGTTGAGGAGCCCGGCCTCTCCGCCTGCGGACTGCCTCAGCGCCAAAGCCAAGGTGCCTGAATGCGACCGGATCAGACTTCAACGACCGGTTCGACCAGAAGCGGCCCCATATGTTGATAGCGCGTCGCCTTTCGCTTTGCTGTGATGTCGCGCCAGATGCGAGCAACTTGCTCTGCCGTCAGTCCCGTCGCTGACGCAACTTCCTCAGCGTCGATCTCGTGATTGAGACCATAAAGGCACAGATCCATCAGATCATAAGGAAGCGCAAAGTAGAATTCCTCCTGCGTCTGCGCTAGAGACCAGGTATCGGTAGTCGGCGGCCGCCGGCGAATCTCTTCGGGCACGCCAAGATAGGCGGCAAGCTGATATACCTGCGATTTATAAAGATGCGCGATAGGCTTCACGTCGGCTGCGCCATCGCCGTTCTTGACGAAGAAACCCTGGTCGTATTCAAGGCGATTGGGCGTGCCGATCACGGCATAATTTAGTCGATCCGCGTGAAAATATTCAAGCTGCTTGCGAGTCCGTTGCTTCATATTGGTCGCAGCCACGATTCCGAGATAGACGGATGATGGCATTCGCAGCTTCTGCATCCGCCCTGTCGGATCTTGAACCACCAAGGAGGAGATGTTGTAGCCCTCGCCTTCCAGCGCGTTGGCAATAACGATCTTGCAGGCCCAGTCCGGCCCATAATCTGGTACGATCTCGCGGATGAAGGTGTCACGACGAGAATAGCAACCCATTGCCTGGAGAGGCGGGCCGATATCTTCCACAGCGCTATCGATGCCATAGGACGCAGCGACGAGACGGCCGAGCCTCAGGCTATCCGGATCGGAGTCGTTCTCAGGCATGAACAGGCAGAAAACATTCTGCGGCCCGAGCGCGCGCGCTGCAAGAGCGGCGCAGACGCTCGAGTCGATCCCGCCGGATAGCCCTAAAACCAATCCGCGCTTCCGCAAAGTTCCGCGAACTTGGTCACGCAGGGAGGCGGTGATGCGTTCGGTTTCCAGAGCCGGGTCGATGTTGAGTCGAGCAGCCGAGAAGGATGGGGCTGTGGGAGTGGTGAGCGAACTCATTCCACGTTCTCCAAAATCTCCGCAGCCAGTCTACGGCTGACCTTGCCGGTATCCGTCTTGGGCAGATCCGCGCGGAAGATCACGGCTTTCGGCACCATGAAATCCTCCAGATGCGCGGCGCAATGGCGAATGATCTCGCGCTCCGTCAAGGTGGCGTCTTCCACCACGACGATGGCCCGTAAGGCTTGACCCAGGATGGGATCAGGCACTCCCACGACTACGGCCTCGATGATGCCGGGGCAGAAGTGAAGCACCGCTTCGACCTCCTTGGGCGCGACTTTTTCTCCGCGTGTCTTGATGATGTCGTCCTTGCGGCCGACAAAGTAGAGGAAGCCTGCGTCGTCTTTCTGGAAGAGGTCGCCTGTGTAGAGCACCTTTTCCCAGGGATTGGGGCCCGGTCGGAGCGCCCGGTTCGTCGCGACCTCGTCCTCCCAGTAGCCTTGCATGACATGCGGGCCGCGGATCACCAACTCGCCAACGACACCAGGCGGGACCTCGATCCCTTCTTCATCAAGAACGAAGGCCTCCGTGTTCGGGATGGCTATGCCGACCGATCCTGGCCTGCGGTCCAGTTCTTCCGGCGGTAGCCAAGTGCAGCGTTTGCACTCCGTCTGACCATACATTGAATAGAGGCGAACGCCCGGGAACAGCTCGCGCAGCCGGGCAATATGGGCCGGCGGAAGCGCCGCAGCGGTATTGGTGATATAGCGAAGGTCGGGAAATGTGCCCGGCGCAAGATCCTTCATTTGCAGGATCAACGCGGCCATCGTCGGAACCAGTGGCAGACCCGTCACATGCTCCTTGCGCATCAAATCGAAGATTGCCTGCGGAAAAGCGAAGGATTTTTCAAGGACCAGCGTGGCACCCATCTTCACCGCCATGATGAGCTGGTAGAGTCCGTAATCGAAGGCGATGGGCAGCACATTGAGGATAATGTCTTCTGGTGTGTTGCGAATGTATGTGGTGATCGATGACGCCGCCGCCTCGACATTGCGGTGGCTCATCATCACGCCTTTGGGACGGCCCGTAGAGCCTGATGTATAGATCAGCATGGCAAGATCGCTATCGATGCCGCCATGAGCAACCGGCTTGGCGTCACTTCCTGCGACCAAGGCCTCGAAGGAATATGTACCAAGCGGTGCTTCAGCCGCTCCGCCCGTTACGACTGCTAAACTGACGCTCGGCGCATCTGTGATTGCAGCTTTCGCGACCGAGGCGAGTTTCGGTTGTGTCAGTACTGCGCGCGCCCTGCAGTTTTGCAGGATATAGGAGAGCTTATCGGCCTTCGTCGACGGATTGACGGGGCTGAATACCGCACCGGCCTTAAGTACGGCGAAAATCGATACCGCCGCTTCCCACGCATTATCCATGAAGACGATGACGCGATCACCGCGAACGACGCCGTTCGCGGCGAGTGCAGAGGCCAGCCGATCCGAGTAGGCATCGAGCTCGGCATAGGTCAGCCGTTTTCCTCCTGCTATCAAAAAAACTTTATCACCGTGGTGGAGGGCACTTTCTCGCAGGAAGTTCTCGATGCGCATCGTGGATTTCTCGATTGTTGACGAATCGTCTTAAGCCGCCGCTGCCGCCGCCGCGTCCAGTTTGCGGGCAACATAGGCGCTAAGATCGGCAATGGTATCGAGGTTAGCGGGCACGATCTCGGAATCTGCGACGGTAATGCCGAAATGATCCTCGAGAAAACCGACCAGTTCCAGAATTCCTGTCGAGTCAACCAAACCGTTCTCGATCAACGACGCCTCGTCAGGTATCAGGCAGCTCGTATCGCCAAACAGGAAATTCTCTACGACGAAGGCGCGAATGGCGGATGCGGTGTCGGTCATTACACTTCTCCTTTTGTCCTTAAGCAGCTTGAATTTTGTGGGTACCTGAACGCGTAGCGAAACTACGATGCCATAGTTGCGTCGACAGGATGCCGACGAAAGCCGTGTTGTCACGGAAGCTGACATCTTCTTGGCGACGGCACTTAGCGTATAATTTGTCGACTGCCTGCGGATTGAACAATCCCGTGGCGGAAATGGCACCGGGTGAGAATGCTGCAGCGATGTAATTCGGCGCATCCATGGTCGTGAAGCACTGGCTGTCGGGTGCACGGTAGGGCTGCTTGGTGCGCGCATTGATGGACGATGGCAGGAGATCCTTGGTCGCCTCGCGCAGGATATGTTTTTCTCTCAGCCCTTTGAGCTTCATCCCGGCCGGAATTCGGGCTGCGAACTCGACAAGACGATGGTCGAGAAATGGGAACCGCCCCTCAACGCCGTGAGCCATGGCCATCCGGTCTCCCTGGCTGGAAAGGATGTACCCAGGCAGCAGGAATGACGTTTCGATATACTGCGCCTGGTGCAGCGGGTGCCAGCGGCCGTAATCGGGGGGCAGGCGTTCCGCCAACTCTGCCGCTGCGTCGTAATCACCCAATGTCGCACGCAGATCACCAGAAAAGAATATCTTTGCCGCAGCCGTGCTCCGCAATCGCGGCCGGTGAGAGAACAGTGGATCATCGAGGAGTGCAGGCCCCGCCCCGAAAAAGGCCGCAAGATATTCCGGGCTTTGCTGCTTGAGGCCGGGAAGATAGGAATAGAGCCTGCGGAACAGATGTGGCCGAATATGGGAATCGGGTTGGCGGGCACAAAATCGCCGAACCGACGACTCCTTGAAGATATCGTACCCTGCAAAGACCTCGTCAGCTCCCTCGCCGGTAAGGACGACTTTGAAGCCCTGATCGCGCACCAACTGCGAGAGCAGATATAAAGGGGCGGGAGCGGTGCGGATAACCGGGCGCTCCATGTGGCGCACCACATCAGGGAAGACATTGGCAATGTCGCTGTTGTGGCAGGATATGACGGAGTGGCGTGTTCCAAGCGCGCTCACCATCTCGTCCTGCTGTGCACTTTCGTCGTGCTCTTCGGAGTCGAAGATAACGGAATAGGTCCGCAGCTCCGGCACCTGTCGCGCCGCAAGGGCGCTGGTAATCGAGGAATCGAGTCCGCCTGAGAGATATGCTCCGACGGGAACATCGGCGCGGAGGCGGATGCGGGTGGCATCCTCAAGGAGCGCGCGAAGTTCTTCGATAATTTTGGATTCGGAACGCTCGTCGCGAGCCTCGGTTCGATCGGGGAAAGTCAGACGCCAATAAGGCTTCACCATCGCGCCATTTCGGTCGACGATCATGATATGCGCAGGTGGTAGCTCGGCGATATCTTTGAAAGGCGTGCGTGGTGCAATCGGAGCCCAAAGCGTAAAAATCTCGTCAAGGGCAAACGGATCGATCTCTGCTTCAATGCCGGGAACCTCGAGCAACGCCTTGACTTCGGAGGCGAAGAACAATGTTCCGGCCCGCATCGTGTGAAACAGTGGGCGAACGCCCATCCTGTCACGGGCCAGCATCATTCGATGGCGGCGCGCGTCCCAGAGCGCGAAGGCGAAGTCTCCATTCAGTCGTGTGACGCATTCGGGCCCCATTTCATCATAGAGGTGCAGGATCACTTCGGTGTCGGATGACGTCCGGAAGTGCCGGCCAAGCGCCATCAGCTCATTGCGGAGCTCTATGTAATTGAAGATCTCGCCATTGAAGCTGATCCAGAGATCGCCGGCCGCGCTCCCCATAGGCTGCTGGCCGTTCGCGAGCCCGATGATCGAAAGGCGCGCGTGTCCGAGCCCTGCGCCATTGCTCACAAAGGTACTCTGTTCGTCGGGGCCGCGATGAGCAACGGTGCCGGTCATAAGTTGCAGAAGAGAGCGCCCCACCGCAGGGTCCAACCCGTCTCCGAAGTAGCCAGCGATACCACACACGGTGAAGTGATCCCTTCCATCTTGGAATCTTGAAGCTTACCGAAGCTCACCCGTTAAAACCATTCAGCCAGAAGAGGTGCGGAAGGCCTTGCCTGTTCTGCTAAATTCCCTTCTCTTGTTCCAGTCATCTCCGATAAGGCGCGTCCACGCTTCTCCCGCAAGGCCGTTGAAGAACGCATCTCCTGTCAGGAATGGTTTAAGCAAAGCGGGATTGCGCGAATGAACGACGGTCGAGCAACGATGGGTGAAAGCGCAGCGACGAGTCAGCATCGCATCGAGGAGCGCAGGCTGTGTGCGCCCTTGCAGTGCGACAAGGCCGGACTCAGCGGCGTGTCCGATCAAATGGTCGACGACAGACCCGGCGTGACCAGGAGTTGCCAGGACCTGGAGGACGTGGCCGATCCGACCAGGATCTCCATGGTAAATAAAGGCACCGACAGGCGTGCCATCACGCATCGTGACCATGCGGCGTGTCATTCTGCCATACTTTTTCTTTTCCGCAGCATCCTTGAGAATGCGGCGCAGCCCTTCCTGCGACCAACGCGGGTGAAGTGAAAAACTCGCCGTAAACCGAGGGATGAGCTCGTATAGCACCTCATCGTCGATCTCAGAATCCGTAAGGAACCCGGTATGCGATATGTCCGATCTGATAGGAACACTTGACCAGCGGAGTTCCGGGCCGCTTGCCCGTCGTCGGGCCCACCTGTCCAAGAAACGGGCGAGCGGGGATAAGCTGCGTGCGGCGGCAGAACGGTTGGCAAGGAGCTCGACGAGAAATCCTGCCGGATTGATGAGGCGAAACCAATCCAGACTATAGCTTGGCAGAACGATTCCGCGGAGCTTACGCCACATACTATCGGTGATGTCGCTCGCAGTCTCGCCAAGTGAGATGTCTTGCGGGCCTGATAGGAAGGTGCGTAGAAGACGTGCCCCTGCGACAGGGTCGTCAGCATGACCATCGACCATCAGACATGAACCGATAGCAGCCCTCAGCGGCGTTCCATTCAGTGACATGGGCAACGCCAATGCGCCCATGAAGCCGGTAACGCTGCCACCGGGCTTGACGTAGATCTGCGACCTGATCTCGGGATCCTGATCGGGGGCCTCCAAAAACAGAGACATCAGATAGTCGCTAAGGGTATGTGGTGCAGGAGCTGTTTGTTTGAGAATCACGCGCTGGAATAGATCAGCAACGGCAGGCACATCTGCAGCCGTCAAAGGTCGAATTTCACTCATAGTCTCGAACTGACTCCTTAGAAATCGACCCGACTTCGGCTTAGTCACGGACGCCATATGGAGCCCGTGTAATATCCATTCAATTCCTGTTCCTCTCAAAGGTCATAGGTTATTTGGAGGGAGAATATAGAAAAGACGAGGTAATCATCGCGATAGCTCCGCGTGGTCACTTCTTCCCATCATCTGGCGAGAAGTGGAGCAAGTTGACGGTGGTAAGATGTCTCCTTAGAGATCCCGAGCCGCCTGATCCGTTTGCCTATGACAGCATATCGCTAGGTCGCCGTCCCGATTCCATTTCTTGACACAGCGGTCGAGGCAACCGAATTTTGAGGCCTTGCGGAGACTGGGAACCTCAGTGTGAAGATCAGCATCATCATCAAGGCTCTGAATGAAGAGGCCAATATCGCTCGCACGATTGAAAGCTGTCTTGGTGCTTTGGAGCAATTTGAATTTGACGGTGAGATTCTGCTTGCCGATAGTCTGTCTAACGACAAGACCGTCGAAATCGCATCGTCTTACCCCATTACGATCATCCAACTCAAAAGCCTTGCCGACCGTGGCTGTGGAACGGCACCACAGCTTGGCTATCAATATTGCTCGGGCGAGTTCATCTATCTGATCGACGGCGACATGAGGCTTCATCAGAATTTCTTGCCTGCCGCAATACAGGTTCTCGAGCAGGATGATCGGCTTGCTGGGGTTGGCGGCATCGTCCGGGACATGCACCTCGACAACCATGAGTTTATGTCACGTGCTGCCCGCGCGAAGAAAGACTTGCAACCTGGTGAAGTCGACCGCCTTGATGGAGGAGGGTTGTACAGGCGCTCAGCGATCGAGAGCGTAGGATATCTCTCCGATCGGAACCTTCACGCTTTCGAGGAGTTTGAGCTTGCCGTGCGGCTGCGCGCGAAAGGCTGGCGCCTGGCGAGAATTAATCAATTAGCCGTGGACCATTTCGGTTACAAGATCGGGGCATATCAGTTGCTCTGGCGGCGTCTGACAGGTGGGTATGCCCTCGGGGCCGGCGAGATTGCGCGCGCGACTTTAGGACGCTCCACCTTCCCGGAAGTCGTGCGAAAGATACGCACGCTCTGGATCTCCGGAATTGTGGTTGCCTGGCTCGCCTCTCTGTTGCTCAGCTTTTGTTTCGCCCTCGATCTAACATATGGCGTTGGTGTCTCAGCTATTATCCTCATTTTGCCGTTGGTATTCATGTCGCTGCGGCGTCGTTCGCTGCGACTCGGACTTTATGCGGTTGCGGCCTGGATGGTTTTTACGATTGGCACAATCCGAGGACTCGTCCGAAGGCGCTTGGATCCAAGTGCATGGATCCCAAGCTCCGTGCTGAAAAGCAGAATGAAGGAATTGGCGTGATATTTCCTGGACCTTTGCGGCCTGATGAATAGACAAGCCTGGGAGACCGAAGCATCCGACCTCGAGGGGACGTTTCGCTTTGGAAGCGAGGCTGAATCATTCAGCGAATTTTCCAAAATATTTGGTATTATGAAGATTGCCTTGTTTTATGAAAAACTATCACTGACGTACGACATAAGGGGTATCTCAAAAGAGGTAGTTCAAAATCACTCGGTCAATTATATCTAATTATGTTATCTTATACTTAAGTTTTGGAAGACTATAACCTCGATTTGCTGATCGGTGCCATTGACCGAACGGGAAACATACTCAATAACTTTGACGTATCTTTTCTTATCGGTAGGTTGATCATATGCTTAACAGGCCCGATCGGCTCAAATTTGAGACAACGGCATATCCGGCCGAGCAAGAGGTAACGGTCGACCTATCCGATGTGCTGAATTTCCTGTCTCGTTATCGATACACAATCATCGGAATTGCAGCGGCTTGCTTGCTGCTCGCAGTTGTCTATCTCATCCTTGCACCCGTTCGCTATGCTGCAACTGCCCAGGTCATTATCGATCCGAACCGGGTTCAGGTCGCTCAGCCTACCAATGTAGCTGAAGGCCCACTCGATGCTTCAACGGTTGAAAGCCAAGTGACATTGCTGAAGTCCGGCGGTGTGGCGCAAACGGTCGTTGCCAATCTCGATTTGACGAAGGACGAAGAATTCGTTCCATCGAAATCTGGTCTCTTACGATCCGTTCTGGCGTTCGGGGCCGGCAAAGATGAATTGGAAATTCCTGCGGATGTGAAACAGCAGATAGCTGTTCAACAGTTGCAGCGCGCTCTCTCCGTGCAACGCGTCGGAATTAGCTACGTCATAGATATCGAGTTCCGTTCGACCGACCGGGCGAAATCCGCGCGGATAGCAAATGCCATTGCGGAAACCTATCGATCCAGCCAGATCGAGGCCAGAAACGATGCGGTCCGGCGCGCCAATGTCTGGTTGGAAGAGCGTTTGGCTGTCATCCGAGCAGAAACATTGACTGCAGAGAAAGCGGTTCAGGATTTCAAGAGCCAAAGCAAGAGCCTTGATTCGGGTGTGACATATTTGGATCTGGAAAGTCATGCCCAGTCGTTGAGACGAGTCTATGAAAGCTTCCGGCAAAGGTACCTTGAGACTAGCCAGCAGCTTTCATTCCCGATTGTAGAGGCCCGGATCATCACTCCTGCCACGCCGCCGCTGAATAAGAGTGAGCCGCGATCGACGATTACTCTTGGGTTGGGGGCCATTTTGGGCCTGGGTTTGGGAATTGCCGTTGCGTTCATTCGTGATCGCATTGCGCGGTTGAAATCCAAGGGAATCGATCGATCAGAAGTTAGAGTTGCTCTCGATCGACGTCGGAACTGAAACCCAAATGGAGTTGATGGCACGCGTGGCGGCCTTTGCTGTCAGCGCAGCAGTCAAATATATTGAGAAGGGTGTCTGCATGCGGATCAGAAACACGATATCCCGGTGTGGTGTGGCTGCATACTTTCTTTCGGGCATGCTGGGTATCCCCGCTGCCTTTCTATCCTCGCCTGCTCGAGCTGAATTTCTTCTTGGCGCAGGGGACGTCGTCGAGGTCTCGGTTGCCGGAATTCCTGCTTTGGCAACGCGAGCCACAATCGACCTTGATGGGAAAGTGACGCTGCCGATTGTCGGAAACATTTCTGCAAGTGGTATCTCGATCGATGCCCTACGTGGGCGCGTACAGGCAGAATACTCCAAGCGAGCCGTCAGCCTGAGAGAGCCAGATGGCAGGACGACCATCACGCCTGTGTCTCCGGAAGAAGTTACGGTTAATGTCGCTCAGTATCGGCCTGTCTATATCTCTGGCGATTTGGCAAGAGTCGGGGAGGTCGCATTCCGTCCAGGGTTGACCGTGAGGCAGGCGGTTGCTGTTGCGGGTGGATATGATGTCGTGCGCTTCAGGATCAACAATCCATATATGGATGCCATTGACTTCAAGGCTCAAGAAACATCCCTGCTCGACGAGTTGAAACAGGAAGAAGAGAAGAAAAAGTATTTGCAGGCTGAGCTGGATAGGCTGCCGGAAAAAATCAATCTTGATGAAGAGGTAAAAGTTACGTCACCTCCACAACCGCAAAATTCGGGCAGTCTTATCTCGGAGCAGATTCGAGCACAGACAGATGACTATGAAAGAGAGATTTCCCACCTTCGTGGCGCCTTCAAGCAACTTGCGATGCGTGCCTCGTTGCTCGACGAGCAAAAATCACGAGAGGAAGAGGGCAGCCTTGCCGATAATCAGGAATTCGAGAGAGCGAAGGCTCTTCTGGAAAAAGGTACAACATCAACTCAGCGGGTAACGGATGCGCGCCGTGCCATGCTGCTCTCCGCGACACGTGCCCTGCAAACCGGTGCTGAAGCATCTCAAGTAAGAATGGCTCTGGATGAGATGAGTCGGACCTTGCAGAGGCGTCATGATGAGCGCCGCATACGGTTGTTGACGGAACTTCAGGAGAGTCGCACGAAGTTCGTCCGCCTTCAGGCTCAGTTGGCCGCTGCCCGGCAGAAGCTGGGCCTCGTCGGCGGAATGAAGTCCATGTGGAGCAATGGAAGAACCGGCGAGCCTGAGATCGTCGTCTATAGGAACGCCAATGGCAAGGAAGAGAAGTTCGTCGGATCCGAAGCCACGCCGCTGGTCCCCGGAGATGTCGTCGAAGTCGCTCTTCACGTCGATTGAAATAGCTTTTTTCGGATTCTGAAGCGCATTGTCCGGTGAGCAAAAGAAGATTCGCTTTCCGAACGAGGTGCTAAGGTCGCTATCGACGGATGGCTTTGCCATATCCCGGTTACGATTCACCCGAACATACGTTGGTCGACCCTGGCGAGAGGCAGATATGCCCTCTAGCGCACAGCATAATTTCATTGGTTACGGGTGGCTATTATTGTGGGTCTCTTTTGAAGCAGAAGAGTTCCTGATCTGCCGCCTCGCATCCGTCGGCGACTTTCCAGCCCACCGCTGGAATGCATGAACGAATGAACTTGCTTCCGTATAGCCTAAAAGCCATGTAATTTGAGATATCGAGAGTTCGCTGTTCTGAAGATAACGCTCGGCAAGAGCGGACCGCAACTCATCCAGGACAGTGCTGAAGGTCAAGCCTTCCTCAGCAAGACGTCTGGAAAGCGTGCGAGGGCTCATGCCGAGATCGCTGGCGATATTCCCGATGTTGACGGTGCCATGTGGAAGACGTGGAGTAATTGCATTTTCGACGCGGGTCCGAAGTGGGTTCCGACTCAATTGTCGTCTTGCAATGGCTTTTTCGTAATCTTCAACCAGAAATCTGTTGAGGTAGGGATCTGCTGTGACGAGAGACAAGTCGGCTGCTTGCGGTTCGAAGGAAATCCGATCCGTGGAAGCACCGAAGTTCAGGCTGCAAGCGAAGTAGCGCTCCATTTCAGAGAGATCCCCTTCGTGTCGATGAACGAAGCCGACATAAGCTGGTATTAGCTCACGGTTGGTAAAAAACCGACTCTTGCGAAGGGTGCATGTAATCCAGAATTCCATTTCATGGCGGTCAAGATGACGTTCTACGCCGACATATTCGAAGTCGATCGTAAAACTGTTCGCCCTCTGGTACGAGATTCGAAGCCCCTCATTGACAATTGAACTGTAGTGAGCTTCGCGGGCAATCGCATCACCGAGCTTCTCAGATGAAGCCATGACATAGTAAAATGAGCCGAGTTCGCGAATATCAAAATCCTGAGCGATATGAAAACCGAGGAGGTTGTCGTCAAGTACCTCTGCGATCATATTGAGGAAGAGAATTTGACTTCGAGCGCTGACGCGGACATTCGACTCACTTATCAGCGTTGTAGGAAGACCGGCCCTATTAAGAATGGGGCCGACATCTATCTTAGCTTGGATAGCACGCTCTGCAGCAAGTCTTGAGAGCACGCCGACGGCTGTTGGGAGCGCCGCGAGGCCTTTTCTTATGGGATGGCTCACTTTTTCCTGTGGCATTGATCCGCCTCGCCGCAGGAGGCCAGTATCTGATTTTTGGAAGGGGGCGGCAAGACGCAATGCGGGCAGCGGCGTTGCAATTCCGGGCAGCAGACGACGTTTATATTCTGATTTCCGATCGGGCTGGGTTATTGCCCTGACGACAGCCTAGATCACGTCCAGTCACGGGGCCGCCGAAGGGCACTCGCTCATTATCGCTGTCCTACTCGACGCTCATTTTCCCGCACAAACGCCAGAACTAAGAGCAGCGTGCATGCCACCCATATAATCGACGTGTGATGACTTTTAAGAATCTCTGTCGGAGAGGCAGAAGTTGATTTCCGCTTCAGGAGACATTTCCGGCGAGAACTACATCAAGAATATCCGATCGGCATTCGTACAGAACCAGTTCTCAAGGATGGCCAATGCCGGATTTGGTATTCATCATGAAATGATCCATCTCAGTCGTGAAGTCGCTGAGTTCGTCGACATGATCATCAGAGGGAATAATACTAATTCGCACTGTCAATGTTTCTTGGGTGTCAATTTTTGTATTAATTCTAATGCGGGTTGCTTCGGAGAGCGTTCCAAATTGACATGAGAATGGGGATTTCTCGATGAAAAATTCCATGCTTTCCAATTCGTCCGATGGAGGTGGAATGAAGCGGGCAAGAGGGGCTCCGTTACGGAGAAGGAGAAGGCCCTCGCTGTCCGACTTGATCGTAATATTCGGGTCGAGAAGGAAGCAGATAGTCGTGTCAAACTGGCCCTCAGATCCGAATAGGCGGTCCTTCACAAAAATATCACTCTGATTACGCTCGATGGTTCTTTCATGAATGACGCCGAAGCGGCGTAAAAACCCATCATGCTGTGCTTTAAGCTTCCAATTTGGCCCTTGCTCTAAGAGCGTAGGGTAGCTCGCCGCTTTGTGATGCCAGTTGAATGCACCGGATGTCAGACTCTGGCTTTGCCCGTTGATCTGAAGCGTATTGTGGGCTGCGCTGGACCTAAGGAATTCTCTCCGCTCCCGTCCTGCGTGATACAGATAGGTACCCGCATCGACGAGGACTGGAAAGTTATCGATCGTAAGCCATAGCGCCAGAGCATCGGCATGGCCATGCGCCGCTATCGGCCCAAATCCCAGAGGCCCATAATCATAAGTCAAGTGGACTCGCCGTCCGGAAATGGTGCCGTGAAAGATCGAATAACCACCTTGTGTGAAATGCGTGAAATGCTCTTCCCGCGTGTGAATCGAAGCAGGGCTTTGCAGCAGAATATTGCGGAGTTGAAAGTCCCTCGCTGCAGGAGCAAGGTCCGGCTTATTCAAGAGGCCTGCGACAGCTGCCACGACAGAGGCAACATAACGGGCCTCTCGGCAAAGTGGTCCTGCAATGACATGTCCCTCGTCATTATCGCCGATGTTCGGCGCAATGCCGTTATCGTCAAGGAAGGCTTTCAGCGCGTGGGCTGGCCTCTCAAGGGAGTTTCGATCAAAACGTATGTCTGCAGGAACATCGTCGAGAACGAGCGCGCCGACAGCAAGCATTTCAAGTGTAAAGGCCGCATAGCTCGGTGTTTGCTCGACCCCAATTCCATCAGAATAGAATTGAGAATGAGGAGCTTGCCGCAAGATCTCTGCTCCTTGCGAGAGGTAGATCGACCTGCATGCTAGATCCGGCACGAGCAATGCGCCTGTTACCAGACCCAAACCCTCGGCGACATGGTGATTGTTCGCAGAGGAGAAAAGCGAAGGGTTGCGGTGAAGCCAAAAGACATGCGCTGCGACAAACGAGCGGAGCTGTCTTTTATGTTCCTTGGAAAGATGGTCAGAAACACATGCTACGACGAAGGCAACCGAAACAAGCCGTAGCGCAACTTCAATCCCCGACGCCCAGTTGAGGCCACGGAAAGGAGGGTTGGCCTCCATCCATGACGAAAGGATCTCCATGATCCAGGCAACTCTCTTTGGAGAAGGGTCCAGAACATTCATCGCGGCAATGGGTTGCAGAAACTGGAGGCGATTGAGTTCCCAAATGAACTTCACATCGTGGCATCGCTCCGGATAGCGATACTCGACGTCAAAGCAAAAAGTCTCGACGCCAGGCCATTTTTCCATAGTGATGGGATCGGTAAACCACAATTCCGGTGCCAAGGAGGTTACCAAATCGACCGGCCACGAAACTCCAAGAAGCGTGAGCGTGCCGGCTTCAATCTCTAGCTCTGTATCGCGGATGGCATTCACTGCTTCCACAGGCCAGGGGGCATGGAGAGCCGAAGCCATAGACCGGATAGGTCTTAGCTCGCCGGGCGGCAGATCGAACTTACGCCATCCAGAGCGGTCGAAGCGCCATCTGGCTCTGTGTATCTGCTCCCGCACGCGGTGGAGGATCTCAGGGCCACTCATCGAGCGGATGCGCCTGAGATACCAACGATACTTGTCGGTTCTTAACATGAGCTGCGATTGGATTTTTCGCACAGATCGTAACCCTCGGCGCCTTACCAAGTTGGTGCCAAGCACATACGCTAGTATAGTTCGGGAGCGCCTCCAACAACATGGTCGACGAGCCGGCCTTTATCGAGACAGGTTCTGCTGTGTACGATCCGGTTGGCACATGGAGATCGAGCGAATGCATCTACCTCTTTAGGATAGGTCTATCACCCGAATGACCCATGTCTTAATGCAAGGAAGCGGATCGCATCGGCAGTCGTGACAACCAAATTATGTGTTCCGCAAATGAGCGTTGACATACTGCCGACGCAGCTTTCGCGCATACTCGGCAACGTATGATCTTCTTGTTATCTTGGTTGGGAGATGAGCCTGTTGTCGCTTCCGAAACTCTACTGGAGTAAGATCCACCGGCTCATACATATCGGGAGAGTATGCAATCATGAGACGTAGCGCGTCTCGGATCGCAAAAGGAAAAGTCCCAGCTTCGTCGTTCCTTTAGTCCTTTACCAAGTTGCAAAGGGGGGCGGTTGACTACTTTCCTTGTGCTTCGTAGCGTTCGCTAGGATGCGTATATCAGGTGACTACCAATGTACTCCATCCAGTGCTGCCACCTTATCTTAAGTTGAGCTAAATTCTGCCCGTCAGTCGATAGTATCGTTGTACTGGAACGATCTGAATGCACCAGCATCCGACATTAGTTCGTAGATTGACAACGTCAGCCATTACGCGTCTTGGCGTTCTGATCCTAGGCTTGGCCTTTCAAGTACTCCTCGCCAAAATCATGTTGCCGCAAGAATATGCCATATTCGCATTGGCGCTTGCTGGATCGAGCCTGTTCATATCGATTGCCTCGTTAGGCATCAGCCGGGCAATTTCTCGTTTCTTGCCTGAGTTGATCGTGAAGGGAAATAAGGGGACCCTGAGACATGCCATTGGCCGCGCGGCGGTATATAGGCTGGCAAGTGTCTTCGCCGTAGCGGGCGTGACCTGGTTTATCTTGGGGTTCTATCCACTCACTTCCGGCCTTTTGCACGAGCCGAGCCGCATCATTATCATTTTTTGGTTTGTGTCACTGTTGCTGCAGCTTGAGGCAGAAGCTGTTGCCTTGGCTTTGATGGAGCACGACCTCTGGTCGGTCGCCAGCTTGCTGGAGATCCTCGTTCGGTTATGCGTAACGTTATTTATTTCTGTAACGAGGGGGCTCGATGCTTCAGACGTAATCTTCATATGGTTGCTGACATCTGGAACCTTAGTTGTTGGAACTCTCTTTGTCATTCTGGCCCGTCGACATCGATACTGGATGATGAATGTTGCTAATAGCGGGGCTCATGCAGTGCCGAGTTTCAATCCGCGTGTGCAGCACGCTTTCGCATTAGGGATTTACGTTTCCTCCTGCGCTTGGATGGCCACAAGTCCTGCTGCGCTTCGTCTCGTGAGTGCCGCTTCTCTCCCCGTTATCCCTCTCGCCGCGATCTCCTTTGTTCAAGGGTTGATCTCTTCGGTTCAACGGGGGCTCCCCGTGCACCTCATGGCGCCTACTTTGGAACCGCTTCTCATCAGTAAGAGCGCAACGAGCGGAAAGATCTCGGATGCACTGCATATCCTTAGTCTCCTTGCAAAGGCGGAGACGGTCCTCATCCTGTTCGGTATCGCCATCATCACTCCAATCGCATCAGTGATGCTTGGAATTATCGCAAGGCCGGAATTCGCTGCATATGGGTACGTCATTCCGATATTGATGGCGCAGGCGTTGGGGGCAAGCTATTACCGCGTTTTGGAAATTGTTGCAGGCATGGCTTTGCGGCATCGCACCTTTACGCTCGTCGCCCCACTGGGATTGATCTGCTTGTTACTGGTCTTTCTGACCACCCCTTACTTGGGTTTGACAGCGGTTTTGTTGTGGCCGAGCTTTGAGGTAACGTTCAGGTTGCTTATCATCCGAATGGCGCTTCGCTCCAATGGTGCAGAACAGGCTCTTGATACGGGGCGCTTGGCCCCACTGGTTGCCGCAACCGTTGCCCTGCTCGTCCTGGGGCATCTTGTTGCCGCTGAGTTTAATTTCGGCACGGCTGCACGGTTCGCCACGAGTGTAGCGACAGGCTTCGGCTTTGCCTTGCTGCTGTTCATTATTCGCCCTATCCGCTCCGAGGAATATGTTTTGACGGCTTCGACATTCCCGAGGGCCAATCGAACGGTGCTCAAGGTTCTCAATGCGCTTGTGCACTGATGTGCGGTGTTGCTTAAATCTCGTCCGGATTCGAACGAGACTATGCCCTTGGCGTGCTCACTAATAAGCCCCAAATCGGTCGCCGCCATTTATCCGCATCTGTCGATCGTGGAATGGATTGAGCTCTTTTATCGCGCCAGAGAGCTTAGGAAGCGTCTCTTGAAAGTTAACGAGTCCCCTTGACCATATCGAAGCCGGTGTACTGGACGGCCATGCTTTCCGAAGCGGTCGAGCGGTAGACGCCTTCCTTCCAGTACGGGCCGACCTGATCGGGATAGCCGAGCGCGCCGTTGTAATGGACGAGCTGGGTGCCGTCGCGCCA
>NZ_JBFRFT010000029.1:0-25453 GCF_052114965.1 Microvirga sp. 2TAF3 | reverse complement strand
CTGAGCTACGGCCCTGATAGTGCAAATTCACAAATGCCAACGACAACGTTGACATGGGTGCGGTTCGCCTCGCGGCGTAACCATCCGGGGCTCGGGAAAGCCTAGCAACAGAAACGGCACCTCCGGGTGCCGTTCCCATTTCAAATCTTCCCCTTTTCACGAGGAGGCAGCCGGGGTTGATCGAACCCTGCAGGCAGGCTTGAATCATTGCGATGCATAAAACCGAAAACGTTTACAAAACTCTGTTGCATACTCTGAAGATCCTGACCCGGAACATGCCCGATATGGCCGAGGATTTCGCCTCGCTCCGGATCCGTGTGCAGGATGCTTACGATCTCAGCCGTGTATCTCCCGGCGGGGCGTCGCAGAATGCCTTCAACACCGTCCGGCAGGAAATTCTCGGCTCCCTCGAAGCCTATATCCTCCTGTCGGAGAGCGGCATCATTCCGAAATAAGTCCGTCTGGGCTCAAGCCCCGCCGTCTTCGCCGGAAACGGGCGGCCCGGCTTTAAGAAAGCCGATGGGCGGTCCCTGACTCTCGTCAAAAATTCCCGCCGTCAGAACGCCTCCGAAGACCGCTGCCGTATCGAGATTGGTTCGGAACGGGCGGATGTCCGGAATGGCGGAGAGCAGGGGCGTGTGCCCGTGCACCACATGCTTTCCGAAATCGTGATCGACGTCGAGAAACGGCTCGCGGATCCAGATCCTGTCCTCGTCCGTCTGCTGGTCGAATCTCATGCCGGGCTTGAGCCCGGCATGGACGTAGTAGTGCCGATCATCCTCGTAGAATGTCGGCAACGTGCTCATCCATTCCAGCACATCCACCGGAAGATCATGAGGTCCTGTCGCATGAAAGGATCTAAGCGTCGCGTTGCCGCCGTTCATCAGCCACCAGGAGATCGCAGCCGGATTGACCGCGGCCGTGAGCAGCATGGCTTCGTGATTGCCCATCAGGCTGATGATGCGCTCGGGAGCCTCGCGTTGAAGCGAGCGGATCGTCTCGATGACGGCGGCGCTCTCCGGGCCGCGATCGATATAGTCGCCGAGGAAGATCAGCTTATGGGCTCGGGCGCCTGCATGCTCGTGGATCTTCTCCAGCAATTGCCGGAGGAGATCGTGCCGCCCGTGGATATCGCCAATGGCATAAGTCAGCATGGCGGGCATTTAGAGCATCTTCAGCAAAAGTGGATTCCGATTTTGCGGAAGAAAATGCGTCAAACCGAGGAGCTGGAATGTCCCGGCCCTGTAACGGGAGGGCGACATGCGACGCCGGGGCGGAGGCCCATCATGTCGAAGGGCCCCCGCCAGGTGCAGAGGGCCTACAGACCCTGAACCCGCTGCCTGTTCGATGACACGCGCAGGTCCTCGTAGGGCTCGATCACGCGTTCGCCGTTCAGCACCACGACGGGTGTACCGACGGGGGCGCGGTTGAACAGGTCGATGATATCCTGATTGAACAGGCGGATGCAGCCGCTGGAAACCGACTGGCCGATGGACCATGGCTCCGACGTGCCGTGGATCCGGTACATGGTGTCCCGGCCGTCCTGGTAGAGATAGAGCGCGCGTGCGCCGAGCGGATTGCCGAGGCCGGGAGGCATGCCGCCGGCCCAGCGGCCGTTGCGCTCGGGTTCACGACGGATCATCGCCGCGGTCGGTGTCCAGCGCGGCCAAGAGGCCTTGCGGCCGATCCGGGCGCGGCCGCTCCAGGCCATGCCTTCGGCGCCGACGCCGATGCCATAGCGAATCGCACGCCCGTTTTCCCGCACGAGATAGAGGTAGCGGCTGGCCGTATCGACGACGATGGTGCCGGGCTCTTCAGTGCCGCTATAGGCGACTTCCCGGCGCAGGAATTTCGGATCGACTTCGGAAATATCCGTGGCGGGGAGCGGAAACTGCTCCTCCGGCTGTGATCCATACATGGCGACATAGGTCGGATCGACGGCACGGGTCACTTGCTGCGGCGGCTCCTGAACCGAGACGCAGCCGGCCATGGCCAGCGGCAGCACGACGGCGCTAAGGCATCGGACCCAAAAGTGGCCTGCACTTTTAGGATCATCCGATGCTCTCTCCTTAGCGAAGGCCCATCGTTCGGTGGGGGAAGGTGGATCCACTTTTCCACGCGGTGCGCCAGGGCGAAGCAGATTTTTCAATGCGGCAAGGCTTGGGATCAGGCGGGCAACAAACATCAGCGGGGAGACTCGTCGTTTCTTGGTTTTGGGAAATTTCTCTCGGTCCCGTGGCAGATAGGGCGAAAGCGTTGAATGAAAGGTTCAAAACCCGCGCATGGCCGGAAGGTGGACTGCGCATGGCAGAAATGAGGCGGGACGCTCCTGTGGTCCAAGCGCAACAGTTCGAACCGGGCAATGCTCGAATTGGTGACGGATATGGTCAGTTCCGGGGATTTTTGCCTCATCACAGCTTCGCTCCGGGGCTGCGACCGTCCCGATGCTTCGTCGAGGGCGGAGGGAGCTTCGTTTCAGGCTTCGCGGGATTGTGAAGACTGTCCTTGTCGGCGGCCTCTTCCAGGATCGGACACGGGATCCCTGCCGCCGGGGCAGCGTCTCAAGGTTTCTGCCACGGAGCGAAGCTCCGCGATCTTGCGCGCGATCGCCGATATGTCCGAGCGCGATCTGCTTCACGTCGATGTCGGCACGGCTTCGATTGAGGAAGGAGGGGCTCTGATGACAGGGGTGCGCTTCGCCACAAACGAGCGCCAACGGAAGCGGTCTAATGGGCCTGGATCGTAAACGTGGCGATGATGAGCAGCACCCCGAGACCGAACGACAATCCGGCCCAATCCAGAATGCGTGCCAACGTATCTTCGCCTGGGCGTTTGCTGGAATGATAGGTCATGCGACTAAAGCCGGTCTCTTGGCGTTTTGGGATTTAGTGCTTCGAGTCACATCATTGTTAAGGTAAATTTACGATATGCAAAAGCATGATTTTATAGCATGAATTAAAAATGTTATATTATGTCTTGATTGATCTGTCGATAGAAAGAAAAACTCTCGATTAAATCCTCTTATTTCAATGCCTTCCGTTGGGGAGGTGGTCACGACGTTCTCGCCATATTCGCGGTTGGCCTGGAACCTTGACCTCTTTCCGGTCATTGATCCGACACCTTCGCGCAATAGCCGAGGCAGGATCCTTACTTGTGCGGACCGGAAAGCCGCATGCCCGCAAACCCTTCTTCTGAGACTGACCTTTGAAGCATTTGGACAAGCCAGGGCGGAGCCTCCGCATCCTTACCTACAACGTTCACCGGTGGCTCGGGACGGACAGGCAGATCTCACCCGGGCGGATTGCGGAAGTCATTGCATCCTGCTCGCCGGACATCGTTGCTCTTCAGGAGGTGCGCGTCGGGCGCGTTCACAAGGGGCATCCGGATCAGGCGGAAATCGTCGCGACCCGGCTCGGCATGGACCTGCATTTCCAGCCCACGATCCGAATCCTGGGCGAGCAATATGGCATTGCTGTTCTGACCCGGCATCCTTCCCGGATCGTCAAGGCGGGCCGCCTGCCGAGCCTGTCGCCGGGGCCTGCTTTCGAAAAGCGCAGCGCCCTGTGGGTGTCCGTGGAGGTGGGGGGGCATCCGGTTCAGGTGATCAATGCGCATCTTTCCCTGCGCTCGCGAGAGAGGCGAGCACAGGCTGCGGCCCTTCTCGGCGACGACTGGATCGGCCATCCGGATTGCGCCGACCCCGCCGTGCTGCTCGGAGATTTCAATGCGCCGCCCTATTCGAGGTCCTATCATCTCTTCGCCAGCCGCCTGCGGGATGCGCAATTGTCGAATCCCAGCGGCGATCCGCAGCCGACCTTCCACACCCGCGCTCCCGTGCTGCGGCTCGACCATGTCTTCGTCACGAAATCCGTCGAGATCGTCGCTGCCGCCCCCGTGCGGAACCAGCTCACCCGCGTGGCGTCCGATCACTTTCCTCTCTTGGCCGAGTTGCGGGTCGGCGACCGGGCGCTGGCGGACAAGACCGGGCATGTCCATGTCCCGGAGAGCGAACTGACCTGAAGCTTTGCCGTGCGGTAAGGATGCGAGGCGGTTCCGCAGAGAAGTGAGCATCGCAGCGACATGCACCCCATATTCGCTTGCCCCGATGTCATTTCCTTTAAAGATCAATCGTCGAAACGGAGAAAGCCATGAAGCTCTATTACTCGCCCGGAGCCTGTTCGCTCGCCCCGCATATCGTTGCCGCCGAGGCCGGTCTCGATGTTCAACTGGACAAGGTCAATCTGTCGGCGAAGACGACCGAGGCCGGGCAGAATTTCCTCAATGTCAATCCGAAAGGCTATGTGCCGGCGCTTGTCCTCGATAACGGCGAACTGCTCACGGAGGCTTCCGTGGTGGTTCAGTATCTGGCCGATCGGGCGCCTGCATCCGGCCTGATGCCGGAATGCGGCTCGATGGACCGCTACCGGGTCCAGGAATGGCTCGCCTTCATCGCCACGGAGCTGCACAAGGGGTTCGGTCCGCTCTGGAAGTCTGCTTCCGAGGAGGCCAAACAGGCCGCTATCGACAACCTGCATCGCCGCTTCGGCTTACTCGACAAGAGCCTCGAAGGCCGTTCCTACCTGATGGGAGACCGGTTCACCGTCGCCGACGCTTATGGCTTCACGATCCTGAACTGGACACATTTCCACAAGATCGACCTCTCGTCCTATCCTCATCTGGCTGCCTACATGAAGCGGGTGGCGGATCGCCCGAAAGTGAAGAGGACCCTGCAGGAAGAGGGGCTGGTCAAGGCCGCCTGACGGGCCAAAGGGCAGGGGGCACAGGGCGCGCCATTGCAAAACCCTTGCACTTGGTCGCGTCGACGGCTAGGCAGCCCGTGATACGGCTCCTTTCATCATGCTCCCTGTTTCTGTCTTCATCATCGCCAAGAACGAGTCCGATCGCATCGGCGACACGATCCGTGCGCTGCGCGAGCTTACGGATGATCTGGTCGTCGTCGATTCCGGCTCCACGGACGGAACGCAGGCTGTGGCCGAGGAGCTGGGCGCCCGTGTCATCTTCAACCCTTGGCCAGGCTATGGCCCGCAGAAGCGGTTCGCGGAGGAGCAGTGCCGCTACGACTGGCTTCTCAACCTCGATGCGGACGAGGTCGTGCCGCCGAATCTGGCCGCCGAGATCCGCGCCCTTTTCGCGAAGGGCGAGCCCGCCTGCCAGGCCTACCGGATCCGCATCGCCGAGATTTTTCCGGGCGAGGCCGCGCCCCATCCGCTGGCCTATGCGCTTGCGCCGGTCAGGCTCTATCGCAAGGATTGGGGCCGGTATTCGCCGTCCCTGGTGCATGACCGGGTCGACCTGAAACCGGGAACGAAAGTCGGAAAGCTGAAAGGGACCGTGCATCATTGGTCCGTCCGGTCGCTCGGCGATCAGCTCGCCAAGCTCAACCGCTATTCCGACCAGCAGGCCGTCGATCTGGAAATCCGCGGCGTCTCGATTCCCACGTGGCGGGTGTTCTTCGAGCTGCCCGCCGCCTTCATCAAGGCCTATATCGGTCGCCGCCACGCTCTGCGCGGCACCTATGGCTTCCTGACGGCGATGAATTATGCCGTTTCCCGCCATCTCCGCCTTGCCAAACATTACGAGAAGCGGCGGCTGAGCGCTTTGAAGAAAACCGCGACCAGACGCGACTAGAGCGGAGGACGATTTCACGGAATCGCCCTCCGCTCTAGATTCTTTTTTATGGCGCATCGTATGACCGCAAAACCGGATCCACTTTTACGCACGATGCTCTAGGGCTTGATCCGCAAGCCGGTTCCGGCCTTACGCCCGTTCATGCGCCAAGTCTTGTGACGCCAAGCCTTGTGACGCCAAGCCTTGTGACGCCAAGCCTTGTGACGGAAAGGACGGCGGATTCTCCTTTGCCGCAGCTAGAGGTCATTCCCCGCTCACATCGACCTTGACGAACCATCCGTAATCGCGCCATATGCGCCCCGCCGGTGGGGGCTACCTGGATCAGGTTCCTGCTTCCCGCCGATGGAGACGTGGCCGAGAGGCTGAAGGCACTCGTTTGCTAAATGAGCATACCCCAAAAGGGTATCGAGGGTTCGAATCCCTCCGTCTCCGCCATCTTTCTCTTATAAACGATTGAAATATCAGGCGAATTCGGTGGCTTGGTCGAGGCTTGCCCTCGCTTTGTCCCACATTTCATGATGCATTGTGCTAGCGCATCGTGCGGAAAAGTGGACCCGGTTTTTCGCTGACGTGGACCTTCGGTTCGCATACAACGATGCGCCGCTTAAGGAAATGAGCATCGGACCCAAAAGTGGCGGCCACTTTTGGGTCCGATGCTCTAGGTCCGATCGAGTTCATCCCGGCCAATGATGGATGGCTTGGTCCTCGGCCCTGCCGTCACGCCCTGCGCCTCGGGCGCACCGCTGCGCGGCTCTGGGGCTGGACTGCCTGTCCGGCCCAAGCCTGCGGGTGTCCAACCGGGATGACGGGCTGCAGCCCTTCACGTCTGACAGGGTTCAATCTGACACCGTCTGACGGGTCAAATCCCAACTTTCACATCTTTCAGCTGAGCGCCCGCATTACCGCGCATATCGGACGCCTAACAAGGTAGCATATACCCACGGCGTCTCCCGTCGGGCAACCTATAAACCCCAACGTTACAAGATGCGTCCGGAAAGTCGCCGGTTCAGCCCATTCGGATGACATGAAAGGCCGCTCACCGTTGAGGCTAGTGCCGGCCGGTATCGGGATCTCTCGGACCTGACAACTGCATTCGATAGAAGTACCTCAACCGCGACGTATCCCTCCATCATCCTATGACTAAGCTTATGCCGCGCGGGTGAAGCAGGCGACAACGGGGTTCCCCCTCGTTCGGCGGCGGGGCAGCACCGTCCCACCCGCTCCATTGCTCCAGCCCAAGCGCGTGAGAGTGCCATAATTCTGGTAAGCGCCTTTATGGTACGAGCATCGTGCCCTCGGAGAATGGCACCATAGCGACCTCTTGCCCGTGTCTCATCCTGCAAACCATAATGAGACCGAGATCCTGATGCTCAGCACGATGCCTCGGTTGCGGGCTCGCTAGTCTAATGGCTTGAGCATTCAGCAAATATCTCTCATGGCACTAGGCCGTTCGGTCTAATCGACACTCATTAGAGGATTTGATCGTATCCTGAGGGCCGCCGTTGGAGGGGATCATGGAAAACGACAATGACTTGCTGGAGGTTTCAAAGATCTCACCGGTGCATGATACCTTTTCGGTCGTCTGCGCTTGGGTGGCTATGGTTGCGACCCTCGCTATCTGTGTGTGGGTGGTTGTTGAGTTGCTGCGGTAGCGATTGGCGTCATGCACCTAAAGCATCGGACCTAAAAGTGGCTTCCACTTTTAGGTCCGATGCTTTCTCCCTGATGAGAGCATCGCGTGGCCGCAAAACCGGGGCCACTTTTGCGCACGATGCTCTAGTCGTGGATCTCGCGGTCTAAGAGCCTGGGCATTCTACGAATTGCCAACTCTCGCCCCACTCTCCACTGACTGTCACATTGTCGAAGCATACTGCCAGTATTGGCACCTGCATCATGAGCAGAGCCGACCAAGATCATTCTGACCGCCACCTGAATCCCGAAGATCATACTCCTCATTGCCCGAAATGGTTTCCCATTTTCTTGGCGGGGCTAGGATTAATCGGCGCGATTGGCAGCCAAGTCTTCGGATAATCGGACTACCTCGATAGCCCCAACCGCTGAGCCTTCTAAAAGCCTCCTGGCTGTGCTGATGTGTTCAGAGCAGCGTTTCCATATTCGTCGACCCGGTGAAGCTGCTGCGGAGGGTTGACCCGATGCCAGTGAATTTACCGCCACGCACCACTTCTGAAGAAATCCGCCAAGCCGAGAAAGTAGCTTGGACAGTCACTGTGATTGCTGCCATCGCTATTGCTTCGTTCTGTCTCTGGGGCGCGATACACGTTCTGTTGTAGGCAGCCTCAACAATCCTAGCCTCTCTGCTAACTATGCCCCTGCTGTCACATAAATGAAATATACCCTCCTTGATTGGGCGCATACGTCGACCAGACCGACGAAGACCAATTTATGAGCGTGACCTGGATTTCGAAAATTACTCTTGCTCATGCCCGAGGTGGTTCCCATCCTCTTGGCAGGACTAGCGCATCGTGCGGAAAAGTGGACCCGGTTTTCCGCAAAGACGATGCGCTCACCCAATGAGAGAGCATCGGATGGATCCCCTCGAAATGCCTGAACGTTCATTACGGTGCATTCCCGCGCTTGCCCCCATGACGGGCCTTGTCTGGCCCGAGACCGGAGCGAACCATTCCCCTCGAGGTCTGGGCGGGATGACGCGCCAAATACAGTCTGGGTGAGGGGAGGGGGTAGGTCGTAAGGCGTGGCAAAGCGACAGCCTTGACCTTAGCTCCGGCAGTGAAATCAAGGTGAAGACGCGAGATTTCCGGTAGCGTGGCTGCTCCTGACACGTGTCGCCTAGCAAAGCCATCTTTTCATTGCCGTCGGGTGAGCAGGGCTTTGGGCATACATATCAATTTCTCGACCGAAACCTCTTGGCTGAAGCTGACCATGAGGCGAGTTACTGGAAGACTGATAAGCAACTGACCTATTGACCTGCGATACCCTTGTATGACCGACCTCCACCAGCAGATTGCTGACCTCGAAGCGGAAATTGACGTGCTGTCGGATGCCGCAGAGCGATGCCGCAAGAGCATGATCGTTTCCAAGTGGATAATTGCGGCAGGTGTCCTTCTCTTCACGGCCGCTCTCGTTGGCCTGCTTCGGTCCGATCCCATGGTTCTGATTGCCGGAATTGCCGCTACACTCGCAGGAATCAGCTTCTTCGGTTCGAGCAGGAGCACCTTCCAGGAAATCAGTGGGAAGATCAGAGCCTATGAGGTGCGGCGAGCCGAACTGATCGATGGGATGGACCTTCGGACGGTGTAGCCCAGTCTGGAAGAGATAGCGTCGCAGTGGCACCAGCAATAGGCTGATCGAGGCTTCGACATGGTCAGCGGGTTGAAGGTCCTGGCGGCTCGGGACCGTTAGCTCCTCCGCGTTGCCGAATTCGACATGAACTCATCTGAGCAAGATGTGGGTCGCCGCTACGGGCGACCCACACAACAAACGCTGGGTTAGCTTGCCTTTTTCGCCCGCCTTCCCTTCGCGGGTGCGGTGCCTTCCGCACCCTTTGTCTTCCTGCGCTGCTGGCCGAGGCCCATCGTCCGGGCCAGCTCAGAGCGCGCCTTGGCGTAGTTCGGGGCCACCATCGGGTAATCATGGGGCAGGTCCCACTTGGCCCGGTACTCTTCAGGACTCAAATTGTAGGTCGTGCGCAGATGGCGCTTCAGCGATTTGAACTTCTTGCCATCTTCCAAGCAGATGATGAAATCCGGTGTGATTGACTTCTTCACGGGAACCGCAGGCACCAACGCAGCCTGAGGGGCCTTGGTCTGCCCTTGTACGGCCTGCGTCAGGGCTGCGTAGACGGAACTGAGCAGCATCGGCAGGTCTGTGGTTGGAACCGAGTTGTTGCTGACATAAGCCGAGACGATGTCAGCAGAGAGTTCGATGAAGTTTGGAGAGGTTACGCTCTCACTCATATTTCTTGTCCTCAGCCGCACGGGGATTGGTTTCAAATTCGAAATAGAACAAATGTTGTTCTGACAGGATCAGCAGGATCACTCCGTGAGGCACAATAGATACCTGTGATCTAGACCGCACGTAGGCCTCTGAACCTAATTTTGCAAGATCATTTTCGGTGATGTACTTGAGATGCCCCGATTAAGTATGCTCTTGAGACCAATGGGACGCATAGATCGTATCGCCGAACCTAAACCAGAGGCATGGCGGCTCGTGCCGGGGAGATTCTCCCATCGTTGCCCTGGCAGAGCAGCGAATGCCTCTCCTTCTGTCTTGGTGCGATATGCTGCCGCGCAGCACGCGATCAGATGAAGTAATCCTTTTTGCAGGGGCCGGCATAGGCACGTCGCCGTTTAGATAGTCTTTCCCATCGAAGTTGAGCCTCTACATCGGGTAGGTGATAGGGAGCGCATGTCAGATGCGTAACTTACCGGCTCATTTCGTTGCCCTTGGCTCATGGTTTCGGGAAAGAGACGAGAGGCGCGGATATGCCATCAGCTACAAGCGGCTTGCGCTGGCTTACCTTGCCGAGACCGTCATCATCGTCGCATCCCTCTGCGGAGCGTGGCTTTTCGCCCACATCTACGGCCACAACGATCCCAGCACGATAGGGATGATGATGCTGGCCCCAATTGGCTATGCCGTTATCGAGTTCTGCCGCGTTCCACTGGCGGTCTCCACCCGAACCCACCGATCCTACATCGTCAAGACGTTAGCCGTTGTCGGAGTTATCGCGGCGGCGGGTGTCACAATCAAATCCATGTCTCAGCTTGGCGAGGTCATGTTCCGCCCCAGGCTGGTTGACGTGGTCCGGGCGCATGCTGCCCTGGCCGAGGCGAGAGATGAGCGCGCGAGCCTGGACGCGAAGATGGCTGCCGCGGACAAGATCGTCGCCGAGCAGGAGGACGCCCGGAAAGGAGCAGAGAAGCGAGCCATGGATGCAACCGCTCAATTGAGCAGTCTGCCGCCGCAGAAGTGCTGGGTTGTGTCCGGGCGCGACCGAAGAGGTAATCCGTATCGGACAACCAAGTGCTCAACTGATCCTCGGACTGGAACCATCGGCCAGACATTGAAGGAAGCGAATGCCAACATCGATGAAGTAACGGCCAAACTTGACGCCGCTCGCACTGAGCGCGCCAAATACGACCGAGCAAGCGCTGATCGCAAGGTTATCGCCGCCGAGGTCACTCATAAGGAAGCTGTTCTGAATTCACAGCTTCACTCCTTCACGGCGATGGCGTTCGCCAAGGATCCCACTCAGGTCACGGATGCCGAGATTCACGAATTCCTTCGTATTTTTGTTTTTGTGCCCGCGATTTTTGTGTCTCTGGCCTCCACACTGCTCGCCTTAACGGCCGTTGAGAAGACAAAGCCTAAAGCCGAACCCGTCCTCCTGGCTGATGAGGCGGGCCAGTATATCCTCGGGCCATACGCTACCGAAATTATCCGGGAGGCCACGGATGCGGCTACCCAGGCCGCCCATGAGGCTGTCGAGAAGGCGCGGCACCCTCCACTGAAGGCCGTTGTCTAGCGGAGTGAAAGCATGCACATCGAGCCCACCACCAATCACAGCGCGCTCGCCGCAGCGGTCAATTCCCGGATCAATGCCGATGCTCGTATTCTCAATGCCAAAGCGGCCATGTGGCGTCTTTTCGGGCTCGGCGTCCTGGGCGCTCTCCTTGGTGCAGGCGTCGGAGCAGCTTTCTACGGGTACTCCTACATTCATGACGTGACCAACACTGCCGAAAGGATGGCGGGCGCGATCGGCAAGGCGCTCGAAAGAACCTCAATTTCCGGTGAGGTGAAGTTGGCCCAGGATCAATCTGTGAAACTTGATCCGCAAGCCGAAGTTACGCTCAAGGACGGCAGCAAGGTCGGGGTCGATGGCTCGGTCGCGTTGAAGGATGGGGCCGTGGTCCGGCTTGATCCGAACGCGAAAGTCGGCGTGACCGGTACCGTCGTCCTCAATGGTGATATCCCACGCCCGACCGAAAACCAGTTTCGCGGCTCCAGTCCCACTCCACGGCCGGCAAACGTCGTGCGGAATTACACGATCTTTACCCTCGTGCCGTTCGGGACGGGTAACGTCGTGACGGGCTGGATGTTCGAGACCAGCGAGCAGGCCGTACCAACGAAGCAATACTGCTACTTCGGTGTGCCCGTTGAAGATGCCGTGCAGGTTCGCGTTGAACTCGCAATCGATGGGGTTGCCATCCCGATGAAGAAGCCGAACGGTCTCGACGTGAATACCGCGATGGCACAATGCTCCTGGTATGACGGCAGCATGACGCGCCGCACGGCGGCCGAAATGCCACAGGCTCAGTCGCCTAACCTCCGTCGTACCCCAGGCATTCCGGTCGATAACTGGTGCAGGAAGGTCTATCCGGAGGCGATCCAGAGCTGGTGCATCCATGAATTCGGCCTGAATGGCACATTCGGTAAAGGTATGGGTAAGGCTTACTGAACGATTGCTCCAAGGTCGGAAGTTTCCACGCCCACGCGTGTGTACGTCTTTGGTTCGCCTATCGCCAGTTCCAGATCAGTCTATGCCACGAGAGTGCACAGCATCCAGCGTTTGTCTCGACAAGTCCGTGGGTGCTAACTGACGTTCCTGGTCTCTCGGGAGTGGTTCTAGGAAGCCGGGCGAAAATCCCGGCTTCCCCTTCGATCACGCCCGCACATCCCCTCGGTAAAGCAACCATCCTCGTGCGATCAGGACGACGATGGCCATGATCGAGGAGAAAGTCGCAAGTGGCCACGCGGTGTCACCTTGCAACCAGATCACTGCCAGCGTTCCGCCAATGCTCACAATGAGGCTCTGCACGCAGAAATGCAGCGCCACCGCCGACCCCGCGATGTTCCCGAACTTTTCCAGGGCACCGTTCGCGGTCACCGACACGGTGAAGACAATGCCGATCGCCATCACCCACATGGGGCGATGAACGTCCAAAGGGATGGGGCCCCGAAAACCTGCCCTATGCTCAGGAGCACTGCGCCCAGGAGCAGCATCGCCATGCCTCTCAGGAGACTGCCGGAGTTGCCCCATCGTGCAACGAACCGCCTGGCGAAACGTGTCGTGATGATCATCACGATCGCTGCCGTCGCAAAGGCGAAACTGAATTCCAGCTCCGAGTATCCAGCCCTGTCGACGAGGACGCGGGGGGCGGTCGAGAAGAACACGAAGAACGTTCCCATGGCGGCGCTGAACCCGAGCGTGTAGGTCCAGAACGCGAGGCTGCGGAGGATGGGCAGGAACGAGCGGCGTGACATGGCTGCTGCCGTCGGCCGGGTTTCGTGCCAATGCGGCAAGGCACGCACGACCGCGAGAACGGCAACGGCGCCCAGCGTGACGAAGACGGAGCGCCATCCGAACCTGTCCGCAAGCAGCGCCCCGGCTATCGGTCCAAGGGCAGGCACGAAGGCCAGCATGGAGCTGAACAGGCTGTAGATGACAGCGCTTTCCGGGCGGTCGGCATACACATCGCGGACCGTCGCGAAGGTGGCCACCATAGCGGCGGAGGCCCCGACCGCTTGCAAGAAGCGAAGCGCAACAAAAGGAGTGGCGGCCGAGGATAGAGCAAGACCGAACGATGCTGCCGCGAACAGGATCGCGCCGCTGATCAGAACGGGCCGCCGCCCGATGCGGTCGGAGATCGGCCCAAAGATGATCTGGCCGAACCCGAGCATCACCATATAGAGGCTCAGCGTGAGCTGAACCACGGCGGGGCTTGTGCCGAGAATGCCGGGCATGGCCGGAACGACGGGGAGATAGATATCCATCGCCAGGGAGGCGAGAATATCAAAGGGTGCCATCAGCAGGAGCGCTGTCGGCAGTGAATGGGCCCACACGGGGGGCTTTGGAGACATGATGAGGCATCCGCTCAAATGAGGAACATTTGGCGGCGATCTGCCTGTCAGCATGGGCTGGGATGGGTTCGACAGACGCCGCAACAACAAGGAAAGCGTTGTTGCGGCTTACTTATCCGACGACGTTTCGGCTCCCATGCCACGGCTCCAAGATCATAAGGGGTTGGAAGAGGACTTGTTGGTTATCATGTCGTTCTGGAGCAGACAATCCTCTCGGGATGTTCGAGCCTGGTCCTCCGAGGCAATCGAAAGTCTGCTGAGCAAAGAGATAAAGCTTCGGCATTCGGTAGCAAGAACCACCAGACCAGAAGCGTCCCTGTTGCCTGATCAGGTGACTTGCGCTGGCAGATGCCCATTTCGGCGCGCCTCATTGAGCGCAAGCCACCGAGGCTCTGTCCGGAACCATGCATCCACCCCTTGGTGCAGTGAAGCCTTTCCTCCCGCCAAGGGTTCGCTTCAATCCCATTCCACTCCCTCCGACGTAATCGACGCCATGCCGTGCCCCGGCCAAGGTGGTCATGCCGGAACTGACCCGGCCAGCCACCAGGAGACTTCCCATGATCGACGCCGCAACCATCGCCAACCGCTACATCGATCTCTGGAACGAGACCAATCCGCAACGCCGCACGACCCTGATGGCCGACCTCTGGAGCGAGACCGGCACCTACCTCGATCCTCTCATGCAGGGGCAGGGTCACGGCCAGATCGATGCCTTGATCGCAGGCGTGCACGGGCAGTTCCCCGGTTTCCGTTTTGCCCTCCTGGGACAGCCCGACGGCTACGGCAACCAGGTACGCTTCTCCTGGCAGCTCGGCCCGGAGGGCAGTGACGGCCCCATCAAGGGCACCGACTTCGCCACGCTCGAGAACGGCCGCCTCGCCAGTGTGATCGGCTTTCTCGACCAGGTGCCGGCCGCGGCCTGAGCCTTCTGCGCGGACGCTCCTGACCTGTGAGGCACGGAGCTTACCCTTTTTTCAGTCAGTCCGACATGTTGTGCCTGAACGTTTCGCCATGGTGCCCGTTGAGGTTCAGAGGAGGACGAGTCATGAAGGGAACACCGCGCAGCCTCTGGCTGAGCATGGCGAACCGGGCCACCGGATGGTGGGCGAGCGCTGCCACGGCCGCGATCCGCCGTCAGCAACATGCAATGCTTTCCGAATCCATGAAGCTGATGACTGGCAAGAAGCCGAAGCAGACTTCGCGTCGCTCATCGCGGAAGAGCACGTCATAAGCGAGGGCAGGGAGGAGGGCGACATGGCCGACACAACCGTCATCAAGGTGAGCAGTGCACACTCTCCAACCGGCGAGAATGGACAGGTGTATCTCGCCTCAGGCAAGCGCATGGCGATGCGGCTCTGGCGTGATGAGGAGTCCGGCCAAGACAAACCCACATCGAAGCACGAATACGAGGTGGTCGGGTTTGTGATCTCCGGACGCGCCGAACTGGAGGTCGAAGGGCAGACGGTGCGGTTGGAGCCCGGAGATTCCTGGGTGGTCCCGGCAGGGAGTGAACACACCTATCGCATCCTGGAGACCTTCACGGCAGTCGAAGCGACTGCGCCCCCCGCCCAGGTGCATGGGCGCGAGTCATCTTAAGGTTGCTCATGCTGGAAGAGCCTACATGTGCTCCCGAGAACCACTCATGCAAGCCATCGTGACTATCCTGAAAGCTGCCACTGCGTCTCCTGAATAATGTGGCAGGGGCCCTCACATCCTTTTGACGGAACGACAGAATTCACTATTCGCCATGGCCGCAAGCTCAGGCAGGCTCCGTCTCGATGCCCGCCTCAGCTAAGTCCTTGAAGCCACCGATGTTAAACACTGCCGTGTAGCCCATGTCCTGAAGAGTCTTTCCCGCCAAGGCCGAACGACCCCCCGAGGCGCAATGCAGGAGGATGGTCTTATCCTTCTGGAACACCGGATTGTGGTACTGGCTCTCCGGGTCGGCCCGAAACTCCAGCATGCCCCGAGAGACGTTCACCGCCCCTTTGATCTTCCCGGTTTGCTGAACCTCTGTCGGATCACGGACATCGACGATGAGTACATCGTCAGATCGCATCTTCTCGGCGGCTTCGGCGGGAGACAGTTTGGGAGCAGCGGAGTTCGCTTCGATCAGCATGTCCTTGACGTTCTTAGCCATTGCTCTTTCCGACTGGTGCACTGCCACGGGCTGCGAAGAAGGCTCCGCTAATCAGGATGCCCTGTCAAGAAGACCAATGGGGTGAGGGTGGTTTCACAGGCACGGACGGTCGCGGGCGGGTAAACGCAGCGACACAAGTTGCTATCCCGGTTCCCCAGTCAGGCGGCTCATTGTTGATCTAATCGTTTGTAGGAATTGTCGCCAACCTGCTGAGTAAAAATATGGCTGATTGAACTAACCACATAAAATACCCTTGCCAGAACGCGGTTGAGAACATACGTGCGAGGACGATCCTGGAAATCTATTGTACCGCACGGGCTCATCCAGTCGATCACTCAGGAGCAAGAATTGCTCGATGTTAATTTCAAACTTACTCTCCGTGCGGTCGAGGGCAAAAACTATGAGTGAGAGCGTCACCTCTCCGAATTTCGTTGAACTCGCAGCCGACATCGTCTCGGCCTATGTCAGCAACAACTCGGTCCCGAGCGCGGACCTGCCAATGCTGCTCAGTTCCATTTACGCGGCGCTGACCAAGTCGGCACAGGGCCAGAGCCCGGAGCCTCAAGCTGAATTGGTTCCTGCCGTCTCGGTGAAGAAGTCGGTCACACCGGATTTCATCATCTGCTTGGAAGATGGCAAGAAGTTCAAATCGCTGAAGCGCCATCTGCGCACGACCTACGCCATGACTCCCGAGCAGTATCGGGCCAAGTGGGACCTGCCGCGCGATTACCCGATGGTGGCCCCGAACTACGCCAAGGCGCGCTCTGAGCTGGCCCGGACGATGGGCCTCGGCCAGCAGCGCAAGAAGGGGGCGACGAAAGCGGCGGCTCGATCCACCGAGGGGGCCGCTCCGGTTAAGGGCCGCCGCGCCAAGAAGGCCACCTGATCAGGCCAGCCTAGTGTCGAGCACACCTTCCGACTCCGGGACGAGGACGCGCCTCCTTTCCTGGAGAGCCGAAGCGACATTGCGGAACGAGGTCGCCCCGCTTCCATGAGGCGGCTTCGCGGTGGGCTCAGATCAGGAAATCCGCCTCCGTCAGTTTCAAGCCCTTGGCAAGCCTTGCAAAAAGAATAGCCTTAGCGGAGCCGGTCCCATCCTCGTCGTAGTACAATTTGCCAGAACGAGAATCGTAGATGATTCTGTCTTCGGAATCGGCTGCCTTCTGGCCTATGCAGAAGGCCTCCTTGCCCAAGACCTCGCGGCCAGTAATTTCTTTAAACACGGATCTGCTGAGACGGAAGGAATCGTCCTTCACGCGGAAATCCAGAATTTTGTCGATATTGTTTTTGCCGAGTCCACTGTCGAAGACAAACGTATCGCGACCGCGGCCTCCCTTCAGTGTATCGGAGCCACCAAGGCCATCGATAATGTTAGCTCCATTATTGCCTTCGATAAGGTTGGCGAAGCTGTTGCCTTTCAGATTTAAAGCCCCCTTGCTTCTTGGGTCCACAGGACGCAAGACCTCGATAGCGGCTGCAAGGGTAAGGTTGTAGGATACGGAAGCGAAGACGATGTCGAAACCCTCACCGTACGCATCAAACAAAATATCATTCATATTGTCGACATAGTAGACATCATTGCCTGGGCCACCGAGTAGGACATCCGGTCCAGTGCCGCCGTCCAGTAAATCGTCTCCGCTCCCCCCTTCGAGATAATCGGCTCCAAGGCCACCGGTCAGGATATCGTTGCCATCTCCTCCGAAGAGATTGTCGGCCTGCGCGCCACCGTCAATGGTGTCGTCGCCTGTGCCCCCTTCAAGGATATCGACTCCCTCATCGCCCGCGATCAGGTCGTTTCCTGATTCACCATCGATGTGGTCCGCGCCACTGCCGCCCGCGATCAGGTCGTTCCCTGATCCGCCATCGATATGATCCGCCCCATCGCCCCCCGATAGCGTATCGTTATCTCCCCTGCCACTGATGCGATCGCTTCCCGCGCCTGCGCTGATGATATCCGCAAGCTCCCCGCCGGCGAGCACATCGTTGCCCGAGCCGGAGCGAAACTCCATCTTTTCGAACCCGCTCAGACGCGTGCCATCGAGCATCGTCGTCGTGTCCTTGGCCATAAGGTCGAACATGAGAGCGAGCACCTGATCGGAGCGGTCGATGATCAGATGGTCGATGCCGGCGCCGCCGCTCAGAACCTCAATTGCACCGTCTGTCGGGCCCTGGCCAAGTTTGCTGATCACGAGATCGTCGCCGTCTCCAGCAGAGATGTAATCCGCACCTTCTCCTCCATCCAGCGTATCATTGCCACCTTCAGACAGAATGACCTGATTGCCAGCCCCGCCGATAGCCACGTCGTCACTCGCGAGGAGATACCTCAACAAGGCGCCCGGGCTGCCTCCAAGACGCAGGAACTCAGCTTGCGGCAAGGTCAAAAGCGGCGCCAGTTCCGTGATCGTCACGAGTGCGATGCCATTTCGAATGAGAGAAAAGCCGGTAAGCGTGCCGCCACTGGGCGCTCCTGAAGCGGAGTAGGTAAAGCCATTCCCTTCAATTCGGAGAATTGTGAAGCGTGGGTCGCCAATCTCGAATACCGTAGAGGTTGCCGTAGCAACCACATCGATGGCATTCGGGATGTTCAAGAGCGCATCGTTTGGATCGACTTCTAGGTTGAATGTTATCGTCGCCATGGCCGACCTTCTGATGGTAGTGTGAGTCAAGCTGGGGATCTGATTATCGTCGTTGCAGCACGACGGCGGTCCAATCTGTCGTTACGTGAATTAGACAGCGCGGAGTCTTTCGTCACCAGTTCCTCATCTTCGCGATTCCGGTCATGCCGGCCTTGATTTCCTCGGTCACGCGATAAAGATCGATGCGATTGGCGATCACCGTTGGCCTGATGATGACCAGGAGCTCGGTCTTTCGCTGATCGTGGACGGCGTTGCTGGTGAAGGCAGCACCAAGAATCGGGATGTCCTTCAAGATCGGCAGACCATCCTTGCCCGTCTGCCGGTTCGACGAGATGAGCCCACCCAGGACGACCTCGGCGCCACTCTGGATAGCGACAGAGCTGTTGATCTTGCGTTGCCGGATCGTCGGAGAGTTGATAGCGGAGGTCGTTGTGGGAACGACGTCGCTGACCTCCTGAGAGATGTCGAGCATCACGAGCCCGCTCGCATTCACACGGGGGGTGACCGTCAGAATGATGCCCGTGTCCTTCAGTTCTATATCGTTGACGATCGGTGCTTCCGGATTCGTAACGCTGCGGGCGGAGCGTGTCGCGATCGGCACTTGGTCTCCTACCTTGAGGGTCGCGGTCTCGTTGTCGAGAACCGTAAGGGCAGGTGACGAGATGACTTCGAGATTGGTAACCTTCTCGAGTGCGTTTACCACAAGACGGCCCTGCGGCACGTTGAATACGTAGTTGAAGCCCGCGAGGGGGGAGGAAAGATTCGACGTCCCGTCATTCATCGATACGCTGTGCAGACCCTGCTGGAAATACCAGCGGACTCCATAGCGCAGTGCATCATTCAGTCCGACCTCAGCGATCGTCGCCTCGATCAAGACTTGCGTCGGAAGAACATCAAGCCGGCGTATTGCCGATTCTATGAGAGAATAGGTTTCAGGACGCGCCATCACAACGAGAGAGTTGGTGGAGGTATCAGCGCGCACTTGGATGTTCTGAATGGCATTGCCTCCCTCTGGAGCTGTAGAGCCGGGAGACACGTTGAGAGCAGTCATTTCTATTTTTGCCGCTGCACCGGCACCGAGCGAAGCGCCCGCCGTATTGGCAGAGGGGGCGGCTGCATCCGTGTTGGGGGAACCATCGCCATGCCCGAGAAGTATCCCATTAAGGATCTTGGCCAGATCGGCAGCGCGGCGATTCTGAATCGGAAAAACTCTGACCTGCCGGCTGTCGCTACCGGATTGGTCGAGATTCTGAATCCAAGTCTTGGCACGGTTGAGTGAGGCCGAGGCTCTCGTCATCAGCAGAACCGCGTTCATTCTCTGGATCGGAAGCGCCCGGAAAGCACCATCGCTTCCTGACCCGAACATCTGGACGACCTCTGCCGCGACGGCTCCGGCGTTAGCATCCTTCAGCGGCACGAGTGCGAAGGACATGCCCAGCATCCGATCGACATCGAGTGTCCCCAGGAGCTGGGCAAGCGGGTCGAGGTCCGCCGGTGAACCAGAGAGGATGACATATCGCCCTTCGGCATTCGCCACGATCTCCGTTCCCGCCGCCGCCAAAGGCTGCAATGCCGCACGCGCTTGCTCGGCATTCAGGAACCGGACTGGGATGATGCGGATATTCTCCCCAGTCGATCCTCTGTCTGCGCCGCCGCTGCGACCGGCGATACGAAATATGCCGTCGGCTCTCGTCAATCCTGCTCCATGGAGCTGCAGGACATTGCGCACCAAGGAGAGGGCCGCCTGGCGCGTAACCGCGTCGGTCGTGCGAACTGTCACGCGCCCGGTGAGTGAGGGGTCGACAACGACATTCTCCTTCAGGACATCGTCGAAAACCAGGCGCACGAAATCCTGAATATCGGCATTGACGAAATTCAGGGTCACTTTCGACCCGTTATCCATGATCTGGACCGGCTCTCCGGCCCGCCCGTCATTGGCAGCGGCTTCTCGGCCGAGATCTGTATAGCCGGTACGCTGGTCGGCTTCCCTCGTGGTGATCGGGCCGTCGTTGCCTCGCTCCGGTCGTCCCGAGGTCAAGTGCGGCGCCAGCGATCCCAGCACGCTGTAGCGGGAAGTGCCTCTTTCGGAAGAGGGAGACTCCGATATGCATCCGGACAAGGCAATCGCCCCCGCGATGGCTGCGATGCGGATTGCGCCCTTCATAATGCACCTCGAGACGGTCCAACTTGCTGCCCTAAGGCCGGGACCTTCTCGGCGGCGATGGGCGCTCAACTTCAGCCACAGGTAGATCCGGGTGCGCCACCCGGTCTTACACGTTTGTTGTGGATAAATGTGATAACGTATCAAATATTATACCGAGAGTTGCTGATCTGGTGCCATTTAGGAACTGTAACCTATAAAATTGGACTAGAACGTGCGCCCGCTTCCCGTACCAAGCCGTCTTCTCCGTTCGGCCTTGACCGTTCTAGTTGCAATCTCCATCGGCCTTGAGCCGACGGCGTCGGCCTTCGCACAGGCGGTGCCGTCCTCGGCCTCGGAGCGCTCCGATACAGCGAGGGATGCAGGTGGCCTGAGCGGTATGGGTACGTCCGCCGGTGCTGAAGCTCCTTCGCAGGTTCCGGCATCCGCCGACTTGCCGGATGTGAAAAGCGGTCAGGGCGATGTGGACGCGCCGTCGGGTCCTGCTGTGCAGGCCGGCACCGAGGCTCCAACGGACAACTCACGCTCCCTCGCGAAACCGGAAGTCGGGCCGGCCGATGCGGCGCCCTCCCGCAGCGCTGCTCCTTCTCCCGCTCCAGCCGGAGCCAAGAAGGGGGCGGCCCTCGCGACGAGTGAGACGGGCACGCCTGAGCCCGCGAAGGGAGAGGTGGACGATAAGGCCGCGCTCCTTCCCGATGCTCCCTACAACGGCAGCTACACCTATTCCATTCCCATCGAAGTGCCCGGCTTCCGGGGCCTCGAGCCCAAGCTGCGCCTCACCTACGATTCGGGCCGCGGGTTGAGGGGCGGCGGCCTTCTGGCCGGTTTCCTGGGGACGGGCTGGTCGCTCGACGGCATCTCCAGCATCGTTCGCATTTCCAATGGGCGCGGCACGCCGCGCTTCGACAGCTCCGACATCTTCATGCTGGACGGGGAGGAACTCGTCCCCTGTCCAACCGGCTCTGCGGCGCCGAGTTGCACGAGCGGCGGCAACTACGTCTCCAAGGTCGAAAGCTACCGGCGCTTTTCCTATTCGGCCGCAGCACGGCAATGGAAGGTCACTGCGCGGGATGGAACGGTCTATACCTACCAAGCCGCCGGTACGGTGAATTCCGGCCTTTCGGGGGATCCCAAACTTGCGGATCTTTACAACTTCCTTCTGACTTCCGCGACGGACCGGCACGGCAACGTCGTCAAATATAGCTATGCCTGCGCGTCCGGCGCCGTCTGCTATCCATCGATCATCTCCTATAACGGAACGGACATCATCTTCTACCGCGAGGCGTTGCCGGCCTCCGTCACGATGACGATCGCCAACGGCGGCGGAGATCTCGGGCGCGTCACATACCGTATCAAGAGCATTCTCGTTCGCACCGGCGGGGCCGTTCGGGCCTACAAGCTCAAATACGACACGTCGTCGGTGACCGGCTCCTCTCTGCTCGCGAGCGTGCAGGAATACGGCAAGGACGTGGAACTCGACGCCACCAAGACGGTGATTGGAGACACGTATCTGCCGGCCACGACGTTCACCTATTCCTTCGGCGCGATCGGATTCGATGCCTCCCCAGAGCTGAACATCGGATCAACTTATTCTCGCATGGTTCTCGACCTGAACGGCGATCAGCGCAGCGATATCCTCGGCTATGACTGCACCTCTACTGCCACACAATGCAGGTTCATCCATTCGACGAATCCCAAGGGCGGGGCGACGGCTTATTTCAGCACGCCGCTTAACGACATCGCCCATAACCATACCCTCACGGGAGACCGCTGGCTGACCGGCGACTTCATCGGCAGGGGGACCGGGCAGCAACTGATGCGGATCATCTCGTGGTCCGACGAGCACTGCACTTCCGAAGGAGATTGCCACAGAGACGAAGGGACGAAAGCCGTCCTTTATTCGCTAAGCACCGATGGCAAATTCATAGTATCTCGGGACTGGTTCTCTCTGACGAACGGCGCGGTCGCCAACAAGGCGATTGCGGGCGATTTCGACGGTGACGGGAAAACCGAGATCTTCTTCGACGGCAGCCTCGTGACGATGCTCGGGAACGGCTACATCTTCGGCCGGCTTCCCGAGTGCGGCACACTACCCAACTATCAGATCCAGACGGGTGACTTCAACGGCGACGGCAAGACCGATCTCATCTGTCACAATGCGGATGCGCCCGGCACGGTCATGGCCGTTCTCATCTGGAACAATTCCACGAAGGAATTCGAGAAGCTGCCGGATGAGGTGCAGGTCAATCCTGCAATAGAAGCCGTGACGGAGATCATGGTCGGGGACATGAACGGCGACGGGAAGAGCGACGTCGTGCTCATGAGCTGGCCGGGACATTACGCCCGTATCCTCCTGTCCAATGGCAGCAAGCTGATCAACGGCCCGAAGATCGACGTTCCGTATTACTACGGCAGCGCCCTTGTGGGCGATCTCGATGGGGATGGCCGCTCCGATATCTTCTTCCCTCCACGCTTCGGTTTCAGCGATAAGGGACAGGTCCTTCGCCTCAAGGGCTCGGCATTCGTGCTAGGAAACCTGCCGGATGTTGCGATCTCGAGTGCGGTCGCCCGGGCGGGCGACTTCGACGGCGACGGCAAGACGGACATCCTCACGGACAAGATCTGGACCTCCGCCGGGGCTCCGCAGGATCTGCTCACGAGCGTCAGGAATGTCTGGGGCGGCCTCACCAGCATCACTTACGAATCCTCCGGCGAATTCGCCATAGCCTCGCCCACGACGCGCATGCCGTTCGTCCTGCAGCAGGTCAAAACGATCAAGCAGGACGACGGGCGCGGCAATGTCACCACGAACACGTTCTCCTATTCCGGCGGCTTCTATGACTACAGGCATCGCCGATTCTTGGGCTTCAAGGCGGTCACGATGAAGCTGCCCTGCACCTCGGGCGAGGTGCAATGCCCGGTGCGCGAGTATCAGTTCCGGCAGGATATCGCCTCTGCGGGCAAGATCCAGAAGCTCACCGTCAAGTCCGGTAGCAGTCTTTTGCGCCAGGTCGTCGAGGAATGGTCCGTCAACACATCGACCGTTCCCTATTCGGCACGTAACGTTTCCACCACGACCACCGACACGCTCGATACGACCTCACGCACGAAGAAGGTCGAGCGCGCTTTCGATGCTTACGGCAACCTGACCACCCTCAAGGAGCACGGCCGGCTGGATCTACCCGGCGACGAGCGCACCACGCGCTGGAGCTTCTATCCGAACACGAGCGCCTACATCGTCAACCGGCCCGGCAGCGAGCGCGTCTATGCCGGCGTGGCCGAGCCGTCGAGCCTCGACAACGAGATCGCCCGCACCCTGTTCTATTACGACGGCCAGACCGGCAGCTACAGCCTGCCCCCGTCACGGGGCGACGTCACCTGGACCCGCCGCTGGCTGAAGGAAGAGGGAACCTATGCCAACCGCGCGGCGACCTATGACAGTTACGGAAACCGGGTCAAAGTCACGGACGAGATCGGCCGGGAGACGATCACCGCCTACGATTCCACCCATCGCCTCTTTCCCGTCACGGTGACGACAGGCGGCATCACGATGCAGCGCACGGACTGGGATACCCGCTGCGGCAAGCCGGTGAAAACGATCGACCTGACCGGCCAGGGCACGATCTTCGGCCTGGATATGCTCTGCCGCCCGATCTCGGTGGTCAAACCCGGCGGTGAGACGACGAGCTGGACCTATCACGATCTCGGCGCTCCCGGGGCGCAGCGTATCGACACGCTCACGCCGCTCGACAGCGGCAGCGTCGTCACGAAAGCCTATCGCGACGGCTTCGGCCGCGTCTGGCGGACCCGGCGCAGCGCGCCGGGCGCGGACATCGTGGTCGATCTCGACTACAACCCGCGCGGCCTGCTGGAGAGCCGCACCGCGCCCTATTACGACGGCGCGCCGCACTACCTGACCCGCTTCGCCTATGACGGCCTCGACCGGCCGGTGAAGCTGACGCGGCCGGACGGCACCACGGTGACGAGCGCCTACAAGCCGAGCGGCCCCGGCTTCGATCTGGTCGAGACCCAGGACGAACTCGGCCGGCTGTCGCGCAGCCATCGCGACGCCTATGGCCGCCCGGTGCAGACCGACCGGCCCTATACCGGCGGCACCACCTTCCTGACCACCACGATGACCTACGACCGGCTCGGGCGCATGACCGGGGTCAAGGATCCCGGCGGCAGCCTCTGGACCTACACCTACGACAGCCTCGGCCGGCGCACCCGGGAGGACGATCCCGACCGCGGCACTTGGCTCTATGCCTACAACCTGGCCGGCGAGCTGGAGAAGCGGACCGACGGGCGTGGGGAGACGACCACCTTCGCCTATGACAGCCTCGGCCGTCCGACCACCAGGACGGTGCGGAAAGAGATCACCACCTACGCTTACGGCGCGCCGGGCAGCGGCGCCGATGGCGGCCGGCTGGTGGCGCTGGCGAACGCGGCCGCCACGCTGCGCTACGCCTATGACGGCAACGGGCGGCGGATCACGGAGACCTACGAGCTCAAGCGGCCTGACGGCGGCGTGGCCGAGACGCATGTGCTGCGCACCGCCTACGAGCCGGGCGGGCGGGTGAGCGGGCGGGTCTGGGCGCTCGCCGGCGGCCCGGCCGACCGGCTCGAGGGCTGGACCTACGACGCCGCCGGGCGGCTGCTGTCGATCCCGGGCCGGATCGTGTCTATCGCTTACGACGCCTCCGACCGGCCGCTGGCGACGCGCTTTGCCGACGGCAGCGCGACGGTGCGGACCTACGATCCCAAGCGCGGCTTCCTGACCGGCCTGACGATGCCGGGGCTCGACTTGACCTATGCCCGCGATGCGGCCGGGCGCATCCTGGTGATCCGCAGCCCGGCCGCCCCGGGCGAGGCCGCCGCCTTCAGCTACAACGCCGCCGACTGGCTCGTGAGCGCGACGCTGGGTTCCGAGCGGCAGGACTTTCGCTACGACATCGCCGGCAACCTGGTGGCGCAGACCGGGCCGGGCGCCTTCGGCGCGGCCTTTCCCTCGGCCGGCTCGGCGCA
>NZ_JBFRFT010000028.1:0-36605 GCF_052114965.1 Microvirga sp. 2TAF3 | reverse complement strand
CTGAGCTACGGCCCTGATAGTGCAAATTCACAAATGCCAACGACAACGTTGACATGGGTGCGGTTCGCCTCGCGGCGTAACCATCCGGGGCTCGGGAAAGCCTAGCAACAGAAACGGCACCTCCGGGTGCCGTTCCCATTTCAAATCTTTGGCCTTCTTAGCGACTGCCGATCACCTAACAGAAAGACAAAAACAAATGTCAGAAATTCAGATGGGCGGCTACATCCGGGTCCCCAAAGGAACAATCGTTTACCCGAGGGGTGACGGCGTTGAGGCTCCGTCCACACGCGATCAGGTGGTGAAGGTCACGAACATCTTCGATGTGGACGTCAAAAGCGACAACTTCTACCTGCTGCTTCCGGACGATATGCGGCTGCGGTACTTCGAAGCGAATGGAGGCAAGCGCCCCATTGATCCGGACATTCTGGAGTTTGCAGATCGCCTCACCAAAGGCGACTACCGGGCGGTGGAGTGGTCGAGCAAGTGGGCGCTGATCGCCAATGTTCAGCCCACCGAGCCCCCCACGCGTGCCAAGACGACAAAAAAGGCAGAGAAGCCAGAGAAGAAGCCGCTCACCAAGGAGCAGCAGATGGTGATCGGATCCCTATGGCGCTTTACTCAGGATGCGGAGCTTCGCTACAAGGTTCGTAACCCCGCATACGCTGCCATGCGTGACGATATCGAGAACAGCCTCCGTCAATTGCCTTCACACGCGCGGACGCAGACCGTTGACGCGAAGCTGAACGAGCTTGGCATCGTGGATCACATTGATGAGTCCTGGGGCTCCGTGACGGCAGGCGAGACCTTCACGGTTCGTGCCAAGCTGACCTCGGGCTTCGCAGGTGGGCAAGATGTACCGATGCTGTTCCGAGGCGAGAAGTTTACGCTGCCCTACGCCAGCCTTGAGCCCTTCATCGAGCTGGTGACGGAACGTTAACATGTGCGAGCCGGGTCAGCCGACCGTTACGGTTGGTGGGATCATGGACCCGGCGAGAGGCCAATCTACGGACGCTGGATTTAAGCGGCCTGAGGCCACGAGGACCTTCTCTCCGCCTCAAGAAGTTGCTCCGCCTTGCGCGTGAACTCACGACCGGCCAGACCCGGGGCAATCGGATCGAGATAAGAAACCGAAATTGTCCCCGCTCGCTTGTAGGGCCGGTCGGGTCCCCAGAAGTGGCCTGAATTCAGAGCCACAGGAAGAACCGGTCGGCCGAGCTTGGCATAGAGCAACTCCACCCCGCGCTTGAACTCGATCGGCTCGGAGACCGGCTTTCGAGTCCCCTCCGGAAAGATCAGCACGGAGCGGCCTTGCGCCAGCGCGGCCTGGCTCTCTTCAACCATCTTCTTTACGGCCTTCGAGCCGCTCTCCCGGTCGATCAGGATCATCGGCGACTTGCGCAGGAACCAGGAGAAGACAGGGATCGTCAGCAGTTCCCGCTTGGCGATAATGGCAACATCCGGAAACAGGGTCAGGAACGCGAGGGTTTCCCACGTGGACTGGTGATTGGCGATGATCAGGCAGGGCCCGTCAGGGATATTGTGTTGACCCCGTTCGGCGTAGGTCAAGCCGACGAGCCACTTCAAGTTGACTAGGACACCGCGGGCCCACAAGCGCGATGCCAGTCGAACGCCACGCTCCGGGGAGCCACACAGCCAAAGGATCGCCAGGACTGGCACGAACAGTCCCGTCCAGACGGCCAGCAGAAGGTCAAAGAGAGTAGAGCGGATTCGCTGCACGGCGGTTTGCTTCCTTAGATTGAATCAGCGGTCAACGGCTGACGATGCCCGCGCGCCATGTCCGGCATCAACAGCACGGATCTGGGACTCGCCCGCGGCGCGCTCCGTCCCGCGCGTGGTATTCTTGATTCTGTAGCTGAACTTGCCGTTGCTCTCGGGCATCAGACGAACGACTTCATTGACGCCGCTCGTGCGGTCGGCAAAGTGCGTGCCAGCAGCATGAACCGCCTGGTCAATGGAATACTTGCGACTCAAGAGAAACCTCCTGTGATCAATTGAGAGACATCGACCGGGGAACCGTATGAGCTCGAATCGGCAGAACATGCTCGACCTCGGCATCGCACTGCTGGTCGATGATTTCGGCCAGCACCATCGTGTCGTCCTCACTCATCGCGCTGACCGGGTAGATCTGATACTCGCTGTTACTCTCGACGACGACAGCGTCGCGGTCGAACCGCAGCACGCAGTTGATCTGGCGCATGAGCCATTCCGGTACGCGGTCGCCGGCCTCGAACATCCAAGTCTTTTCAAGCATCGTGACTTGTTCCTCGGCGTTCCGCGGCGCCTTACCGGCGGCGGAACTGCGGACGGCGCGGAGCACCCGGACGGGGAGCGCCCGAACCACTGTCCTTGTGACGGAAGATGAGCCGGCCCTTGTCGAGATCATACGGCGACATCTCGACGGTGACGCGATCACCCGCGAGCGTTTTGATGCGGTTCTTCTTCATCTTGCCGGCCGTGTATGCGACGATCTCGTGACCGCTTTCGAGCTTCACGCGATAGCGAGCGTCCGGCAGGATCTCGACGACCTCGCCTTCAAATGTAATCAGTTCTTCCTTAGCCATTGCAAAACCCTTCAATAGAAACAAAAAATCCGCTCCCGAAGGGACGGCCTTGCCAAGGGGCGTGGGATGCCGCGCCGCTTGTTTCACCGGCATTTACGCCGTTTTGATGTTGTTGACGGCGACCTTGCCGCTGCGACGGTCCTCGGTGGTGTCGAAGGACACCTTCTGGCCTTCGCGCTGGCCGCGGATGCCAGCGCGCTCGAGCGCGCTGGCGTGGACGAACACGTCCTTGTCGCCGTTATCGGGCTGGATGAAGCCGAAGCCTTTTGGGTGGTTGTAGAGCTTAACGGTGCCCGTAAGCATGGGAGTATCCTTGGTAGACTTGATGTGCACGTGAGCCAAGAGCGTGCGACGGCACGCCCTCACACTCGGGTTCGTCGATGTTTGGGAGAGTTCTGAACGTGCGCCTGGCAGACCAAGGCATAACGGCCCGATTATCCGGCCAAAGTCGATAATAGAGATATAGGGGACAATCAAAGATTTACAAGCGGGCCACTGCTTGGAAGCGGCCAAAGACCAGTGAGGAGCTCGCAATTTACTATCACTGGCCGCCAAGAGGTTTTCTGATGGAAACCCACAACCGGTCCACCTCATCGGAAGTGATCATGATTGCATGAAAGGATTGCTGTGCGGCAGGCCGGTTCACGCTAGACGGGTGAGCGCGTGATCTTCTTGATCGGAATGCGCGGTCGGCCGGCTTTCTCGGCAATGGCATTGTCCTGCTCCTCTATGGTTTTCCGGGCGGGCTCATCGCCGTCAAGCCCGCCCAGAAATGAGCGTGGGACACGGCGGTTCGAGCTGCGGGAGCCATCCTCGTAGAGAATGTCGAAGAGGGCATAGCCGCTCTCGAGTGGCTTTGACTTCTTGCGGGCCAATGTTCGTGGTCCTTTTCCTTGGCTCGACGCACCAGGATGCTGCGTCAGCAAAAAGCGCGGAAGCCGCCTCGGGTGAGGCGGCTTCCGTTACAATGTGGGTGACTGGAAAGTTTGATCAGGCCGTCTGCAGGTTCCCAGCCGACTCCTTGCCGGTGCGGCGATCAGACTCGACCTCGTAGGAGATCTTCTGTCCCTCAACCAGGCCGCGCAGACCAGCGCGCTCCAGGGCCGACGCATGGACGAAGACGTCCTTGCCGCCATTGTCAGGCTGAATGAAGCCATAACCTTTTGTCTCATTATACCATTTCACCGTGCCTGTCGCCATGGCGAGTTCCTTTCCCTGTTCATGATGAGGCCAAAATGCACTAGTGCCTTGGCTCAAAGAGTATCGATACTTGGGGAGATCGCCCGTGCAGGTGCACGGTAAGGCGCAGCAGCTCAGTCGTCGGCCAGTTTCGATGTCGGGACAATAGGATGGCTCCGTTGCCGTTACAAGGCACGAACTCAATCTACTTCGTGCAAGCGTGCACTTTGCCTGAAGGTCGGCTGATGGCGTTGGTGCCTGGCGGCACACCGAAGCCGCCGGCGTCTCTCCATGACGGGGCTCAAGCAACACGCACCGATACTGGCTTGCCGGTCCGGATCATGCGGTTGAGGACCTCGATTGCGAGCGCCACCTCAGCCCTGCTGATTGGGATGGGAACGCGCCCGCAGCCCGGCCTCGTACCTAGGCCAGTTTGGGACCCGGTCTTTGGCTCGGAAGCGGGGATGGCGGACGTACGTGGGCATGGGCACACTGCACTGATGTGGCAAGTGGGGCTGTAACAGCGCACCCGATCAGCCCGGTGCCTCCTACCTCCATGCACCAACGCCACGCTGAGGTACAATCGCGCGACGGACGCTCCGTCGCCGGCCGGCCAAGCCGAAATCGATATCGGTCGTCAACCTATGTGATTGCCGGTCAGGCTCCAAATCGCCGACGGAACGTCGTCAGGCTTGAGGTGTTGAGTCTGCGACAGGGAGGGATGCTCCCTCATGGATGACTTGCAGGTCTCGAAAGGCGTGCCGGGCCGCGCTTGCCGCCGCGCGTGGCACGGCTCGGTTCTGGGCCTCGTCAGTCTCGGCCTCGCTTCCTGCTCGGGCGGCGTATTGGACCCGATCGGCCCCGTGGGCAGGGGCAATGCCATCATCCTGATCGACGCCACGCTGATCATGCTGGCCATCGTCATTCCGACGATCATGCTGGCCTTCTGGGTGGCGTGGCGCTACAGCGCGTCGAATCCCAAGGCGGAATACCTGCCGTACTGGTCCTATTCGGGACGGATCGAAGCGGTCGTCTGGTCGATCCCGATCCTGACCATCATGTTTATCGGCGGCCTGATCTGGATCGGCTCCTATCAGCTCGACCCATTCAGACCCTTGCCCTCCAAGACCTCGCCCCTCGAGGTGCAGGTCGTATCGCTCGACTGGAAATGGCTGTTCATCTACCCGCAGCAGGGGATTGCGACGGTCAACCAGGTGATGGTGCCGGCCGGGACGCCGGTCCGGTTTTCCATCACCTCGGCCAGTGTCTTCAACGCCTTCTTCGTGCCGCGCCTGGGATCGATGATCTATGCCATGCCGGGCATGATCTCGCAGGTGAACCTGCAGGCCGACAGCGCTGACGAGCTTTGGGGCATCTCGGCCCAGTTCTCCGGCGACGGCTTTTCCGACATGCATTTCCAGGTCAGGAGCGTGCCGGCGGCCGATTTCGAGACCTGGGTGACCAGCGTCCGGGGCTCCGGCCCCAGACTCGACGAGGCCGCCTATGCCGGCCTGCTGCAGCAGACCCAGCGCGTGCAGCCTTCGACCTATGGAGCTATCGACTCCGGGCTCTTCCAGGCCGTCGCCACCCAGAAGATCGCGCCCGGACCGGGGCCGCAGCCCGAGGGCCCGGGGCATGCCGGGCGTGAAGTCTCCACGGGCGGGAAGGATTGACGATGTTCGGAAAACTCAGCCTGTCGGCGATTCCCTTGTCCGAACCGATCCCGCTGATCACCTCCTTCGTGGTCATCCTTATCGCCCTCGGCGCGCTGATCCTAATCACCGTGAAGGGGTGGTGGCCCTATCTCTGGCACGACTGGATCACGAGCGTCGACCACAAGCGGATCGGTGTCATGTACTGCCTTCTGGGAGTCCTGATGCTGATCCGGGGCTTTGCCGACGCGATCATGATGCGCACCCAGCAGGCGGTGGCGATCAACGCGCCGGGATATCTGCCGCCGGAGCATTACAACCAGATCTTCACCGCCCATGGCACGATCATGATCCTGTTCGGCGCCATGCCCCTGGTGCTGGGCTTCATGAACTTTCTGGTGCCGCTGCAGCTCGGCGTTCGCGACGTGGCCTTCCCGACCTTCAATTCGGTCGGATTTTGGCTGACCGCGAGCGGCGCCCTGCTGGTCAACATGTCGCTCTTCGTCGGCGAGTTCGCCCGCACCGGCTGGCTGCCCTATCCGCCGCTCAGCGAAGCGACCTACACGCCCGGCGTGGGCGTCGACTACTATCTCTGGGCCGTGCAGATCTCAGGGGTCGGCACCCTGATCACAGGGATCAACATCGTCACCACGGTGCTGAAGTTGCGATGTCACGGCATGAGCTATCTGCGCATGCCGGTCTTCTGCTGGACGGCACTGGCCTCCTGCCTGCTGATCGTCGCCGTTTTCCCGGTGCTGACCGCGACGCTCGCCATGCTGACCCTCGACCGGTACTTAGGCTTCCACTACTTCACGAATACGGCGGGCGGCAATCCGATGATGTTCGTGAACCTGGTATGGGCCTGGGGACATCCAGAGGTCTATATTCTGGTCCTGCCGGCCTTCGGCATCTATTCCGAGATCTTCTCGACCTTCTCCGGCAAGCCGCTGTTCGGTTACCGCTCCATGGTGGCGGCCACCCTGTTCATCTGCGTCGTCTCGCTGATGGTGTGGCTGCACCATTTCTTCACCATGGGGGCGGGCGCGGCGGTCAATACGTTCTTCGGCATCTCCTCGAGCATCATCGCGGTCGGGACCGGCGTGAAGATCTACAACTGGATCTTCACCATGTACGGCGGCCGTGTGCGTTTCGAAGTCCCCATGCTGTGGTCCATGGGCTTCATCTTCACCTTCGTCATCGGCGGCCTGACCGGCGTGCTGCTCGCGGTGCCGCCGGCGGATTTCATGACCCACAACTCGATGTTCCTGGTGGCACATTTCCACAACGTCATCATCGGCGGAGTGGTGTTCGCGATCTTCGCCGGTCTGGAGTTCTGGTTTCCGAAAGCCTTCGGGTTCCGGCTGCACGAAGGCTGGGGCAAGGCCGCCTTCTGGTTCGCCTTCATCGGATTCTGGGTGACGTTCGCGCCGCTCTACGTTCTGGGCCTGCTCGGCATGACGCGGCGCCTGCAGCACATCAACATCCCCGAATGGGCCCCCTGGCTCTACGTGTCCGTGGCCGGTGTCGGAATCCTCATCCTGGGCGTGATCTCGCAGGTCGTGCAGCTCGTGGTCAGCATCCGCGACCGCGAGAAGCTGCGCGACGTGACGGGCGATCCGTGGGACGGCCGTTCGCTTGAGTGGGCCACCCCCTCGCCCGCGCCCTTCTTCAACTTTGCCGTCATGCCGAACGTCGAAGGAGAGGAGGCCTATTGGGGGATCAAGCTGCGTGCTGTGGAATCCCAGCAGCTGGCCGCGGAGCCGAAATACGAGGCGATCGAGATGCCGGTGCACAGCCCGGTCGGCATCTACACGGCCTTTTTCACCTCCGTCTTCGGCTTTGCGATGATCTGGTACATCTGGTGGCTCGCCGGCGTCGCGCTGGTGGCGGCCTTCGCGGGATTTGTCGTCTTCGCCTGGCGTGACGTGCACGAATACGAGGTGCCGGCCGAGGAGGTGGCCCGCGTGGATCGTGCCCGCCGCGCGGCCCGCGAAGCCCTGCTCGACCGGCTCGACCGGCAGGGGGCACTGCCATGACCGACCTGGAACTGCCTGCCAGTGTGGAAGCCATCCGCCGCATCCGCGAAGACCCTCACCGGCTCGGACATCGCGCCCATGGTCACCGAGAACCCATCGCAGGCGCCGGGCATGGGGCGACCGGCCCTGCCCACAAGCGGATCATCGTGGGTTACGGCTTCTGGATCTTCCTGCTCAGCGACATCATCATTTTTGCCTGCTTCTTCGCGACCTTCGCCGTGCAGAGGGAAGCAACGGCCGGCGGACCGACCATTGCGGAGATCGTCGATACGCGCCGGGTCGCCCTGCAAACGGCGGCGCTCCTGCTCTCGAGCTACACGTGCAGCCTGTCATTTGCCGCCACCAATGTCAGGGACCTGCTGCGGACCCAGGTCTTCCTCCTGCTCACCGGACTCCTGGGCCTGGCCTTCGTCCTGATGGAGGCGCTGGAATTCATCGAGCTGGCCAACCAGGGCTTCACGCCCCAGCGCAGCGGCATGCTGACGGCCTTCTTCGGGCTCGTAGGCTGTCATGGCCTGCATGTCACCGTGGGCGGCCTCTGGCTGGCCACCATGATGGCGCAGATCCAGATCAAGGGCTTTCGTAGCGAGATCATTCATCGGCTGATGTGCTTCAACCTGTTCTGGCACGCCCTGGATATCGTCTGGATCGGCATCTTCACCATCGTCTACCTTATGGCGAGCGTCGCATGAGCAATCTCGAGTTCGACCCGCACCTCTATACCGCCTCCCTGGATGACCGGGAGGACCATGCCCCGGGGGATGAGCCGGAAGAGAGCGCCGGCCATTGGGTCCGCAACGCCAATCTGGGCCTCGGCTTCTCCATCGTGCTCACCGCTGCGGCCTTCATCGTGGCCGGTTCGCAGTTCATTTACGCGCCAGCCATTCCGGTAGCTTTGATCGTGCTCGCCATCGCCCAGATGGGCGTGCACTTGGTGTTCTTTCTCCACATCACGACGGGCCCGGACAATACCAACAACGTGCTGGCGCTCGCCTTCGGCATCCTGGTGGTCTTCCTGATCGTTGTCGGGTCGATCTGGATCATGGACAACCTGAACCGGAACATGATGCCGATGGAGCAGCAGATGCAGATGCAACCGTAAGCGCACGGGCTACGGTCAATAAGCCAAGGAGATGGCATAGGTCAAAGATGTGGTCGGTGGCTCCGCCATGTCTGTGTAGTGCTCATCCATGCAACAAAGCGTCCGTATGAACTTGGAGCATTGGCCACGAAAATGCCCTCGACTTTCCGGCAAACTATGACTTCACGGTCGGTTCGAATGGATGGGACATAGCATGAGCAGGTGGGCCCAAATCGACGCGTCGGAAGCTGGTCCACCGTTTCGAAGTCCCGTCATGAGCTGGAACGAGTGGGATCCGCTCGAGGAAGTGATCGTCGGACGGCTGGAGGGAGCCACCATCCCGTCGAAGCATGTCACCGTCACCTTCAACCTGCCGCCCTTAGGGGCCAAGCTCTACGGGCTGGCCGCGGGGTGGAAATACCCGCGCTGGATGGTCAAGCTCGCTCAGAAGGAACTCGACGAGTTCATCGGCATTCTGCAAGGCGAGGGCGTGCGGGTTCGAAGGCCGGAGGTCGTTGACTGTTCGCGGCTCTTCCGCAGTCCGAATTGGAGGTCCCGGGGGTTCTGCGTCGCTTGCCCGCGCGACGGATTTCTGGTGATCGGAGACGAGATCATTGAGACCCCGATGTGCTGGCGCTCGCGCCATTTCGAAGGAGATGCCTACCGACCGTTGTTCAAGGACTATTTCTCGAACGGCGCCCGTTGGACCTCGGCCCCGCGGCCGCAGCTGACGGACGACCTTTATGACTATGCTTACCGCGTGCCGGGACCGGGCGAGCCGATGCGCTATACGGTCAACGAGTTCGAGCCTGTCTTCGATGCTGCAGACTTCGTGCGCTGTGGCCGCGATTTGTTCGTGATCCGCTCGAACGTGACGAATCGCATGGGAATCGAGTGGCTGCGGCGCCATCTCGAGGAGGGGTTTCGCATTCACGAGATCGAGAGCCGTTGCCAGCAGCCGATGCACATCGATTCGAGCTTCATGCCCCTTGCTCCAGGAAAGGTTCTGGTCAATCCGGACTACATCGATATCGACCGTCTCCCGCCAATCCTGAAGGGTTGGGACATCCTCGTGGCGCCGCGCCCCGATCCGGTGGAAGGAATCATGAGCCGCATTTCGATGTGCAGCCCATGGACTAGTATCAACGTCCTGATGCTGGACGAAAGGAAGGTTGTGGTCGATCGCTCTCAGACTACACTCATCAGGGCTCTGACAGACTGGGGCTTCGACCCGATCCCATGCCCGTTTCTGAACTACGGTCCGTTCGGAGGGTCATTCCATTGTGCAACCCTGGACATCCGTAGGCGCGGCACGTTGCAGTCCTATTTCTGACCGGGCGCGGAGGCATGCTCCCTGACCGAAGAATAGGAAAAGGGACATGATGGTTTCGAGACGTACACTTTTGATGCTCATCGGCGCCACCGTAATGGCGCGCCCGCCTGCAGTGACAGGGCAGGGCGACAATCCCGCCACCGCCCGCGTGAGGGCCTTCTATGACAGCCTGCGAAGCGTGACCGCCGGAGCCCCTGGATCCGATCCGAAGCAGCGCACTACCGCGCTGTCCCAGACGATGATGCAGACTTTCGATATTTCCGCCATGACCGGCACGGGATGGGCTTGCATATGATCTTGATCGACGGCCCTTCGGCGCTCGAGCGTTCCGGAGTTCCCAATCCGCTCGCTGCGGGCGAAGAACGCGTTCTCCACCATGCGCCTTGGCACGCCGGAACCTACATCGCTCTTTCGCGCCACTCCGATACGCACCTCATCCGTTTCCAGGATCTGGCCCGATGAGGGGGCGCGCGGGACGGGCCCGCCTGCTGATCGTCGCATCCTGCATTGCGGGCATGATCGTCTTGCTGTCCTTGGTCGCCTGGGCTGGGCTCGGCCAGATCGTGAGCGCTCTCGATCGGATCGGCTGGGGTGGCTTGGCCTGGATCTGCCTTCTCCAACTCCCCGTCATGGCCCTTTGCGCCGCTGGGTGGTGGTGCGTGTCTCTTCGCGCGAGCTACGGCGCCTGCCTTATGGCCCGCTGGATCCGCGATGGGGCCACAAACCTCGCCGCGATGGTTCCAGCCTTTGGAGAGGCAATCGGCGCGCGTGTCCTTGCGCTGCTTGGGCTTAGCGGTGGTACGGCGGGAGCCAGCATTGTCCTGGACATCGCGGCCGAGACCTTGGCACAGGCCCTGTATGCGCTCATGGGTCTCATTCCTTTGTCGTTCTATGTCAGCCGAGAGGACATGATGCGCTGGGCTGGGATCGCAGTCGGCGCCGCCACTCCGGTCCTCATCCTGTTCTGGTCCGTGCGCTACCGGGGAGCCCTGCGCCTTGCGCAATGGGCTGAAACGCAGCTAGCAAGCCTGTTTGGCCTTCGCGACGAGGCTGGCTCGCGAAGCATCCTGCAGCCGCTCCGGGAGATCTATGGTCAGCGCCAGCGTGTATCGGCTGCATTTCTCTTTCACGTAATGGCGTGGATTGCTGGCGCGATCCAGATTTGGGCCGCAGCGCACCAGCTCGAACGGCCGCTCGGACTGGGAGCTGCGCTGGCAGTCGACAGCCTCGTTCAAGCGGCGCGCGCAGCTTTCTTCATCGTCCCATGGGCTGCGGGCGTACAGGAGGGAGCGCTCGTTCTCGCGGGCGCCGCCGTCGGCCTCGATGCCCCGAGCGCTCTGGCTATCTCTCTGGTCCTCAGGGCACGCGATCTCGTCCTTGGAGCACCCGCCATCCTGGCATGGGGCGTTCTCGAGTGGTGGCATGCCGCACGCGATGATCGCCCGGCAGAAGCCGGCGAGCAGAGTTTGCCTGCCAAGGTGATCAAGCGGCTCCGGCACTGAAGCGCTCGCTCCTTCGCCTTTAGAGCATCGTGCGCAAAAGTGGCCCCGGTTTTGCGCACGATGCTCTCATCAAAGGAAGAAAGCATCGGATGATCCTAAAAGTGGAATCCACTTTTGGGTCCGAGGCTTTAGCTCCCTGTCACTGAGTATCTTGGTGTGAGACGGCCGGTTCGCCGTCAATAAATGCCGCAACCAGAGGCAATCTCGTGCAGCGGCACCGTCAACCTGTCAGAGAAGGTCGTACTTACCTGGGTTCAGATCAGGATTAGGCGGCACTCGCGATGCCAGTCACCTCGGTCCAGACTCGGAAGGCGCGAGTTCGGGCCAGACGATGATCGGCAGCATCGGTGCTGAGGTACTGTCATATGTGGACGCTCCCCTTTGACAAGGGATTTGTTGACGTGTGTGCACGGTGGTCGGGTGTAGTCATATGTCCGGCCTGTTGGTGCAACTCATCTGACCGCTGGTCCTTCTCTATTCGGCACTTCCAGGTCAAAGACCTTCTTTGCAGCAGCCGGTCAGTATGAGCTCGTCAGTATAGGCAAGTAAACACCGAATTAACGGCAGAGCCCAGCAGGATGGTTTGTCGATCATTGCTTATCCGTTCCGATCAGCGAAGATACGCCATCTCATATTTGCCTCTCTTTGCTGGTCTCCGGGCGCACCTTGCGCTGATCCCGGGCAGGATTGGACTCGCGCTTCTCCAGTCCCTCAATAGGAGCTCAATTTTCGCGCTGGCTCCTAAAAGAGATTGACTAGCGCAATCAACAATAACAGAATTGAATTCTGTTGGGAGGAATTTTTAGATGACGAATAGCGACGCCGCGCTTGTGGTTGAACAGAGGGAGGTTACCCGCGTCCTTATGCTCAATCGTCCGAAACAGCTCAACGCCATGGACAGCGGACTCTACGAACTGCTGACGAAGGCGCTGATCGAAGCAGATCGCGACGATACGGTGCGCGTGATCCTGGTCCATGGTGCTGGCCCCTCGTTTTGTGCGGGCGCCGACACCAAGGAGTTCGAGCAGCTCACGCCTGACAAAGCTGAGCTCGTCGCTTCCCGAGCCGCCCTGACCTATAACCTGCATAAGACCATCCCCGCTTTGGCTAAGCCAGTCATCGCCGCGATTCATGGCTATGCCGTCGGCGGCGGAGCCGGCCTCGCATTGGCGTGCGACATAGCCATTGCGGAGGAGGGGGCCAAGATCGGCTATCCTGAGATCAAGCACGGCCTGGTTGCTGCTGTGGTCATGGCGAATCTGACCAAGCAACTCGGCCGTAAGGCTGCATTCGATCTTGTCGCGACCGGCAGACTGGTGGGAGCGCAGGAGGCAGCGACGCTTGGTATGGTGACCCGCGTTGTCCCCGCCGGGGCAGCCTTTGAGGAGGCGCTCAAGACCGCCGCGATGCTTGCTGAGCGGGTGCCTCAGGCCCTGCAGGCCGCCAAGAAGCTATTCCACGCAGTCGCCGATGTTCCGCTGGCCGAGGGGCTTGAGCTGGGACGACAGGCCAATGAGGCGATGCGGGCCTATCGCGCTGAGATGCTGAAGGGCTACGGCCAGGCCACGCGCGCGGCGAAGTCCGCATGACCGCGCCGGATGTTGTAGCGGCGGAGGTGCCGCCGATCTTCACGCACTGGACCGAGGACCGGATCAGAATTTCTGATCTCGATTTTCAAAAGCATGTCAACAACGCGACCTTCACGGCGCTTTTTGCCAATGCGCGGTTCGATTTCCTCTCCAAAGTCGTGCGGCCGCTGATTGGGGCGGATGACCAGTTGGTCATCGCGCGGCTGGAAGTCGACTTCAAGGGCTCGCTCGCCTATGGCGAGCCGGTCAAAACCGGCACGGCTATCGCACGCGTTGGCACGCGCTCGCTCAATCTCGCTCAGGTGATGAAGCAATCCGATCGGCAGGTCGCGCTAGCCAAGGCGGTCTTCGTATTAGTCGATGGCACAACTCGGCAGTCGGCGGCATGGCCTGAAGCCGTGCGCCGGCTTGTGGAGAACCGTGACGCGCTTTCGTTTTGACAGAATTGCATTCCATCTAATAGAAACTAACGTAGAATGTTGTCGGACGCGGTTGCGTCCTGACGCGAGGGTGACGTGGAAAACTTTACGACAGCCGATGAGGCCCTATCCGCGGTGACGCGCTGGTGGTCGACGCAGCTTATTGAGATCAAACCGGGGCAAATCACGCTGCATGGCCGCCCGATTGAGGAGCTGATCGGAACGACCGGTTTCGCCGGCATGATCTGGTTCATGCTGAAGGGCAGTCTGCCGGGGGCGGCCGAGGAGCGCCTGTTAAACGCGGCTCTGGTAGCCTCGGTCGATCATGGGCCGCAGGCGCCCTCTATAGCCATTGCCCGCATGGCAGCAACCTGTGGAGTTGGCATCAATAATGCCATGGCTTCTGGCATCAACGCGCTCGGCGATATCCATGGAGGAGCCGGTCAGCAATGCCTCGCCTTCTATCAGAGCTTTCTGGACCCAGACTCGCGACGGCCCGTGGGCGAGGATCTCGTGTCGCGCGTCGAGGCCGAAGTCCGCGCCGCCATCGCTGCCCGGCGGCCAGTGCCCGGCTTCGGCCATCGCTTCCACCCGGTAGACCCGCGCACCGGACCATTGTTGAGCCTCGTCGAGAAGGCGGTGGCTGAAGGGGCGGTCGAGGGGCGCTTTATGGCCGTCGGCCGCACGGTTGAGGCAGCGCTGGCGGCAGTGAAGGGCAAGCACTTGCCAATGAACATCGACGGGGTCACCGCCGTGATCTTCGGCGAGCTCGGTTTTGATCCGCAGACGGCGCGAGGCCTGTTCATTCTCTCCCGTTCCGTCGGCATCCTGTGCCATGCGCGGGAACAGATGAGCCAGGGCGGACGCATTAAGGGGCCGATGCCGCCCGGCATCCCCTATAACTACACGGGACCTGCCAGGGGCCGGCAGGATGGTGACGCATGAGCAGAGGTCCTTTGCACGGTCTGTCGGTACTCGATTTCGGCCATACGGTGATGGGCCCCTCCTGCGGAATGATTCTCGCCGATCTCGGCGCGGATGTGCTGAAGATCGAGCCCTCCCCTGGCGGTGATCCGACGCGCCGTCTCAAGGGCTTTGGCACTGGTTATTTCGGCTATTTCAACCGCAACAAGCGTAGCCTCGCCGTCGATCTGAAGTCGCCCGAAGGGAATGAAATCGCGCTTGACCTGGTCGCGCGGGCGGATGTGCTGATCGAAAATTTCGGCCCCGGCACCATGGATCGGCTCGGCCTTTCCTATGACGTGCTGGCGCGGCACAATCCTCGCCTAATCTATGCCAGCCTGAAGGGTTTCTTCGATGGACCTTATGGCGAGCGGCTGGCGCTGGACGAGATCGTCCAGATGATGTCGGGTCTCGCCTTCATGACCGGGCCGCGCGGCAAGCCGCTGCGGGCGGGGACCTCAGTGATCGACATCGCTGGAGCGATGTTCGGCGTCATCGCTATTCAGGCGGCGCTGCGCGTCCGCGATGAGACCGGACAGGGTCAGCGCATCGGTTCGGCGCTCTATGAATCGGCCGTTTTTCTGATGGGGCAGCATCTCTGCTACGCAGCGCAGAGCGATGAGCCGGTACCGCCGATGCCGAATCGCGTCTCCGCTTGGGCCGTCTACGAGACTTTCGCGGTAGCGGGTGGCGCGCAGCTCTTCATCGGCATTACCAGCGACGCGCATTGGCAGCGCTTCTGCGAGGTGGCTGGGCTGACGGCGCTGGCGCAGGATGCGACGCTTGCCACCAATAATGCCCGAATTGAGCAGCGACCGCGCCTGATCCCGCTCCTGGCGGAGTATTTCTCCGGCCTGCGCTTGGAGGAGGCCGTCTCGGTCTGCCTGCGCTCGCGCATTCCCTTTGCCGAAGTGCGTCAACCAGAGGACTTGTTCGACGATCCGCATCTGATGGCTACCGATGGCCTCATCCCGGTTACATTGCCGAACGGCACTCAGGTCGGCTTGCCGCGCTTGCCGATCGCGATGGAGGGCTTACGCGGCGATGCCGACGATCCGCCGCAGATGGGTGAACACAGCCGCGAGGTGCTGCGCCACCTGGGGCTCGACGAGGCCCGCATCGACGAGTTGATCGCGCGCGGCATCGTTGCCGCTGCGCAGGCGCCGGCCGAGAGCCTTGGTGCCCAGCACCTGCGGGCCTGACGGTTGCGATGAGCGCCGTATCAGGCACGAACGGGCAGGGCACCGACTTCTTCCTGCGCCGCCTGGATGGGGCGGACCAAGGTTGCGTCGAGATCGATCTTGAGCGTGCGGCCGAGCGCTGGCCGGCGCTCGCGACCCTGCCGACGACGCTACTTACGTTCGTCGAGGCGTTGCTGCGCAGTGGCCGTCCGGATAGGGAGGAGCGCATCGATGAGGTCATCGCCCGCGAGACCGACCTCATCTTCTTGCCGCACCGCGTTCTGATGCAAGATTACGCCGGCTTGCCGGCGCTGCTCGACGTCGCCGGCCTGCGAGATGCACTCGCCGAGCGCGGGTTCGATCCGCACACGCTGCAGCTGGCGCGTCCCGTCGATCTCGTCGTGGATCATTCCATCATCGCCACTACTACCGGCCCCGGTGCCGACCGCGCCAATCTGCAGCGCGAATATGCCGGCAATGCCGAGCGCTTCGCCTTCCTGCGCTGGGCCGAACAAGCCTTCCCCAATCTCAGCATCGTCCCACCCGGCCACGGCATCGTCCACCAGATCAATCTAGAGCGGCTAGGCGTGCCGATTCGGGCCGAGGCAGGATGGATCTTTCCCGACAGCCTGATCGGCACCGACAGCCACACGCCGATGGCGGGCGGCCTCGGCACGCTCGGCTGGGGCGTTGGCGGCATCGAGGCGACGGCTGTGCTGCTCGGCCTGCCAGTCACGATCGCACCGCCGCGCACCATCGGCGTGCGGCTGAACGGGCGACCACGTGCTGGGGTCCTGGCCACCGACGTCGCACTGCGACTGACACAGTTTCTGCGTGAGCATGGCGTGGTCGGCGGGCTGGTCGAATTCTTTGGCCCTGGCGCATCCTGGCTGAGTGTGCCCGACAGGGCAAGCATCGCCAATATGGCACCGGAATACGGCGCGACCTGTGCGCTTTTCCCCTTCGACGAGCGTTGCGCCGACTATCTGCGCCTTACCGGTCGAGCGAAGGCCGCCGGCCGACTTGAACGCTATCTCGCTCGCCAGCCGCTGTGGCGGGCGGAGAGGACGCGTCGCTTCGATCTCGAACTGGATTTCGACCTCGCCGAGGTTGGCCGCGGCGTCGCTGGACCGAGCCTGCCGCATCAACTGCGCACGCTCGCTCAAGTGCCGTCGACAATCAAGGCCGCGCATCCATCCCGCGATGAGCTGTCGGACGGCGATGTCGTGCTTGCCGCGATCACCAGCTGCACTAACACCTCCAATCCGGCCGCGATCGTTGCCGCCGGGTTGCTGGCGCGCAACGCGGTGGCGCGCGGGCTGAGCGTGCATCCGCGCATCAAGACCTCGTTCTCGCCCGGCTCGCGCGCCGTGCCTGCTTATCTCGAGGCACTCGGCCTGCTCGCTCCACTGCAGCGCCTCGGCTTCTGGGTTGCGGGCTATGGCTGCATGACCTGCGTCGGAAATTCCGGCGAGCTCGACGCGCGCGTCGAGCAGGCGGTCCAGGCCGAAGGTCTCAATGTCGCGGCGGTACTTTCGGGCAATCGCAATTTCCAGGCCCGCATTCATCCCCTGATCCGCAGCAACTACCTCGCCTCGCCGCCGTTAGTCGTTGCCTATGCGCTCGCTGGCACCGTGCTACGTGACCTCGACCGCGACCCCGTCGCCGAGGCTGCGGACGGGCCAGTCTTCCTACGCGATCTCTGGCCGGACGAGGCGGAGATCGCCGCCGCGCTAGTGCGGATCGGCCCAGCCGGCCACAATTCCGAATCGGGACCGGATGAGGCCTGGCAGGCGCTCTCCGCCGCGTCTGGTGCCTGCTTCCCCTGGGAGACGGGCAGCAGCTATCTGCGACGACCCATCATCGAGACGGCCGCGCCTTCCGACACTGTGCTGACTGGCGCGCGCATCCTGCTCCATCTCGGCGATGCGGTGACGACCGATCACATCTCGCCGGTCGGGCGTATCGCGCCAGAGAGCCCGGCTGGCCTCTGGCTCGAAGCGGGAGGCATCGCGCGAGCCGAATTCAATACTTATGGCGCGCGACGCGGCAATGCCGAGGTCATGCGGCGCGGAACCTTCGCCAATCCTCAGCTTCGCAATTTCGCGGTCGAGCGGCCGGGCTGGTGGGCGCGGCACATGCCGGACGGTGACATCGACACCATCGACGCCGTAGCGGCTCGCTATCGCGCCAGCGGCACGCCGACAGTGATCGTCGCGGGTGAGAATTATGGCATCGGCTCGGCTCGCGACTGGGCCGCGAAGGGCACTTCCGCCCTCGGCGTGCGCGCCGTTATCGCCCGCTCCTTCGAGCGCATCCACCGCACCAATCTAGCTCTGGCTGGCGTGCTACCGCTGCAATGCGAAGATTTGCCCGATCTCACCGGCAATGTGACGCTGGATATTTCGGTTGCTCCAGACGCCGTCGCGCCCGGTGCCATCCTACCTCTGGAGATCTCGTGCGGGGTCGTGAGAGGTCAAGCCACTCTGCGTTGCCGGCTCGATACAGCCTTCGAAGTCGAATGCTGGCGGGCCGGGGGCATGCTGGCGGCCGCGCTAGCGCGGCCGGCGGGCTGAAGGCTCAGCCAAACTCGACGGCCTTTCCAATGAGCACTGCGGCTTGCTCGCGCAGGGCGGCCTTGGCGACCTTGTGGGTCGGCGTCAACGGCATTTCGTCGAGGAGTACGACATAATGCGGAACCTTGATCGGGGCGAGATGTTCTCGGCACCACGCGACGATATCGGCCTCCTTTAGCGCCGCACCCTCCTTTGGCCTGACCGCTATCAGGATGTCGTCATCGCCGAAGCGCGAAGGCACGCCGATAGCGGCTGCAATCAGCACTTGTGGATGTCGGCCGACGACGAGGTCGAGCTCGGCGCCGGCGATATTCTCACCACGCTTCCGGATGATGTCCTTCTTGCGCGAGACGAAATAATAGAAGCCCTCGGCGTCGCGTCTCACGAGATCGCCGGTCAGAAACCAACCATCGCGGAAACTGGCTGCGGACTGCTCAGGGTCATCGAAATAGCCCTTCATCACGATCGGTGTATCGACGATCAGCTCACCAGCCTCACCATCGGGGACGTCGCGGCCCTCGTCATCGACAATGCGGCAGCGCGCCCAAGGTCGGCTCGGGTCGGGATGGCGGCAGAGCATGCCCATACTGCCCTTGCGGTTCTCCCGACCGAAGGGCGTGCTGAGTACGCCAGGGATTTCTGTCATCGCATAGCCGCCGATGAGGTGCGGGATGCCGAAACGGGCCCGCAACGGCGCGACGATGGCGTCACGCGCACCATAGACCTTCCGAATGCTATGATCCGGTTCGTATTCTTCCGGCGGGCGGCTCAGCAGGATGGTGGCGACCGCCTCGATCATGTTGACTTGTGTCGCACGCAGGCGCTTCGCGGTCCGCCAGAAGCCGGAGGCCGAAAAACGCGGCTCGATCAGCAAAGTCGCGCCTGCTGCGAGCGCGCCGGCAACCGAGTAGAACATCGCATTGATGTGGAACATCGGCAGGATCGTCAGAAGCCGATCATCCGGTTGCAGATGCATGCGCTCGACGAAGGCCTCGCCCGCCGCTATCAGGCTGGCCTGGCTGTGCATGGCGCCCTTCGGGCGTCCGGTCGTGCCGGATGTGTAGATGATAATGGCGACATCGTCGGCGCTACCGACCGAGGCGGGCGGGGCGCCTTCTCCGGCAATCAGGCCAGGGCCCAGCGCCTCGATCCAGGCACCGGACGCTGCGGCGCTAGCGACCGGGCGAGCCGCCTCGTCGCAGAGCACGCCGCTGGCGCGAGCCTGGGCGACGATATAGCTTGCCTCCTCAACCTTGAAGCCGGGATTGATTGGCACCATTACGGCCCCGATCCGGGCCAAAGCAAGCAGCGTCACCAGTTGCCAGATGCTGTTACGCCCCATCACCACGACACGCTCGCCGCGCCCGACGCCGCGCGTGACCAGCCAGCGTGCAGCGGCACCAGTTGCCTGTGACAGCTCGGCCCAACTCCAGCTACGTTCCTCGGCGACGACGCAGATCCGACCGGGCTCGCGCTCCAACCGGCTGGCGAAGAAGTCATCGAGCGAGCCGTCATGCATCCGGAAGAGTCGCAGCACCTCCAGCGGCGAGAGTTCAGGGGTTGTCTGTGTTTCGCTCATGGTCCGCTCATCTCATTCATCGGCCGGACGGTAGGGAATGTTCTCTCGTGTGAGCCGCCAGATCTCGCGCGCCGTTCGGGTCTGCGATTCCTCGACGATATGGCCGAGCAGCCCACCCGAGCGGGAGATCACCGCGACGCCGCGCATCGCGACGAGCGGGATGCCGATATCGAGCAGCAGCGCAGCGATGGCGCCTGTGGCGTTGATGGTGAGATGCCTGCCATGGACCGCGTCCACGGCACGACCGAGGCGTAGCAGCAAATCGACATGAGATCCTTCTGCTCCGGCTTCGCGTGCGACCGCAAGCAGAGCCGGCGTGCGCGGGTCGTCCGGCTTATGGACACGATGACCGAAGCCGGGCACGGCTTCCTTCGCCTGCCGGTAGCGCTCAGCGACAGCGTGGCAATAGGTATCGAGGTCGCCGCCCGCACGAAGGCCCTCGACCAGCAGCTTCGCGCAGCCATCCATCGTCCCGGCGAAGACAGAGCCGACCGAGAGCAGCCCGGCCGCGAGCGCGACCTGACTCTCCTCGGGCACGCTATCGATGGCGAGGCGGGCAATGATCGAGGTCGGCGTCCAGCCATGCTCCATCAGCGTGACGAGGCATGCATCGAGCACCTTCGTCTGCCCCGGCGTCGGCAGCCGGCCGCAGACGAGGAAATAGACCGTCTCGGTGAAACTGCGCTTGCCGACGAGATCCTCGGTCAGGCTCAGGCCGCGCACGGTGATGGAGGTCGCGTCCGAGGTAGCGATGGTGGTGTAGAAATCGGGCATTGGTGGAGTTCCGTGGTCTTACCTCAAACGGCACTGTCGTCCGGACTGCGCAAGTCGAACTCGCCCTGATCGCTCCCCAGCACCGGTGCGACGGTGCCGAAGCCGGCGCGCTGTTTGTCGAGTGCGAGCGGTAGCCCTGTCAGGACAAGCGACTCGATCGGGCTTTCCAGCAACATCCCAAGCGCCTTGGTTTGAGGATGGGCGAGCACCTGGGGAATCGAATGAATCGGTGCGCAGGGCACACCTTCGGCCTCCAGCTTGACGATCCAGGAGTCGAAACCCTCCGTCGCGATGATGTCGGCGATCAGCGGCAGCAGATCGTCGCGATGGCGCGTCCGCTGAGCATTGGTTGCGAAGCGAGGGTCGTCGATCCATTCGGGATGCCCGAGCAGGCGGGCAAGCTTGGCGAAGAGCCGGTCGTTACCGGCCGCGATGACCAGCGGCCCATCCTTCGTGTCGAAGGCTTGATATGGCGTCAGCGAGTTATGTCCGGTGCCGACGCGGGGTGGGATGTTCCCGGTCGCGCCGTAATCGGCGATATGGCGGCCGGTCCAGGACAGGGCGGTTTCGAACAGTGATGTCTCGACAATGGTACCGAGCCCCGTTTGCTGGCGAGTCAGCAGCGCGGTCAGGGCACCTATCACCGTCCACATGCCGGTGCCGAGGTCGACGATGGAGGGTCCGACGCGCGAGGGCGGCCCGTTCGGGTCGCCATTGACGCTGATCAGGCCGGAAAAGGCCTGCAGCAGTGGCTCGTAGCCTGGCCGCGCGCTTAGCGGGCCCTGGTGGCCGAACGCCGACATCGAGCAGTAGATCAGGCGTGGATTGACGGCAATCAGATCCGACCCATCGATCTTCAGTTTCTGTGCCACGCCAGGCCGCAGATTATGGATGAAGATGTCGGCGCTCTCGATTAGCCGCAGGAAGGCGGCGCGGTCCTGCGGCTGGTCGAGCGACAGGACCACAGACTTCTTGTTTCGATTCATCATGTGGAAGCTGGTCGAGCTGCCATCGACGAAGGGAGGTCCCCAGCCGCGGGCATCGTCGCCGCCGGGCTTCTCGACCTTGATGACCTCGGCGCCGAGGTCACCGAATACGGCGGCAGCATAAGGCGCCGCCAGATTCTGCCCGAGTTCGACGACCCTGATGCCGTTCAGAGCGGCGAGCGGGCTGTTCTTGAGCAAAGGGTTCGATTGCATTGCCAAGCACGGCCTCCTCACATTGGTTGCCGCATTTTCTATTGAACAAAACGGCGTTGCGCAAGGCAGAATTCTCAGGCCGTTGTCTTGCGGCCAAGTTCGCGTTCGACTTGGCGTGTCCGGTCTTGGAGCAGGCCACGCAGCTTCTCGATGGTCTCGCTGGTGAAACGCGAACGCAGCCCACTGATGCAGAGCGCGCCGAGAAAGCGATCCTCCGCATCGAACAACGGCATGGCGATGGCAGCCGCGTCCGGCTCGCGTTCACCCAGCGTAATTGCGTAGCCGTCCCGCCGCACGGTCTCAAAACGGGGAGAATCACCGCCGGCATAGGCGAGGATGACGAGGCCTGCCGCACCACGGTCGAGCGGCAGGCGCGCGCCTTCGTCGACATGGTGGCGGATCGCCCGCGACGAGTTCTGGCGCACGACGCAGACGCGCTCTTCACCGTCCCGGATATAGAAGGAGGCGGTTTCTCCACTTTCTGCCGAGAGATCGCGCACAGCCTCGCGCAGCATCGCGGACAGGTCGAGATTGGCGTTGTAGAGCTGCGCCAGTCGGGCGCAGGCGGGGCCGAGCTGATAACGCAGATCCTCGCGGCGGATATATCCGAACTTCTCCAGCGACGCGATGAGTCGCAAGATCGTGCTTTTGTAGAGACCGGTCGCCTGCGCGATCTCATGCAGCGACAGTGTCTTCTGCCCCTCCTCGAAGGCGCGCAGAATGCTCAGCGCCCTGTCAACGGCATCGACGCCTTTCTCTTGGGCGCTTTTCTCGTGGGTGTCGTGTATCTCGTCCTGCACTTGGCCTACCCGTTTCCATTCCTGTCTACAGCGGAGGCGTCACGCCGCCAGCCGCCATCTTCAAACAATCCGGCGATAAAGTTCGCTCCAGCCGTCCGCACGATCAATCAGTGCACTGCCGGCTGCAATCACCTCGTCCATATCCCGCAAGGCTTGAGTATCACGTTCTGGCCGAGCGGGCCGGTCAGTGATTTGTGGTCGCCGGGTAGCGTCGGTGCCACGATCGCCTCGCTGCGCTGCACGAGCAGGAACGGCACCGTCTCCAGCGCCTGGAGGCTGTCTAGGCCGGCAATCGGTCGCAGTAACTCGACTTGCGTCGAGCGTGCCCTTCGCCATGAGATCATACGTCCGAAATCTCATAATAGGGGTCAGGCGCTCCGCTCAGGACCTCCGAAACGCAAGGGAAAAGGTGTGCAGATGTCCAGAGTTGCTGTGGAACCGCTGCCCTGCCGCGCGGCGCATAAACCAGAACTGCGTTCCGGCGAAGCGTGCCGCGGCGGCAAGTGGGGGAAGAAACCGCCGCCGAGGATGGCATACCAGCAACCGAGCATTGCCGCCGGGTCCGCCGCCTCTCGATTGCGCGAAGCGCTTCAGGGACGTCGCAGGCATGCGCCTCGATGACCGAGAGATTACAGAGCATGGTCGAACTCAACGGGTTTCACTGGGCAGAACCAATGAGATACTTGGAGCACAATCGGCGGCGAACCGTCAATGCGTATCCTTTGCGCTTGACAAGCGCGCCAACAGTCAATTCTATCTGGCGGCATCAAATTCCTTTTGATGGAATTTTATAATAACAGCTCAACCATCATGGCATGGTCAGGAGCAATTGAAATGGGATGGAAATGATGATCCGGTACGGGCGCGCGGCAATAGCCGCTTTTTGCACAAGCATTCTGGCTGCGGCACCGGCCTGGGCGCAGGAATATCCGTCTCACATCATCCAACTCGTCGTCGGCTACACGCCGGGCGGCGGGACGGATACGCTGGCGCGTCTCTTCGCCGATAAGGTGGGCGCGCGGCTCGGCCAGAAGATCATCGTCGAGAATCGTCCCGGCGCCAACGGCAATATCGGGACCAGTGCGGTCGCAACGGCGGCGCCGGATGGTTACACCATCCTGCTTGGCAATATCGGGCCGATCGCGGTCAATCCGAATCTCTACAAGTCGATGCCGCACGACCCGCGCACGAGCCTTGATCCCGTCACCCAGCTTGCAAGCGCCCCGCTGGCGATCTTGGTCAATGCCAGCATTCCGGTAAAAACGCTCGACGAATTCGTGGCCTATGCTAAGGAGCGGCCCGGTCAGGTGACTTATTCCTCGGCCGGCAGCGGCACTTCGAACCAACTTGCTGCTGAGCTGCTCAATCTCAGGGCAGGCATCAAGCTGTCGCACATTCCCTATCGCGGCGCGGCGCAGGCCATGACGGCGCTGATCAGCGGCGAGGTTGCGATGTTCGCGGCACCACTGCCTTCCGCTTTGCCGCATATCCAGTCAGGGAAGATCAGGGCGCTTGCCGTGACTGGCGCCAAACGCTCGCCGGTAATGCCGGACGTGCCGACCGCTGCCGAAGCTGGCTTCCCAACGCTGGAGATGACAACTTGGTACGGCATCCTCGCACCCAAGGGTACGCCACCCGCCATCGTCGCCAAGCTCAACCGCGAGTTCGCAGACGTAGCCAAGAGTCCCGAGATTACCAAATGGCTCGCGGACGATGGGGGGGCGGAGCCAGTTGGAAGTTCACCGGAGGCATTTAAGGACTTCCTTGCCACTGAGACGGCGAAATGGGCTGAAGTCGTCAAGGCGGCCAGCATTTCCATCGAATAGTCCTGCTTGGAAGAGAACCGGACATGTTGCGCTCTCTGATTAAGGATCCTCGCGACGCGCTGACTGGCCTGCTCTTCGGCAGTGTCGGGCTCGGCGCTGTCGTGTTGGGATTAGGATATAATTTCGGCTCCATCACGCGGATGGGCCCCGGTTTCTTCCCGGTGGTGCTCGGTGTCGTGCTTTGCGCCATTGGGCTGGGATGCCTAGCGAAAAGCCTGAAGGTGTCCGGCGAGACGGTCGAGCCGCTCGTCTGGCGCCCGCTCGTTCTCGTCACCGCCTCGGTCGTCGTCTTCGGCGCCCTCGTTCGGATGCTCGGCTTCGTTCCTGCGGTCATCGCCACAACGATACTGGCGAGCCTCGCCAGCCACCAATTCGCTTGGCGGCGCTCGCTGATTTTGGCGGTTGTGCTGGCTGGCCTGTGCACGGCGATGTTCATCTACGGATTGGGCCTGCCCTTCGCGCCGTTCAGCGCTGGCGGCTGGCGCTAGGAGAGGGCGAATGGAAATCTTCGGCAATCTTGTCCTCGGCTTCGGAACGACTCTAACGCCAGCCAATCTGGCCTATTGCTTCGTCGGTGCCGTGCTCGGCACGGCGATCGGGGTGCTGCCCGGCTTAGGCGCCACGGTGACGGTCGCGATGCTGCTGCCGCTGACCTATTCCCTCGACCCAACTTCAGCGCTGATCATGCTGTCGGGTATCTATTACGGTGCGCAATATGGCGGCTCGACGACCTCGATCATGGTGAACCTACCGGGTGAGACCACCTCGGTCATCACCACGCTGGACGGCTACCAGATGGCCCGGCAAGGCCGCGGCGGTGTCGCGCTGGCGACCTCCGCCATCGGCTCCTTTTTTGCCGGCACGGTGACGACACTTCTGATCGCGCTCTTCGCTCCACCCTTGGCGGCGATCGCGCTGGCCTTTGGCGCAGCGGAATATTTCTCACTAATGGTACTGGGCCTTGTCGCGGCAATCGTGCTCGCGCATGGCTCGCTGCTCAAGGCCAGCGGCATGCTGATCCTCGGTCTGTTGCTGGGGCTAGTCGGCACCGATCTGAACTCGGGGGCGCTGCGCTATACTTTCGGTCAGCAAGAACTGGTTCAGGGCATCGATTTCGTCATCGTCGCGATGGGGCTGTTCGGTGTTGCCGAGATCATCCGCAATCTCGAGCAGAATCTCTCTCGCGACGTCGCGGTTGAGAAACTCACCAAGCTCATGCCATCGGCCGAAGATTTCCGGCGCATGGCGCTGCCGATCGTACGCGGCACCGGCTTCGGCGCCGTGCTCGGCCTCATTCCGGGCAGCGGCGCGCTGCTCGCATCGCTCGGCGCATATGCATTCGAGAAGAAGATCTCACGCCGGCCCGAGAGCTTTGGGCACGGCGCCATTGAGGGCGTGGCTGCGCCCGAATCGGCCAACAACGCCGGCGCCCAATCCTCCTTCGTGCCAATGCTGACGCTCGGCATTCCCTCGACGCCGGTAATGGCACTCATGATTGGCGCATTGGTGCTGCATGGCATCCAGCCCGGCCCGTCACTGATCGTGAAGCAGCCTGTGCTGTTCTGGGGACTGATCGCCTCGATGTGGGTCGGCAACTTGATGTTGCTGGTGCTCAACCTCCCGCTGGTCGGGCTGTGGGTGCGGCTGCTGACGATTCCCTACAACCTACTCTACCCTGCAATTCTGGTCTTCTGCTGCATCGGCGTACTCAGCCTGTCGAACTCAACCTTCGACATCTATCTACTGGCTGGCTTTGGCGTGCTCGGCTACGTTTTTGGAAAGCTGCGCTGCGAACCGGCGCCGCTGCTCCTCGGCGTCGTACTAGGACCGCTGATGGAGGAGTATCTGCGCCGGTCGCTACTGCTCTCGCAGGGCGATCTCACGGTCTTCGTCACGCGGCCGATCAGCGCCATCATTCTCACTCTGACGCTCATGGCACTTTTGTCGGTCCTGATCCCAGCCGTCCGCACGACACGCGAGACCGCGCTGATCGAGGAGTAGAACACTGATCTTCCCTCGTTTGTGGGGCTCTCACGCACTTTGCGGATGAGTCTCAGCAACGTGGCCTGATTTCGCCAATTTGCACCGGCAGGGCGGAGGTCTGATCGGTCGATCCTGAGGCTCCTGGGCATTGATCTGGCTGTTCCCGACCCCTCGCCCCTGAGCCGTCGAGCTTGGCGCAAGTTGCACATCGGTGTGGATGCCGAGACCGGACAGATCCTCGCCTCAGAGCTGACGACCAGCGATGGTGACGATCATCAGGCCTGCGTCGCGCGACCGAAGTCGCCATCGCCGTTCACCCTCGAACCGCATGCTTGAGCTTGGGGGGCCGGAGTCCGTCCGTATCGTCTGAATACAAGCCGATGGGCCCTCAAAGCGCGCAAAGTCCAATCCGTACAACAAAGCCGCGTATGCAACATGACGAGGCTGAGGCTTCCGACTCCATCATGCGGCGGTGTCTGCCGACCGCGGAGGGAACCATGCTCCGACAAGTGATATCAGGCAAACGAACAAAGACGCCGCTCCAAGGACCTGACCCAGATCCCCGGAATAAGAGAACGGAACCGTTTGTTTAAAGTGCTGTGGCAATGCCGATGAGTGCCTCGCCCTCATTCACCGACAGACTTGTCATCTGGTAGAGAACAAAGCCGTCTTCTGGAGACGTGATCGTACAGAGGAGATTGCCGAATACGTCACGAATTTCGCCTATGGATTGCCCTGTTGCGACTTTATCCCCCAGTCGGCAACGGGGGTACCACAAACCCTGGACCGGAGAGGACGGAACGGTCATCGTCACGAGGGAGGAGGCAGCAGGTTCGGGTGCTGGTCCCCTCATGCCGAGCATGTGCATGACACGATGTACACCTGCTGTAAGCATAGCAACGCTCTCGTCATTCCACAGGCCGTTGCCACTCACTTCGGCGATAATTCCCGGCACGCCCAATTCTGCGGCCGCCGAGATCGTCCGGCCCGTGCCGCGGCCCGACACGATGATCGGCAGGCCGAAGGCGCGGGCCATGGCTTCCGCGCGCTCGTCGCCACGGGTGAAAATCGAGAACGGCATCAGCTCTTCGTTAAGATCGCCGCCATGAAGATCGAGATAGGCGTCGGCCAATGGGAAAACCGACTCCACAAGCCAAGCCGCCAGACGTTTGCTTACAGTGCCGGCGGCATGGCCGGGAAAGACTCGGTTGAGATTTTTGTTGTCCTCCGGCACCACGTAGATGCTGCGCTTGCGGAAGCCCTGGACATTGAGGATCGGGAGCACAAGCAGCGTTCCGCGGATCTCCTCCGGTGGGAGTTTGAAAAGGCGGAGCGCCGCCTCTATGGAACAGAATTCGGAGCCGTGTACGCCGGCTGTCACGAGGAGACACGGTCCATCCTGCGCGCCTTCGATGATTCCAAACGGCAGCTCGAGATCGGGATGTGGGCGGACGAAACCCTGCTCGATGCGTGGCTCGCCGGTGCGGAGGATGGAGAGTGCGGTCATGACAGCTCTCGTGCGTGATCGATCTGTGCGAAAGCCGGCGCCGACTCAGTGTGTAGCCCGCAGAGGGGTTTCATGCTTCTGAGACAGGTCGCCGGAACAGGGCTCATAGTAGTGAGATGTTCTGGCGGGGGAGAGGAGCGGGCGCCTCAACTGGTCCAGCGAAGTGGCAGGCTGCCGGCCAGGGGCCACCTCGCAGTCCCAGCCCGGGCACGTCCTGTCGGCAGATCGCCTTCGCTATGGGGCAGCGGGGATGGAACGGACATCCGGGCGGCGGAGCGAGTGGGCTCGGAAGCTCGCCCTGGACGGCGGTCGCGCCCGAGCGGCGACCCGGCACGAGCCTGGGCACGGCGGCGAGGAGCGCGCGAGTATAGGGGTGGCGCGCAGAGGCGAAGATCTCCTCCGTCGGCCCGATTTCCATGATGGCGCCAAGATACATGACGGCGATGCGGTGGGCGATGTGATGGACGAGGCGCAGGTCATGCGTGATGAAGACCAGCGCAAGCCCGAGCTCGTTCTGCAACTCCAGAAGCAGGTTAACGATCTGGGCCTGAACCGAAACGTCGAGGGCTGAGACGGGCTCGTCGGCGATGATGATCTCAGGCTCCACGGCGAGAGCGCGCGCGATGCCGATGCGTTGCCGCTGTCCCCCGGAAAATTCATGCGGGTAGCGATCCGCTGCTTCGCGAGGCAGATGCACGAGGTCCATGAGGCGAACCACCCGGGCATCGATCTCGGAGGCCGGAACAATCCTATGGACCGAGAGAGCCTCCGCGAGACATTGGCGGACCGTCAGACGTGGGTTGAGAGAGCTGTAGGGATCCTGAAAGATCATCTGGACCCGGCGATTGTAGGTGCGCCGCTCAGGCCCGGACAGGGCGAGCACGTCCTGCTCCTTGAAGGTCAGAGAGCCGCCGTCAGGCTCGTGAAGCCGCACCAAACATCGTGCGAGCGTCGACTTTCCGCATCCGGACTCGCCCACGATCCCAAGTGTTTCGCCGCGCCGGACATCGAAGCTGACGCCGTTGAGGGCCCGGAGTAGACGCCGGGGGCGCCGTTGCAGAACATCCGGCATTGTTCGTTGCAAGGAGAAGGACTTCCTCAGGTCCTGAGCCTGCAGGAGGATATCGCCGGGAGTGCTCATGCGGGAACGATCCGACTTGGCAGACGATGGGCGGCCGTACAGGCCGAGACATGGCCGGGCGCAATCGCCACAAGGGGCGGGCGCAGCTCGCAGGGCGGCGTCGCCCATGTGCAGCGTGGAAGGAAGGGGCAGCCCGGAATCGGCCGGTCCAATCGGGGCGGCTGTCCAGGGATAGGCTTCAGGGCGACACGGGCCGCGGTGTTGTCCGGCATCGAGTTCAGCAGCGCACGAGTATAGGCGTGGCGCGGATGGTGGAAGATGGCTTCGACGGGACCCGCCTCGGCGATGCGCCCTGCGTACATCACCGCGACTTGGCTGCAGGTCTCGGCGACAACGCCGAGATCGTGCGTTACGAGGATCATGGCCATACCCATCTCATCGACGAGCCGGAGTAGAAGCTTGAGGATCTGATCCTGGATCGTGACATCGAGGGCCGTCGTCGGCTCGTCCGCCAGAAGGAGCTTGGGCTCGGCCGCCAGCGCGATGGCGATCATAGCGCGCTGGCGCATCCCGCCCGAAAATTCATGCGGGTAGTTGCCCAGTCGCTCCGCCGCCGACGGAATACCGACATGGTCCAGAAGCTCGACGGCCCGCTTGCGCCGTGCCGCGCGGCTCAAGGTCGTGTGAGCGACGAGCGCTTCGTCGATCTGAAGCCCAATGGTAAGGACGGGATTCAGCGCGGTCATCGGCTCCTGAAAGATCATGGCGATCTCGGCGCCGCGCACGGCCTGAAGACGCGTCTCAGGCACATGCAGCAGATCCTCGCCGCGCCAGAACACCTGACCACTGACACGTGCATTCGGATGCAGGATCCGGGTGATGGACCGGAGCGTGACGCTCTTGCCGGAGCCGGATTCGCCGACGAGTCCAAGGACCTCGCCGGCCCTGACCTCGAGGTCGACGCCGTCCACGGCCCTGACGGAACCGCGGCTCGTCTCGAACGAGACGTGCAGAGCGTTGACGCGGAGCAGGGGTTCGACGTTGACCATCATCGCTTCACATCAAGAAGATCGGCGAGGGCGTCGCCGGTGAGGCTGAAACCAAGCCCGCACACGACGACCGCGAGGCCGGGGAAGAAGCACATCCATGGAGCCTGGGTGAAGAAGTTCTTGCCGTCCGCTACCAGCACGCCCCATTCGGCTGTGGGAGGTTGCGCGCCGAGGCCGAGATAACCGAGGCTCGATCCCAGCAGGATCGCGAGGGCCATATCGGTGACCCAATAGACGATCACTGGGCGGATCGCATTGGGCAGGATGTGGCGAAACAGGATACGCGGCACGCTGTAGCCGAGCACGCGGGCTGCCGCGACGTACTCGTTCTGGCGCTGCACCAAAACCTCTGCGCGCATGAGCCGTGCATAGAACACCCATCCGACCACGCCGATGGCGATGTACATGTTGATGAGACCCGGTCCGAGCACCGCCACGATGGCGATGACGAGAACGAGGAACGGGAACGTCACCACCAAGTCCACGATGCGCCCGAAGACAGCATCCGCCACGCCTCCGAAGTATCCCACCAGGAGACCGACGAGGCTGCCAATGATGACGGGTCCGATGGTGGCGAAGAAGGCGATCTGCAGATCGATCTGAGAGGCTGCGATGACCCGCGAGAGGATATCGCGGCCGAACTGATCGGTGCCGAAGGGATGCGCCCGTGTGGGAGGCTGTAGAAGGGCCGCGAAATCGAAAGCGAGGGGATCGTAAGGCGCCACCAGTTGCGGCGCCACGGCGCAAAGCAGAACGATGAAGAGGATGAGGAGCCCGATGAAGGCGGAAATCGGTGGGTGTCGGAGGCGCCGTGAGAGCGTTGCGGCGATCATGAGCGGCTCACCCTGGGATCCAGCCACATCTGGATCATGTCGGTGATGAGGAACGCGATGGAAACCAGAAAAGCGAGGACGAGGGTCAGGCTCTGGATCACCGGGTAATCCCTGGCGAAGATGCTGTCGACCATCAGGCGGCCGACACCCGGCACGGCAAAGACGCTCTCCGTGATGACGGCGCCGCCGAGGAGCTGGCCGATGTGGAGACCGATCAGGGTGACCGTCGCGATCAGCGCGTTGCGCATCACGTGCCGGAACAGGATGACCCTGCCTGCAAGTCCCTTGGCCCTGGCAAACTCGACGAACTCCGCCTGCAGCACCTGCAGAATGGAGGCCCTGAGACTGCGCATGATCACGGCCGCGAAACTCAGCGCGAGCGTCAGGGCCGGCAGGAACAGGTGGTGCAGGTTGTCGAGGAGGCCCTCCCCATAGCCCCCGACGGGGAAGATATGGAACCAGGCGGCGAACACGGTGAGCAGGACGAGCCCAACGAAGAAGATCGGCGACGAGAGCCCAACCTGAAAGATGGAGCGGATCAGAAGATCTGGCCAGCGGTTGGCCTGCAGGGCCGCGCAAAAGGCCAGGGGCACCGAGAGGAGGATCGCGATCAGCGTTGCGAGTCCTGTCAGCATGAGGGTGACCGGAAGCCGCTCAGCGATAAGACTCGTGACCGGCACGCGGAACGCCAGGGACGTGCCGAACTCGCCTCGTCCGATGGCCTGCAGGAACGCGACGAACTGGGCGAAAATCGACTGGTCGAGGCCGAGTTGGCGGGTGAGGCGTTGAACGGCCTCTTCCGTTGCCCTGTCGCCGAGCATGGCGGAGACGGAGTCTCCGGGCAGAAGACGAGCAATGATGAACACGGCAACCCCTATCAGGAGCAGGGTCGGGATCATCTGCAGCAAACGGGTCGCAACGTAAGTCGCTCTGTGCACCGGGATCTCCGCCTCTGGGAGGGTTGGCCCGGGTTTCCGGCCCGGGCCACTGCCTCATTTCTCGACGTAGGCCGCTTCGAACAGGTTGTTGCCGAGTGGGATCTGCACGAAACCCTTCGCCTTCGTACGGAACGCAACCGGATACGGCGTCTCGTAGAGGTAGGCGATCGGGGCAGCGTTGTTGTAGATCTCCTGGATCTCTTTGTACTCCGCCCGGCGGGCTTCGAGATTGTTTTCCTGCTGGCTCTTCACGAACAGCTCGTCGATGCGCTTGTTCTGGAAGCCGGAGTGCAACGACTCGATGTTCGGGAAATAGGCAAAGTACGACGTGATCTGGCTGGGATCCGAGATATCGTTCGTCCAGGCTGCCGTGCGGCACTGGAAGTCGCCCTCGCGATAGCGGGCCGTGCGCGTCGCGTTGTCGACCTGATCGATCCGGAGCTTCACCCCGAGCTGGCTCCACATCTGCTGGACGGCCGTGAGATTGTTTGCATCGTCGCCATTGCCCGAGAGGGCAAGGCACGACATCTCGAAGCCGTTGCCGAAGCCCGCTTCGTTCATTAACGCCTTGGCCTTCGCCGGATCGTAGCTGTAGAGCGGCGCCGGTCCGTAGAAGAGAGGTGTCGTCGAGGACATGAACGACTGCATAGGCTTGCCGAGGCCGAGAGTCGTAATCTGGATGACAGCGTTCTTGTTAACGGCATAGTTGAGCGCTTGGCGCACCTTCTCGTTCGACAGCGGATTGGGCTTGCCGTCCTTCAAGGTCGGCCGCACGTTCATCGTCAGGTAGGCAACACGCGTGGAGGGCCAAAGCTCCATGCGAATGTTGGGATCGTTCTTCAGTTCCTGCACACGGGCGTAGGGGATGAATTCCGTGCCGTCGATCTCGCCGGCCTTCAGCTTCAGGAGGCGCGTCGCATCGTCGGGGATGATCTGGAACTCGAGTTCGTCGAGATAGGGCAAGGGCTTGCCGTCTTCGCCCTGTTTCCAGTAGTACGGATTGCGCTTCAGCTTCATCGAGACCCCGCGCTTCCATTCCGTCATCACAAACGGGCCCGTGCCGATCGGCTTTTCGGCGAAGGCTTTGGCCTTTTCTTCCGGGGTTGCACCGGGAGCCGCTTCGAACAGCTTCTTGGGCAGGATCGCGCTGTTGAAGGTGGCGAGCGCCGGAAGGATCGTCGGGTCAGGATTCTTCAGCTTCAGAACGACCGTTCCCGGATCCTTGATTTCGATGGAGTCGACGGATGCAAGGGACGAGTTCCAGGCGCCAGCCTTGGGGTCGCGGGCGCGGTCGAGGGACCATTTCACGTCCTCTGCAATCAGCGGAGTTCCGTCGGCGAACTTCACGTCCGGCCTCAGGCTGAGAACGACCGATTTCCCGTCATCGGTCAGCTCCCACTTCGTTGCGAGACCCGGCTGGACACTCTGGCCGTCAGGCGTCGGGGCAAGCAGCGTGTCGTAGAGGTTCGTCAGGACCCAGATATCGACGTTGGCGTCGTTCAGGACCGGGTCTAGAAAAAGAGAGTCGGCGTAGCGCCCGTAGATCATCTTGCCGCCGCGCGTCGCGGCCTCAACTGCCGGGCCGGCAAGTAGAGAAGCAGCTAATCCTGCTGCGACCAGTCCAAGCTTTGGAAATAGCGATCCCATCGTGTTTCCCTTTGCGTTCTGGAAGGCATGTTCTTGTGTTATAGCCTGCTAGGATGCTAAGTGTTTACTATACGCAAAGTCAATCAGCGGGACCGCGGCTTTGATGGGAAAAGCGGAGGGGGGTTCGACTTCCCGTGCTAGTTGCCTAGAACAGCGGCGCGATGCACCAATAATCAGCACCGTTGCCGCCGCATTGGACAGGGCGCTCCCTGTCCCCCTTGGAGTCCAGCTTCGCGGCCTTATTGAATACGGGATCGCCTGCGGCGAGCTCGCGCCTGGAGCACAGCTTCCTTCGGTCCGTGAATTCGCCGAAGCCAGTGGGCTGGCTCCGATGACCGTTTCAGGGGTCTACAAGACCCTGCGGGAGGCTGGCCTGATCATAACCCGTCCGGGTGCGGGCAGCTTCGTGGCCCAGCCTACCCGCGACACGATCCAGACGTTCGATGCGATGCAGAGGATCGAGGCCTGCATGGATACGCTTCTGGCGGAGGCCGAGGCGGCCGGTGTCGAGGCGGACGATCTTGCGGCACTGCTCAATGCGCGGATTGCTCGCATCAAAGCGCACAAGCTTCGGCCGGTCCGGATCACGATGATCGGCGTGTTCAAGGAGGCCACTAAGGCCTACGCAGCCGACATTCAGCGCCAGCTGCGGGATCACGACGTGATCGATGCGCTCACGATCGATCAGCTGCGCTCGTCCACGAAACGCGACGGCCTCGCCGATCTCTACGTGACCTTGGCCAATCGGCGCCAGGAGGTCGAGGCGATGATCGCTCCGGACAGTCCCGTCATCAGCATCAGCTTCATTCCGTCGGAAAAAACGCGCAGTCTGCTGGCCGGCATCGACCCGGTTGCGCGCATCGGGATCGTCTCGGTGTTCCCGGAGTTTCTGGCCTTGATGAAGCCAGGCGTTCTTCGGTTCACCCCGCATGTGCAGAGTGTGGAAGTGGCCTTGGCGGACGACCCCGATCTGGATGTTTTTTTCGGTCGTGTCGACGTGGTGGTGTACGCCACGGGCGCGGAAAGCGTGCTCGACCGGCTTCCTCGGAATGTTCCGGCCATCGAGTACCGACATGTGCCTGATCCGCACGCGATTCAGCGTGAACTGCTTCCCGTCATCGAGCGCCTGCGCGCCCGCCTGCCTCTGAAGGAAACCTCGGCTTGAAAATAGCGGACACGAATTGGATGCAAGTCAAGGCTTACCTGCGAGGGGGCGACCGTTGCATCGTTCCGATCGGTTCAACGGAACAGCGTGCTCAGCCGTCCCTCTGCGTCGATGCCATTCTGGCGGAGCGCGCTTCGGTGGAAGCGGCCGAGCCCCTGGGCATACCGGTCTTCCCGATGATCCTTTTGGATTGGCTCCTTGCTTCCTGGCCTTCTCGGGGATCGTGTCACTGCGTGTGGAAACGCTCCTCGCCGTCATGCGCGACGTGATCGCCTCGGTGCGCCACGCAGGCTTCCGTCGCGTGCCGATCGTCAATGGACATGGCGGAAACGCCCCCGTGGGTGCCCTGGCGCAAGAGTTGATGGCGCAGTACATCGACATGTCGATCAAGTTCCACAACTGGTGGAGCGCACCAAGAACCTGGGTGGAGGTGCAGGCGATCGACGCATCGGGGTCGCACGCCAATTGGATGGAGAATTTTCCCTGGACCCGCTTGGCGAATGTAGCGCAACCGGGTGAGCCGAAGAATCCACCTGACCGGGATCTCGTGCGCGTCTTATCACCCGAGGAGGCGAGGCGCATCCTCGGTGATGGCAGCTTCGGGGGCGACTATCAGAAATCGGACGAAGCGATGCTCAAGGTCTGGGAGACGGGGGTCCTGGAAACCCGTGAGCTGCTGGAGGGGTCATGGCCGAAGACCCGCTGATCGAGCCGGTCGTCATCTGGGATGCGGGAGCCATCGAGGGCACAAACGGCGCCTATTGGGCGAGAGCGGGTGTTCCGGTTCTCCTCGTCGATCTTGCAGCTGACCATGTCGGGGCCCGCCGCACACAAGGCCTTCAGATCGAAGGTCCGATCGAAACCTTCACGCAAGTGGTGCCGGCCGTGGTGCCAGACGAGCTGACGGGCACCTACGGCAGGATCGTTCTTGCCGTGAAGGCGCATCAAACGGCTGATGCGCTGGCTGCCCTGAAACCTCACCTTCGCGAAGACAGCTTTGTCCTGTCAGCTCAGAACGGGCTTAACGATATCGCAATCGCGCAGGCAGTCGGTCGCGAGCGTACGATGGGTTGCTTCGTGAATTTCGGTGCCGAATCGGAGATCTCGCGCGGGAGCAGGGGATACCGACGTGGCCCTCGATCATCTCGTTTCTCTCATTCACGATGTCGAAGACGGACGGTCCGATCTTTCCTTCGACACCTTCAAGGAGCTTATCGCCACATGCAAATCCGTCTCGACCACCGTGTAGTCATTGTCACCGGTGCCGCCCAAGGGATCGGGCGCGCCATCGCCAAAACCTTCCTCGACGCGGGCGCCCGCGTCCATCTCGCCGACATCGACGCGGCCGGTCTGCGACAGGCCGGGGAGGAGTTGGGGGCTCCTGCTCATGTGGGGGATCTCTCGGAGCGCCAGGCCGCTGCGGACCTCGTTCGGTCGGTTGCCGAAGCTGAAGGACGGCTTGACGGTCTCGCCCTTGCGGCGGGTGGCGTGCGTGGCCAGATCGGGCGTGCCATCGAGGAAATTTCAGAATCCGACTGGCATGTGTTGTTCAAGGCGAATGTGGATGGGGCGTTCTGGCTCGCGCAGGCCGCAGCCCCTTACATGAAGAAGGCGGGCTGGGGCCGGATCATCACGATCTCGTCGGGCGCAGGTCTGAGGCCGAGCCTGACGGGCATTCAGGCCTATTCGGCCGCCAAGCACGCGCTGGTCGGGTTGACGAAGCAGCTTTCTTGGGAGTTGGGGCCGTTTGGGATCACCGTGAATTCTGTAGCCCCCGGCTTCGTCCTGTCGAATCCCACGACGGAGCGTCAGTGGGAGAGCTATGGCCCGGATGGGCAGAAGCGGCTGCTCGGATCCATTCATACCAAACGGCTGGGCAGGCCCGACGACATAGCCAACGCGGCTCTGTTCCTGGCGAGCGAGCAAGCCTCCTGGATCTCGGGCCAGATCCTGTCCGTCGACGGAGGACGCTCATGAGCGATCTAAAGCGCTTTTGATCTGGGCTTGAATCCATTGGGGTGATCTGTGCGTTGACTGGGAGATGGCCCAGGAGGCAAGCCATGCCCCAGCCCTATTCGCCTGATCTGCGGGAGCGTGTTCTGGTTGCCTGTAAGCGCGGCGACCTTCCTCA
>NZ_JBFRFT010000027.1:0-37831 GCF_052114965.1 Microvirga sp. 2TAF3 | reverse complement strand
GGCGACCGCGCGGGCGGTCAGGGTCTTGCCGGTGCCGGGCGGGCCGACGAGCAGCACGCCGCGCGGAATGCGGCCGCCGAGGCGCTGGAACTTCTGCGGATCGCGCAGGAACTCCACGATCTCCTGCAGATCCTCCTTGGCCTCGTCGATGCCGGCGACATCGTCGAAGCTGACAGGAGTTCCGGGTTTCATCAGGCGCGCCTTCGACTTGCCGATCGACAACAAGCCGCCGCCACCGCCTTGTCCACTCATGGCCTTACGTGCCAACCAGACTGAGACGCCAATCATCAATGTGAATGGCAGGATCGACAGAAGAAGATTTAAAAGCAGGCTCGGTTGAGCAGGGGGCGTCGCCTTGATTTCGACGTTCTGACGCTGAAGGTGCGCGATCAGATCGGCCCCTTGCGGCGCATAGGTCGCAACAGTGCCGCCGGAGGAGCGTTCCGCGACAATATTCTGCCCTTGGATTGTGGCAGAGCGGATCTCGCCCTGATCGACGGCCGTGACGAAAGCCGAGTAGGGGAGCTGATCAGGTTGCGGCGCCGCCGTGCTCTGGAAGTAGAACAGCGCCAGCAGGCTCATAACCGCGGCGACAATCGCAAAGTTGCGAAAGCTCGGCGCGGCGTTCGGGTTGTTCATTTCTCTGCTTTCTGAACGATCAAGTGCAAACCGAGATCGACGGGCCGCCGGACGTGTTCCGCTTTCCGAGCGCCGTCAACCTTGGAAAGGATCCGGCACCGGATGGGCTTGGCCGAGGTGCTTGCGCAGTAGCGCCATATTGCGCAGGTCCGGGCGGTGGAACATGTCGCCGACCCAGCCGACGAGTGGTATCGCGCTGGTCACGAAGTTGGCCCTCACATCGCCCGCCATGCGCAGGAGTCTCGCGGTCGGCACGCCGAGGCGCCGCGCCTCCCAAATCAGATAAGCCGACATGGCTTTCGAGTCGAGCGTTCCGAGACCGGGAAAGGTTGAGAAGAGCGTCGGCGCATAATCGCACCTTTGTCCCCGGCACGGGCATGGCACTGTCGAGAAATCTTGCGAGGACGTGCAGTCGCGAACGGGCCTCTTCGAGGCGGCGGGAGGCACCAAAGTCTACGGGAGACGAAGGATATGAGTAAGTCGTCATGGTTGTCTCCCAGATGCGGAGCACGCATCAAGCTGCTCCTCAGGTGAGAGAGTCCGACATCGCAGCTTGGAGAAGACTGCCAGAGGGGCTCGGACCCCGATGATGAGAAGATGGTGTGGCGACGGGCTCATTTCAAGGTTTCATATTGACCGGCCGGCAGCGGACTGGATCCTCGATTCAATCGAACAACGTGGGCAGGCCGGCAAGCACTTCAAGATCCGCGTGGCGCGCGGGTGCAAGACTGGCGTCATGAATATATTGAAGAGGAACAGAGCGCAGCAGATCTTCTCGTTCCGATCGGAGGTTTCTGATGACCTGTGCGGGCAATTGCTCTCCATCTCGGCGGCAGGATCGGCGGGCTAGGCGTTGATATCCAGGCGGGATTCTCGGCCCATAACGCAATCCAGCGCCTGCAGAAGGAAGGCCTGCTGTCAAAAGATGTCGAACACTGGACATCGAAATACCTGAACAACATCATCGAGGCGGATCATGGCGCCCTTAAGCGCGTAATCCGGCCCACGCGTGGCTTCCAGAGGATGAAAACCACCTCCGCGACCATCAAGGGCTTTGAAGTCATGCGCATGATCCGTCGCGGACACTTACGGCCGCGCCGCCCCGGTCCTGCTCGACGATATGGAACTGCCAGAGGGGGCGGTTCGGATCGAGCGGCGTCATCGCAAGCTCGGCGACGAAGCGTTGGAGCTCGCTCTTCCCCCTGGGCATCGGAAGGCCGACCCGCTTGATATGGCGCGTGACGTCGAAATAGGGATCTTCGGACCACCAGATTGTTCCGGAACGATCCTCGACCCGCTGCCTGAAGCGGTCGATGCGAAGAAGCCGCTCGCCCAGCAGCTGTTCAAGACGATCGAGGTTCACGGGCGGCTCGAGTTCGAGGACACCGACGATCTGCATCAGATTGTTCGGTCGGTCCATGCGCAGCCAAGTCGTATCCGCCGCCGACATGCGTTCAGTGTTTGACATTCTTCAACATCCACGACTGCCGCCCTCGCTATTGTTATACCTCATGGCCAGGGTGCAGGTATGCGGGAAAGTGGTTTCACCCCGATGTCCGGCGCCGCGATCCGGTTCACAATCCCATGGAGACCGTCGATGAACGAGTTCGACTTCGTGATCATTGGCGGCGGATCGAGCGGCTGCGTCGTAGCGAGCCGGTTGAGCGAGGATCCCGGCATCACGGTCGCTCTCGTCGAGGCCGGCGGGGCTGGCGACAGCTGGGTCGTCAAAATACCCGCCGCCGGTATCTTCATGGTGCCGTCGAACCTTAATAACTTGGCTTTCGAAACGGTGCCGCAGGCGAGCCTGAACAATCGCCGGGGCTACCAGCCACGCGGCAAGGCCCTCGGCGGCAGCTCCGCAATCAACGCGATGATCTACGCGCGCGGCCACCGATGGGATTATGACCATTGGGCCTCGCTCGGAAACGAGGGCTGGAGCTACGACGAGGTGCTGCCCTATTTCAGGAAAGCAGAGCACAACGAGGAATTTGGCGAACCCTGGCACGGCCGCGACGGTCCGCTTCCCGTTTCGAAGTCGAGGACCGGCAATCCCTTTCACGCGATTTTTCTCGAGGCCGCCCAGCAGGCGCAATTTCCCCTCTGCGAGGATTTCAACATACCGGAGCCGGAGGGTCTCGGGATCTACCAGGTCACGCAGAGGAACGGCGAACGCTGGAGCGCCGCTCGGGCCTATATCCATCCGCATATCGGGGTGCGTCCGAATTTGCATGTCGAATGCGGCGCCAGGGTGCTTCGCATCCTGTTCGACGGCGGCAAGCGCGCGAGCGGAGTGGAGTTCGAAAAGGGAGGCCGCCGGCGCATTTTGCGCGCCCACCGCGAGGTAATCCTGAGCGCGGGCGCCCTGCAATCGCCCCAAATCCTCATGCTGTCCGGTCTTGGAGATGCTCGTGAATTGCAGAAATTCGGGATCTACACCGTCGCGCACCTGCCTGGTGTAGGAAAAAATCTCCAGGACCACCCGGACTTCATCTTGGGCTACAAGGCGAAGAGCCTCGATCTTCTCGGGTTCTCGATCCGAGGCTTCGGCAAGCTGGCGCGGGAGATCATGCGCTACAGGGCCGAGCGCCGAGGCATGCTGACGACGAATTTTGCCGAGGCGGGCGGCTTCCTGAAGAGCCGCCCGGAGCTGAGCATGCCCGACCTGCAGCTTCATTTCGTAGTGGCGCTGGCCGACGATCATGCGCGCAGGCTTCATTGGGGACACGGCTTTTCCTGCCATGTCTGCCTGCTTCGTCCGCAAAGTCGCGGAACGGTCAGGCTGAAAGGCGCCGATCCGGTGGCGGCCCCCGCCATTGACCCGAATTTCCTCGGTGAGCCGGAGGATCTCGACCGGATGGTCGAAGGCTTCAAGGTCATGCGCCGCCTTCTGGACGCGCCTGCGCTCGCCGCGCAGAGAACGCTCGATGTCTTCGCTGCGAATGTGCATAGCGATGACGAGATCCGCGCCATCCTTCGGGAGCGTATCGATACCGTCTACCATCCGGTCGGAACCTGCCGGATGGGCAATGATGAGACTGCAGTCGTCGATTCTTCACTGCGGATTCGCGGTGTCGAAGGCCTGCGGGTTGTGGACTGCTCCATCATGCCGACGCTCATCGGGGGCAACACGAACGCGCCGGCCATCATGATTGGCGAGAAAGCCGCCGCGATGATTCGCAGCAAAGCCCTTTGGGATTCCACGACGGCTATTGCCTAACGGCGGATCCCATTCGCAGCGTCGTTGCGAAATATCAAAGCATCGTCCGCTGCGCCCGGTCAGTCTCGAACGAGGTTGGTGAATGTTGGAAACAATCCGTGAGCTCGGTGGTGAGTTTCCAACCTGTGCTCCTGGCCACCTTGCGCGGCGGGGAGACTGGCCGGCTCGTCTTTGTGGGCGACCGTCTGGTAGCGATCCTCGCCAGTATGCGGATCGCGCCCTAACGTCCGAATCTTCGGGCAGATGGTTCGTCCGGGCCGGGTTCGGCCCCAGTTCCGAACCTCATCCCGACGGTTTCGCCACGCTTCAGGAGGTGTCCGTCTGGGTCGGCAGTCTCGTGGGATGGGGTGATGCGATTGCTGTGAGCTGAGCCCGGTTCTCGGCATCTTGAGCCGGTGCGATACTTTCCCTCGAACGGAATAAACCCATGGCTCAGACCACTCATTTCATCCGGTTCTTCCGCGATATCGGATTGGACGACGTTCCGCTCGTCGGCGGCAAGAACGCCTCGCTCGGCGAGATGTATCGCGAGCTGACGCCTCAAGGTCTCCTCGTGCCGAACGGTTTCGCCGTCTCCGCCGAAGGATACCGTCACGTCCTCGATCAGGCCGAAGTCTGACCGGAGCTGCACGCGATCCTGGACGGAGTCGATCCGAATGATGTTTCCGATCTTGCCTCCCGTGCGAGCCGCGCGCGCGAACTCGTCTATGGCGCGCCCTTGCCCCAGGATCTGGCAGACGAGATCCGTCAGGCATACCGGGAGCTTGCCTCTGAATACGGCCCGCAATTGACGGTCGCCGTGCGCAGCTCAGCTACAGCAGAGGACCTTCCCACCGCGAGCTTTGCGGGCCAGCATGAGAGCTACCTCAATATCTCCGGCGAGGTGCAGGTGCTCGATGCCGTGCGCTGCTGCTTCGCCAGCCTGTTCACGGACCGGGCGATCCGGTACCGGATCAACAATGGCTTCAACCATTTCAAGGTGTTCAATTCGGTCGGCATCATGAAGATGGTGCGCGCAGATCTGGCCTCGTCCGGCGTGATCTTCACCATCGACACCGAGACCGGTTTTCCCGACGTCGTGTTCATCACCGGCGCGTATGGACTTGGCGAGAACCTGGTGCAGGGCACCGTCGATCCCGACGAGTTCTACGTCTTCAAGCCCACTTTCAAACTCGGCAAGCGAGGGGTGCTGCGCCATACGCTCGGCGGCAAGGAGATCAAGATGGTCTATGCCCGGGGCGGCACGCGTGAGCATACCCGCAACATTCCGACCGGCAAGCATGAGCGCGATCGCTACTGCCTGAGTGATGATGACGTGCTGTTGCTGGCAGACCATGCCATCAAGATCGAGGACCATTACAGCGCCAAGGCGGGCAAAAGCCGTCCCATGGACATCGAGTGGGCCAAGGATGGCCTCGACGGTAAACTGTACATCGTCCAGGCTCGGCCCGAGACGGTAGTTTCACAGGTCGACCGCAGGAGGCTCGAGGAATACCGGCTGACGGGCTCGGGGCCGGTCAAGGCCGAGGGCCGAGCGGTCGGGGCCAAGATCGCATCCGGCAAGGCCCGCGTCATTGCCCATCAAACGGATCTTGCCGATTTCCAGCCGGGCGAGGTTCTGGTGGCCGACACCACCTCCCCTGATTGGGGCACTGTCATGAAGAAAGCCGCCGCCATTGTGACCAACCGCGGTGGGCGCACCTGTCATGCGGCGATTGTCGCGCGCGAGCTCGGAATACCCGCCGTTGTTGGTGCCGACAGCGCCACGCGTGTGTTCCGTACCGGCGATCTGGTGACGGTGTCGTGCGCCGAGGGCAATGTTGGGCGGGTCTACGAGGGCGAGATCCCCTTCACGGTGGAGCATACCGACCTTTCCGCGCTTCCACGTCCTTCCACGCAGATCATGATGAATGTTGGCGAGCCGGACAGCGCATTCGCCTTGAGCTTTCTTCCCAATGACGGCGTGGGCCTTGCTCGCATGGAGTTCATCATCACCAACGCCATCAAGGTGCATCCGATGGCGCTCGTGCACCCCGAGCGGGTATCGGATCCGAAGGACCGGGCCGAGATCGAGCGGCTGACGCAGGATTATGCGAAACCTTCCGACTTCTTCGTCGAGCGCCTGTCTGAAGGTGTCGCGACGATTGCCGCGGCGTTCTACCCGAAACCGGTGATCGTGCGGCTGTCCGACTTCAAGACCAACGAATATGCCTGCCTTCTCGGGGGCAAGGCTTTCGAGCCCGAGGAAGCCAATCCGATGCTCGGTTTCCGTGGCGCCTCGCGCTATGCCCATCCGGCCTACGAGGCGGGTTTCAAGCTCGAATGCGCAGCATTGAAACGCGCCCGTGACGATTTGGGACTGACGAATATCCGGCCCATGGTCCCGTTCTGCCGCCGGGTGGAGGAGGCCGAGCGGGTGGTGGCGAAAATGAGCGAGTTCGGCCTGACTCGCGGCGAGAACGGGCTCAGGATCTACGTCATGTGCGAGATCCCCAACAACGTCATCCTGATCGATGCCTTCGCCCGGCATTTCGACGGCTTCTCCATAGGATCGAACGATCTGACCCAGCTGGCGCTCGGGGTAGACCGGGATTCCGAGATCGTGGCCTTCGACTTCGACGAGCGTGATCCGGGCGTCCTGAAACTGATAGAGCTCGCTGTCGAAGGAGCCCGCTGCAATGGCCGCCACTCGGGCATCTGCGGCCAAGCCCCTTCCGATTATCCCGAGATTGCCGAATATCTCGTCCGCCTCGGCATCGACTCGATCAGCCTCAATCCCGACAGCGTGCTGAAGACGACGATGCATGTGCTTGAAATCGAGCGGGGCCTGGGCCGCAAGCGCGTGGCGTAGTATCCTGCGCCATGTTCGAGTTCCCCGTTCTCATCGCAGATATCGGCGGGACCTATTCGCGGTACGCAGTCCTGCCCGCGCCCAGCGGACCGCTCTCGCGCCTGATCACCATAGCGACGACCCGACACGCGACGCCGAGCGTAGCGATCCGCTCCGCTCTGAAAGCGTTGGGCGCCCCGTCGCCGCGCTCCGCGCTTCTCGGAGTCGCCGGTTGCGTGAATGCATCGAGCGTCCGCCTGACCAACGCTCCATGGAATATCGATGCGGCCCGGATCGGCGCGGATCTTAGTTTATCGAGCGTGATGCTCATCAACGATTACGTGCCGGTCGCAGCCGCCCTCCCCCTCATCGATATCGGGCAGCCCGGCGAATGCACCCGGATCGGGCCGTCGATCCCATGCGGAGAGGGCACGTTGGTCGCGCTCGGGCCCGGAACGGGACTTGGGGCGGCCGCCTGCATTCCCGTGCAGGACCGTTATTGGCTGCAACCGACAGAAGCCGGACACATGGATTTTGGGGCGTGCGAGACCGACGAGCTTGCGATCTGGCCTCTGATCGAGAGAGCTGGAGGCAGGATCACTGCCGAAACCGTGCTGTCGGGACCGGGACTGGTCAGGCTCTATCGCGCTGCCGTACGGCGCATCGGTCGAAAGCCGCCCTCCTGCACGCCCGCCGAGGTGATCGCGGCCGCCTCCTCCGGCGGGAACGAGGCGGCATCCGAGGCGGTTCGCCTGTTCCTGTCTCTCCTGGGGCGCTTCGCCGGCGATTTGGCACTGATCTTCAACGCGACAGGCGGGGTCTATTTCGGCAGCGGCATCCTTCCGCGCATCGTCGATTTGCTTGATCGCGGCGGTTTTCGGCTTGCTTTCGAGCGTAAGGCTCCGTTCGAGTCCGTCATGGCCCGCATTCCGACCTTCGTCATCAGCCGCCCCGAACCGGCGATGTCAGGCTTGATGTCAATCGTGAGCGCTCCGGATCGCTTCGTCTTTCAGGCCCATGGATGGTCCGAGGACCCGTCCCGCTTTCCCCTGCCCGGCCCGCCGAGCCCAGCTACAACAGAGCGGTGGCCACGATTGTATGGATCTCAGCCGTAAGCCGATGCAATCGCGCCCTGTCTGCATTCGTGCCGACGAGTGCTTCGATGACACCCGCTTCGAGAACCGGACGCAGATCGGCATCGAGATGTTTCAGGGGCACCATTAGCTTAACGGGTTTTGCTGACCCAAAAGACCGAAGCCGCCGCCAGCTGCAAGGCCATCAACGTCCTGACCCAACTGGGCATGCCGGCATCCTGGCGTGCCGCCTGAACCCCAGCGTCAGGACAGGAACGTGCCTCCCTCTTAATTGCGCACCAAAGTCGCCCATCCTCCGATCACCGACGCTCTCGCGAGATCCTCTCTACGGAGATCTCATGCACAGCTCGCCCGCTCGTCTCGAACGCGGTGATATTGGCGATTGTGGTCTCAGCGATGCTGGTCAAGGCTTCCTTGGTGAAGAAGGCTTGATGGCCGGTGATGAGCACATTCGGAAATGTCAGCAGCCTCGCGAATACGTCGTCGCCGATGAAGCGATTTGAAAGATCCTCGAAGAAGAGGTCCGCCTCCTCCTCGTAAACGTCAAGCCCAAGGTTGCCAATGGTGCCGTCTTTCAAACCTTCGATGACCGTCTGGGTGTCGACCACGCCGCCACGGCTCGTGTTGATGAGCATCATGCCGCGTTTCATCCGCTTCAGTGACTCAGCATTGATGAGGTGGTGTGTTGCCGGAGTGAGGGGACAATGAAGGGTGATGATATCGCAGCTGGAGAGAAGCTCCTCCATCGACACATACCGCACGCCTATGGCCTCACAGGCCGGGCGCGGGCCAAGGTCGTGACCCAGGACCGTGCACCCAAAGCCTGTCAGGATCTTGGCCACGATTTCCCCAATCCTGCCGGTTCCCACGATTCCGACGGTCTTGCCATTGAGATCGAAGCCGAGCAGTCCCTCCAAGGCAAAGTTTCCCTCCCGCACCCGATTGTACGCCCGATGGGTTTTCCGGTTGAGGGTGAGAATGAGAGCAATCGTGTGCTCGGCGACCGCATGGGGCGAATAGGCCGGCACCCGCGCGACCGTTACCCCCTCACGTTGGGCCGCCTCCAGATCAACGTTGTTGAAGCCTGACGCGCGCAGGGCCACAAGTCTAATCCCCTTGGACCCGAGACTGGCGAGGACGTCCGCATTCACCTCGTCGTTAACGAAGACACACACTGCCTCCGCGCCTGCAGCGAACCGGCTTGTCTCCCGAGAGAGACGCACGTCGAAGTAGGACAGCTTGTGGCCAGATGTGGCGTTCGCAGCGTCGAGGAAGCGACGGTCATAGGGCTTGGCGCTGAAGACTGCGACGTGCATCGGGAGAACTCACCGTAAGCAGAAAGGCGTCTGAATCGGTTAGGCGGTACAGGAATAGGACAGTGGCGCAGGTATGAAGACTATGATCTTAATACCCGCCGTTCCACAGGCGTATTGTCGATACGCAGTCCCGCCCCAGCTGTTGCGAAGCCTTTTTCCGGCGAGCCTGTCCGCCCACCCGCCATGGGAGCACCGGCGCGGATATCCGGTCCTGTGCGACGCCCCAGGCACATACGTGTTTCAAACCTGAGCAGGCCTCACGTTGGTTCCTGCGGCCAGGGACTATGGCGTGATCGCCACCTTCAGGACCCCATCGCGCTGGTGGGCGAACAGATCGTAAGCTTCCTCGATCTGATCGAGCTTGAAGCGGTGCGTCACCAGAGGACGGGTATCGACACGGCCGGATACGACCGCTCCCATCAGCCGTCGCATGCGCTCCTTGCCGCCGGGACAGAGCGTCGTGACGATCTTGAGATCGCCGATGCCGGCCCAGAAGGCGCCGAGCGGGATCTTGAGATCTCCCGAATAGACTCCGAGCGAGGACAGGGTGCCTGCCGGGCGAAGCACGCGCAGGGCCCCTTCGAAGGTCTCCTGCCGCCCCAGTGCCTCGATGGCGACGTCCACGCCGCGCCCGTCAGTCAGGTTCATGATTTCATCGACCGGATCGACCTTGGTGAAATCGATCACATGATCCGCACCCATGCGGCGCGCCACCTCCATGCGCTCGGGAAGGCTTTCGACGGCAAAGATGCTGGTTGCGCCCATCAGGCGGGCTCCCGCCGTGGCGCAAAGCCCGATGGGTCCCTGAGCGAACACCGCCACGGTATCGCCGATGCGGATGCGCGCGCTTTCGGCCCCGGAGAAGCCGGTCGACAGAATATCAGGACACATGAGCACCTGCTCGTCGGTGAGGCCATCCGGGACGGGAGCAAGGTTCGTCATGGCGTCGGGAACGAGAAGATACTCGGCCTGGGCCCCGTCGATGGTATTGCCGAAGCGCCAGCCTCCCAACGGTTTCCACCCGTGCTTGGTGCCCGCCCCGTCCTGGGAATGGCATCCGCACAGGCAGGCCTCGCTGTACCCGCTCGGCGAGATCGCACCGGCGATCACCCGTTGCCCCTCACGGTAACCTTTCACAGCGGAGCCTAGCTTCTCAATGATGCCGACAGGCTCGTGCCCGATGGTCAAGCCACGGGCGACGGGATATTCACCCTTGAGGATGTGGATATCGGTGCCGCAGATCGTGGTGGTAGTGATCCGCAGAAGGGCATCAAGGGGGCCGACATCCGGGATCGGTTTCTCGTCCAGGACGATTCGGCCCGGTTCGACGAAGATCGCGACTTTCATCTTGGGCATGAGTGTTTCTCCCAAGCGTTGTCCGTGCCTAGAATACCACAGTGACGCGGGGTTCACAGAGCCAGACTTTAACGACTAAATTGTCTCGCCTGGTTCTCTAATGGGCTCCTACGGCCCGTGAAGGGCCGCAAAGGGTCGAGGCTCTGTGAAAACTCACACAAGCCCGATCTCGACGAACTATTTGTACTATTTCATGCCCCTGTACGGGAAATTCCCGGCCTTCTTGGGCCCGCAAGACATAAAACTGCTCCAAGGGGTGGCTCGTCTGCGGTTTGATACAGCCTCGGTCAAAGTGAGAAGATGCGCGGAGCTAATGAACGTCCACTTGTCGCCCAATGAGCGGATCAAAGCGCTATGTCTCATATGTGCAAAAGGTGACGTTCCGGGATTCTTGACACGGTGCCACACGCTGCCATTGCTCATATTAACACGCCAGGAAACACGCCGGTCTGGATTCCGCAGGGCAGGCTTCTGGGCCTGCCGGATTTGGGTCCTTCGGATGTGACAAGCGGATGTGACAAGGCGCGCCACGTCGGCCAAACTGCCGCGACTATCCCTTCGGATCTGGTCACAAGGCTACAATCACTCCTCCGGCAGCGGCGCTCAGGACCACGACCAGCCAGGGTGGCGTCCGCCACATGAACAGCAGCAGGAACGCGGCTACGGCCAGGGCGAAGTCGGCGGGGCCCAGGATGCCCGCCGTCCAGACCGGGTGATACAGCGCAGCCAGGAGAAGCCCAACCACGGCCGCGTTGACCCCCTTCAGCGCGGCCTGCGCCGTCGGCGTGCGTCGCAGGTCCTCCCAGAACGGCAGGGTGCCGATAACCAGGAGGAACGACGGCAGGAAAATGGCGACGAGGCAGAGCGCCGCCCCGGCCCATCCGTTCGGCTCAGGCCCCATGACGGCACCGAGATAGGCCGCAAAGGTAAAGAGCGGGCCCGGCACCGCCTGGGCTGCGCCATAGCCCGCCAGGAACGCGTCGTTCGTCACCCAGCCCGACGGCACGACCTCGGCCTGGAGCAGCGGCAGGACTACATGGCCGCCGCCGAAGACAAGCGAACCCGCGCGGTAGAAGGCATCGAACAGGGCAATGCTCTGGCTTCCGGTCGCGGCGGCCAGAAATGGCAGGCCGATCAGCAGCGCGAAGAAGGTGGTCAGGGCCGCGACGCCGACCCGCCTGCTCACGGACAGGGGGAGAGCAACGTGATCAATGGGCGCTCCTCCCCTGAGGAGGGTCGCGCCGACAAGGCCACCGAGCACGATGGCCCCGACCTGTCCCCAGGCTGAGGGGATGGCCAGGGTGATCGTGGCAGCCACCACTGCAAGCGTGGCGCGCTCCCGATCCGGTGTGAGGGAGCGGGCCATGCCGAGCACGGCCAGCGCAACCACTGCCACCGCGGCCACCTTGAGTCCGTGAAGCCAGCCGGAGCCGAGGGCATGACCCAACACGCCGATGCTAAAGGCGAAGAGCACGAGGGCGACGGCTGACGGCAGCGTGAAGGCCGTCCAGGCGGCGAGCGCCCCGAGATAGCCCGCTCGGGACAGGCCGATCGCCATGCCGACCTGGCTTGAGGCCGGTCCCGGCAGGAATTGGCACAGCGCCACGAGGTCGGCATAGGCCCGCTCGTCGAGCCAGCGGCGCCGGACGACGAACTCGTCGTGGAAGTAGCCGAGATGGGCGACCGGACCGCCGAAAGAGGTCAGTCCCAGCTTGAGGAAGGCCGCAAAGACCTCGCCTGCCTGGCCATGAGACATTTTCGACATTGCCGTTGCAGCCCTGTTGGGACGAGATCGGTGACGATCTCGTCCGTCAATTCGCGCGAAGGGCGGGATCCGCGTGATTAACGTGAGCCGGCCTCAGACGCCAGCGCCTCCGCCTCTTTGAGATATTTTTCTAGAATGGGAATCTGCCAGGATGCGTAATCGCGCAAGTCGCGGTTGGCGCCCCTGGCGGCCTCGATCCGGAAGTGTTCCAGGAAGTTTCCATGATCCTTAATTTCGTGACGGGCGAACTGCATGTCGAAGCGGTCAGCCGGCATTGCTTCAAAGCGGTGCTCGACTTGGAGGTGGACCGCCCCCAGGGGTTCATCGGGCTTCTCTCCGATGGTTTCGGCGATCTCACGTAAACGGGAATAGGCAGCGGCGTGATCATGCTGGAGGCGTCGCCCGAATTCCCGCAGCGAGTTGCTTCCGGCCCTCCGCTGGGCGATTTCTCCCATGTTCTGCTGCGCGCGTTCGATCTGCGAATCCCAGCGAATGAAATCGCGATCGGCTCCGTTCGGAGCCGTGTTCGCATGGGCATGCCCCGACGTAACCGTTGCAAGGGCAAAACCCGCACTCATTGCGTGAGCAAGAAGCCCGTAGCGACATTTCATGGCACCATTCCCCTTGTGAACCGGATGGGCTCACCAATCCAAGAGCGCCCCCACATGTAGACTTTCAGCAGTCGACATTGTTCAGCCGCAGGCTAAGCAGATCATCCATCTGGTCGCGCGACTTGTCTCCGCAGCCAGCGCAAGCGACCACTAACCGCACAACAGGATCACCGAACGAACCTCATGCACCTTGAGAGCCTGCCGGAGGACGTACGATGTTTGCTTTGTCATCACTGTTTATCGTTTGACTTGTTCACCTGCTCAATCTGCCTCCCCTCTCACGGCACGAGCACTGCGGCCCCGTCGAAACGGCCCGCGCGCAGGTCATCCAACGCACGGTTGGCTTCTCGGAGCGGATAGGTCGTCGTCTCCGCTGCAATGCCGATCTTCGGCGCGAGGCGGAGGAAATCAATCCCGTCCTTGCGGGTGAGATTGGCGACAGAAACGAGCTGGCGTTCCTCCCAGAGGATCGAATAAGGAAAGCTCGGAATATTGCTCATGTGGATGCCGGCGCAGACCACGCGCCCGCCCTTACGCACAGCTCGCAGCGCGATTGGTACAAGGCCACCGACCGGCGCGAAGATGATCGCGGCGTCGAGCGGCTGCGGCGGCATCTTGTCGGAACCGGCCGCCCAAACGGCACCCAGACGCCGGGCGAAGTCCTGGGTGCCTTCGTCGCCGGGACGGGTGAACGCGGAGACCGCGCGTCCCTGCCACCGCGCCACCTGAGTGATGATGTGGGCCGCCGCGCCGAAGCCGTAGAGCCCGATCCGCTCCGCCTCGCCGGCGATGACGAGAGAACGCCAGCCGATCAGGCCTGCGCAGAGGAGCGGAGCCAGTGAGACGTCGCTTCCCTTTTCGCCAAGGGGAAAGGTGAAGCTCGCGTCAGCGATGACCGAGGTGGCGTAGCCGCCATCGCGCGTATAGCCGGTGAATTCTGGCGCATCGCAGAGGTTCTCTCGCACGCTACGGCAATAAGGGCAGGTGCCGCAGGTATGGCCCAGCCAAGGTATGCCGACGCGTTCGTTGAGGCGCCGGTCGGCAACACCGGGTCCGACGGCTTCGATGCGACCGACGATCTCGTGGCCGGGTATGATGGGGACGCGCGGGTTCGGAAGTTCACCATCCACCACGTGAAGATCCGTGCGGCACACGCCGCAGGCCGAGATCCTGACCCGAACCTCGCCCGGCCCCGGCTCCCGGTCGGGAAGCTCGGTCCAAACGAGCGGCGTGCCGATCGCCTTCAAAACCATAGCCTGCATGGCTGCCTCCGCCAGATCAGCGATAGACCGTGCAACTGCCGGCCAGAATAGTCGGGCGGTGATGTCGCCGCAATCGTCGGAGCAGGAAGATGGCGATGGCAGGCACATCCCCGGTCCTCCCGCCCCCTTGTTCGAAGGGCGTTTCCTTGCCGCAGCGCGGCCTAGATTCAGCTGGTCGCCCCAGGCGAACTCGGCGCCGTCGATACCGCCGCGCGGCGAACTCCCATTCGGCTTCCGTCGGACGGCTCTGTTGCACTAACCTGTCAAGCCACGGGATGTAGTATCCGTTGATCCGAGCGAACACGCTACGGATTGTGCCTCGTGGAGTTAATGCAACAGAGCCGCCCAGGCTGCCCTAATTAAGATTTGCGCGCTTGCAAGACGTATTTCTGTCGAGCGCAAGTGCATAATAGACGGAAGCCACCGGCTGTAATGAGGAGCAAAATCATGCCCATAAAGGATATTCTGGTTCATCTCGATACGAGTGAGACAGGTGCGTCGGTCACGGATTTTGCTTTGTCGCTTGCATCGAGAACCAACGCCCACCTTACGGCGGTCGGCGTTGCCATGCAGTATTTTCCGACTTCAGCATTTGACGTCTACAGCTACGAGACCTTTGCGCAAATTGCCGAAGAAAGCCGGCTTGCCGCCAAGCGGGCCTTCGAAAATTTGTCGGCAGCGGCTCCTGCGGGCGTGCAGGTCGAACTGGTGATGATCGAGACTTTTTCGGAAGCGGCACGCGATCAATTCGGAGGCCTTGCCCGGCATTTCGACTTCTCAATTGTGAGCCAGGGAGAAGGTGGAATGTATAACGAAGATCGGCTGATGATTGAGGGGGCCCTTTTTTCTTCCGGCACGCCGGTGTTCGTGGTCCCTTCCATTCACAAGGGACCGGTACATCTTGGGAAGGCGCTGATTTTCTGGGACGGAGGCGTCTCCGCGACACGCTCAGTGGCGGGCGCAAGGGACTTGCTCCGCAATACAGCTGAAGTCGAGGTCGTGAGCATCAGTGATGAGGGCGAAGATCCCGACGAACTTCCCGGATTCAATCTTACCCGTCATCTCGAACGGCATCATATCACAGCTACATTGAAGAAATTGCCGCCGACGGATGACATTGGCAATGTCATTCTCTCATATGCTGCCGAGAGTGGGGCGGATTTCATTGTCATGGGTGGCTACGGACATTGGAAGCTGCGAGAATTGATTCTCGGAGGGACAACTCGGACCGTTCTTGCGTCAATGACGGTTCCCATTTTCATGGCTCACTAATCAAGGCTGGCGGCGGAATGGGAATATTGCGCCCAATCTCGCCCAGCCGCCGGGCGAGCCTCAAGAGTTTCCGCCTCAGCTCAATGTTTTGGAGCCGCTGCCATCCGTTGGAGCGTCGGCTGACGCCAGCATCTGGTATGCGGCAGCGCTATCCTTCGCCCGCCGCAGTCCCGCCCGCAGATTAGGATCCCGCAGCCTGCGTGCAACGCACGACAGAGCATTCAACTGCCCGATCTGGGAGGTGCCAGGCAGGAGGAGAAGGAAGACGGTGTCGACGCGCTGCCCATCGATCGCGTCGAAGTCGACCGGTTGCGCCAGGATAGCCAGAGCGCCCGCCGGCCGGTCCAGCGTATCGAGGCGGGCGTGCGGAATGGCGATCCGCTCCCCCATTCCTGTCGATCCGAGTCCTTCGCGCCTGAGAACGGCGTCGAGGACCTCCCGGGCATCAAGCTCCAGTCTGGACGCGAGATGATGGACGAGCTGCCGCAGCAGCGCGGTTTTGTCGGCGACACGCAGCCGCAGCATGACATCGGCCGGCGACAGAAGGTTCTGGATCTCCACGATGAGACTCGCACACGTTACGCGGATTGTTGGTTCTGGTCTTGGTGGGCCTGCACCGGGACCTCATCCGGATCCCTGAGGCGATAGCCGATGCCGGTTTCGGTAAGGATGTATTCTGGACGATCAGGATTGGGTTCAATCTTCTGGCGTAGGGCCCGGATGTAGACCCGCAGATACTGGGGATCCGATGTGCCCCCCCAAACCTCGCGTAGCATGAACTGGTGCGTCAGCACTTTGCCGGCATGTTGAACGAGAAGCCGAAGCAGCTCGTACTCCTTGGGCGAGAGCTTCACTTCAACATCGCGGAGTTTCACAATCCGACGCACGAGATCTACGGAAAGGTCTCCCGTACGGAACACCGGGCGCTCGCCCTGGCTCTGGAGCCGATGGCGCATGGCGGCCCGCATCCGGGCCAGGAGTTCGTTCAAGCCAAAGGGTTTGGTCACATAATCGTCGGCGCCGAGATCGAGCGCCTGCACCTTGCCGGCCTCATCGCCGCGGCTTGACAGCACGATGACGGGAGCGGTGACCCTCTGGTCCCGAAAACGTTGGAGCAGCTCAAGCCCCTGCATGTCAGGCAGGCCGAGATCCAGAATGATCAGGTCGGGCTTGTCATCGAGTCTTTCCAAGGCGGCTTTGCCGTTGGGAGCCTCAAGGACTTGGTACCCTTGGGTTCCGAGACCCATCCGCAGCAACTTCCGGATGGGCGGCTCGTCGTCGATGACCAGAACGCGAACAGGAGCGGCACTCATGCGGCGGTATCCATCTGTTGTGTCTCAATCGGGACCGGCAGGCTGATCGTAAGCACCGCACCGGAATGGTCAGTGCGATTGCCCGCCGTGATCGTCCCACCCATGGCTTCGATGAATCCACGGGAGATGGCAAGGCCCAATCCTGTACCGGCCCGGACCTGATCCCCCTTCTGCGCCCGGTAGAACTTGTCAAAGATCCGTTCCACATCCTCGGTCGCAATGCCCCTGCCCTCGTCGATGACCTGAAGGCAGATCGTGTCGCGGTTCCGCCAGGCACGCAGAAGAACGGTAGAGCCCTCGGGGGCATACTTGGCGGCATTGTCGAGAAGGTTGAACAGAACCTGCTCGAACAGAATCGCGTCGAGCTTGAGCATGGGAAGGTCGGCCGCGATCTCCGCCTCTATGCGGTGTTGCGCCAGGACCTTGCCGGCACGCTGAAGGGCGGTCCCAACGATCTCGCCCACTTCATGTAAAGCGAGGTTAGGCATGATGGCGCCGGATTCGAGCCGCGTCATGTCGAGCAGGTTGGCGATGAACCGGTTCAGCCGCTCCGACTCATCCATGATGGTGGCCAGCAGTTCCTCCTTGGCCTCCTCGCCCAGCGCTTTTGAGAAGTCGCGCAGAGTTCCGGCCGAACCGAAGATGGCCGCGAGCGGCGTCTTCAGGTCATGGGAGATCGAGGTCAGGAGCGCCTGACGCAGACGGTCGGTCTCCGCGACCAGCTTGGCGCGGTCGAGATCCTCGACGAGGAGTACCCGTTCGATGGCCAGCGCGGCGTGGTCCGACAGGGCATCGAACAGCCGGCGCTGGTCCGGGGTGAGAAGCGTGCCCGGCTTGTCGCTGTCCAGGCCGATCACACCGATGATGCCGCGCCCCGTGCGCATGGGCAGGAAGAGCCGCCTGGCGCCCGGCAGGCTATCGGCCCCGCGGCCGGCCGGGCGATTGTTCTCGAAGGCCCACTTGGCGGCCGCGAGATCCGCCTCGTCCAGCCTATCCTCCGGAGGGTATCCCGACATGACGGTCAGCACGCCTTTCTCCGGCAGGAGCAAGACGACCCGCAGCTTCAGCAGAAGGGCGATCTGGTAGGAGGTCGCCCACAGCACGTCGTCCAAGGCTCCGGCCCCCGCGAGCTTGCGGCTGAAGGCATAAAGCGCCTCCGTGGTGCGAGCTCGGACTTGCGCGGTCACCGCTTGAGCCCTGACCCGCGCGGCGAGATTGGACACGAGGACGGCGACCGCCGCGAAGAAGACCAGCGCAGCGACATTCGCCGGATCCCCGATAGTGAGCGTGTAGAGCGGGGGCAGGAAAAAGAAGTTATAGCAGAGAGCCGAGACAATAACCGCGAACAGCGATGGCCAGAGGCCGAAGCGCACCGCCACCGCCACCACGGCCGTCATGAACACGAGGTCGATATTCTGAGCCCCAACGAGCGGCTCGATCAGCTTGCCAATGCCGAGCGCCACCCCAATGGCCAGTAGAGTCACACCGTAGGGGATAGGTTGGAACGGGTGGGCAGCACTCTCGGTTCGAACAGTCTTTTTGGCAATCACGTCCTGCGCGAGGTCGCTGCCGCTGATCACGTGGACGCTGATGCTACCGGATCGCCTGACGAGTTCATGCACGACCGATCCATGCAGGATCTCGAACCAGCGCGAGCGCGTCGACTTGCCGATGACGATCTGGGTGATGTTGTTCTCCCGTGCGAAGTCGATCACATCGTCGGCAATGCCGTGGCCTCCGCCTGGGATCGTCATAGCCTCGCCTTCAAGCCGCTCGGCAAGCCGCAGCGTATCTGCAATCCGGTCGCGCTCTTCCTCGGACAGCTGTGTGCTCCTGCGGCTTTCGATGTAGACTGCCGTCCAGGGCGCATGGAGGCGGTCCGCGAGACGCTTGGTGTAGCGCACGAGGCCGGCACTTTGCGGATCCTCGCTGATGCAGACCAGCACCCGCTCGCCGGCCGCCCACGGCCCTGAGATGGCATGGGCCTTCATATGGGTGAGCAGTTGCTCGTCGACCCGCTGGGCGGTCCGCCTCAGGGCCAGCTCCCGCAGGGCCGTTAGGTTGCCCGGCGAGAAGTAATGATCGAGAGCCTTCGTGGCAGTTTCCGGAACGTAGACCTTGCCCTCTTTCAGACGCTGGATCAGGTCGTCGGGCGTGAGATCGATCACCTCGATGTCGTCGGCCCGGTCGATGATCGTATCCGGCACCGTCTCCCTCACCCGGATCTGGGTAATTTGTGCGACGACGTCGTTTAAACTTTCGAGATGCTGGATGTTGACGGTGGTGTAGACATCGATCCCGGCGTTGAGGAGCTCCTCGACATCGAGATAGCGTTTGGGATGGCGGCTGCCAGGAGCATTGGTATGGGCCAACTCGTCGACGAGGACGAGTTGCGGTTTGCGCGCCAGGATGGCGTCGAGATCCATCTCTTCGAGTTCATGCCCCTTGTAGGGAATGCGCCTGCGGGGAATGACCTCCAATCCGTCCAGGAGCGCCTGGGTTTCCTTGCGGCCATGGGTCTCGGCGACGCCGACGACCACATCAATGTCCTCCCTGCGACGCGCCTGGGCCGTAGCGAGCATCTCGTAGGTCTTGCCGACACCGGGAGCGGCGCCGAGGAAGACCTTGAAGCGGCCATGGCGGCCCTCCTCACGGCGTGCCGCCTCCAGCAGGGCCTCGGGCGAAGGCCGTTGTTCCGGATCACGCCAGGGCTCAGGCATCGGCTATCCCTCGGTTCTCGGCATGTTTCCTTACTTAAGGCTGAGTCGATGTGCGATCCAGGGCAAGGTTCAGGGCCAGCACGTTGACCCGGGGCTCCCCGATGAGACCGAGCTGCCGTCCCTCGATCAATTCATCCACCATCTGGCGCACCTGCTCCTCGGGCACCCCCCTCGCCCGGGCGACCCGGGGTACCTGATATAGTGCCGCCTCCGGCGAGATGTGAGGGTCAAGCCCACTGCTACTGGTGGTGACGAGATCGATCGGCACTGCAGCAGAGCCGTTCTCGGCCTTCAGGTGTTTGAGGTCCCCCTGAACCCGCTCCACGAGAGCCTTGTTGGTCGGGCCGAGGTTCGAGGCACCAGAGTTCACCGCATTATAGGGAGTCGGCACAGTCTTGGACGGGTCGTTCGGATCCGGTCCCAGTGTCGCGGACGGCCGTCCATGGAAATAGCGGTCGCTCGTGAAGGCTTGGCCGATCAATTCCGACCCGATCACCTTGCCATCTCGCTCGATCAGACTGCCTTGGGCCTGCCTCGGGAACAGGACTTGCGCGAGCCCGGTCATGGCGAGTGGATAGACGAGCCCCGTGATCAGGGTCAGGAGGACCACAAGGGCAAGCGCCGGACGAATTTCTTTCAGCATGAGTGCTCTCCGCAAGCGAGGTGCAAGGCGGTCACGGCCAGGTCGATGACCTTGATGCCGACAAAAGGAATGATGATGCCGCCAAGCCCGTAGACGAGCAGGTTGCGCCGCAGGAGGGCCGCCGCACCCACGGCCCGGAAGCGAACCCCGCGCAGGGCGAGCGGGATCAGTGCGATGATGATCAGCGCATTGAAGATGATCGCCGACAGGATCGCGCTCTGCGGGCTCGCCAGTCTCATGATGTTCAGGGCCTGTAGCTGCGGATAGATCACCACGAACATCGCCGGGATGATGGCGAAGTACTTGGCCACATCATTGGCAATCGAGAACGTCGTGAGCGCCCCCCGGGTGATCAGCAGCTGCTTGCCGATTTCGACGATCTCGATGAGCTTGGTCGGATCAGAATCGAGGTCGACCATGTTGCCGGCCTCGCGGGCCGCGACCGTGCCGGTGTTCATGGCTACGCCCACGTCCGCCTGGGCCAGCGCCGGGGCATCGTTCGTGCCGTCGCCACACATGGCCACCAGCTTGCCCTTTGCCTGCTCGTCCCGAATGAGCCGGAGCTTGTTCTCGGGAGTCGCTTGAGCCAGGAAATCGTCCACCCCGGCCTCGGCCGCGATGGCGGCCGCCGTCATCGGATTGTCACCCGTGATCATGACGGTGCGGATGCCCATGCGGCGAAGCTCGACAAAGCGCTCCCGGATTCCACCCTTGACGATGTCCTTGAGGTGAATCACGCCGAGCAGGCGCCCGTCGCGGGCCACGGCAAGCGGCGTGCCGCCCGACTTGGCTATCTCGTCCGCAATGGTCTGTATCTCGCGGATCGCCTCGCTGCTGATCATAGGCCGAAGGGCTTGAATGGCTCCGCCGCGCGCGGCAGCAACAGGGGAGCTCGTGGCATCGACATAATTCAGGATTGCATCGACCGCCCCTTTCCGGATCGAGGAGCCTTCGACATCGACCCCGCTCATGCGGGTCTGCGCCGTAAACGGGACAAAGTGGGCGTGGAGTTCGTGCATCTCACGGCCACGGATCCCGTACTTCTCCTTGGCCAGCACCACGATGGAGCGGCCCTCGGGCGTCTCGTCCGCAAGGGAGGCCAGTTGGGCGGCATCCGCCAGATCCCGCTCCGAGACGCCGCTCACCGGCCGGAACTCCGCGGCCTGCCGGTTGCCGAGCGTGATCGTGCCGGTCTTGTCGAGCAGGAGCGTATCGACATCCCCAGCCGCTTCGACAGCCCGGCCCGACATGGCCAGCACGTTGAAGCGCACGAGCCGATCCATGCCGGCAATGCCGATGGCCGAGAGCAGTGCGCCGATGGTGGTCGGAATGAGGGTGACGAAGAGCGCCACCAGGACGAGCACTGGGATCGAGCCACCGGCGTAAGATGCGAAGCTCGGAATCGTCACGGTCGCGAAAACGAAGATGATCGTCATACCGGCGAGCAGGATGTTCAGCGCGATCTCGTTGGGCGTCTTCTGCCGTTCCGCACCCTCGACGAGACGGATCATATGGTCGAGGAAGGTCTGGCCTTGCGCTGCCGTGATGCGGACCTTGATCCAGTCGGAGAGCACCTGGGTGCCGCCAGTGACGGCTGAACGATCTCCTCCGGACTCGCGGATGACAGGCGCGGACTCACCGGTGATTGCGGCCTCGTTGACCGAGGCGACGCCTTCGATCACCTCCCCGTCCGACGGAATGATGTCGCCAGCCTCCACGAGCACGATGTCGCCCACTTTCAGACTGGTGCCCGGCACTAGCCTGTGATGGTCAGCATCGGCATCCGACAGCAGCTTCGCCTGGGTCTCGGTGCGGGTGCGACGCAGCGAGTCGGCCTGCGCCTTACCGCGCCCTTCGGCTACCGCCTCGGCGAAGTTCGCGAACAGGAGCGTGAACCACAGCCAGAGGATGATTTGGAACGCGAAGCCAAGGTTAGCCCCGCCTCCTGTCACGAGATCGCGGATGAAGAGGAGCGTCACCAGGGCGCTGACGACCTCAACAACGAACATGACCGGGTTCCTGATCATGAGCCGGGGATCAAGCTTTCGGAAGGACGCGCCAATCGCCGGAACGAGAATGCGGCGGTCGAAGAGAGATGTCTGAGTTGCTTTAGCCATCGGAGGTTGCCTCCAGAGCCTTTGAAACGAGAGAGTTCTATCGGATGCTGTCGAGATGCGGCGCGATGATCCAGAGGATGAGCCCCACCATCACGGCCGCTGCGGTCAAGACCAGGACGAAAGTTGCTGCCCGTGGCGCCGCCTGAGGCCCGGGCGGAGGCGCTCGATGAGCACTTTCCGCAGCTGTCTCGTGTGTTCACTCCGCACCCGTTGAGTGTGTTTCGATGTGATCGGCATCATGGTCAGCCTCCCGATGCAAAGGTCTGACTGGCGATCATCGCGAGATGCTCGACGATGGGCCCGAGCGCGAGAGCCGGGAAAAACGTCAGTCCGCCGGCGATCAGGATGACCCCGACCAGAAGACCGATGAACAGCCCGCCATCGGTCGGGAAGGTGCCGGCCGAGGCCGGAACGGTCTTTTTGGCTGCCAAAGAGCCCGCAATGGCCATGGCCGGGATGATGACGAAGAAGCGTCCCACCAGCATCGCGGCGGCACCGGTCAGGTTGTACCAGAGCGTGTTGCCGGTCAGGCCCGCAAACGCCGAGCCGTTGTTGGCGGTCTGCGACGTGTATGCATACAGAATCTCGGAGAACCCATGCGGCCCCGGATTGGCGATCGACGCGACGGCCGAGGGCAGCACCGTCGCGACGGCCGTGCCGCCGAGCATCATCAGCGGCAGGCACAGGATGGCAAGCATCGCCATCTTGACCTCCCTAGCTTCGAGCTTTTTGCCGAGGTACTCAGGCGTGCGGCCGACCATGAGTCCTGCGACGAACATCGCGACGATGACGAAGATCAGGATTCCATAGAACCCCGCCCCCACGCCGCCGACGATGATCTCGCCCAATTGCATGTTAATGAGGGGGATCATGCCGCCGAGTGCCGTGAAGCTGTCGTGCATGGCGTTGACGGCGCCGCAGGACGCCGCCGTCGTGACGGTGGCGAAGAGTGCCGACAGGGCAACGCCGAAGCGGACTTCCTTGCCTTCCATGTTGCCACCGTCGAGCCCAAGGGCAGCAAGGGCCGGGGTGCCGGCGGCTTCCGACCAGTATGCCACTGTCACGCCGGCCACGAATAGCACGCCCATGGCGGCCAGGATCGCCCAGCCCTGGCGCTCATTGCCGACCATGCGGCCGAAGACGTTAGTGAGCGCCGTACCGAGCGCGAAGATCGCCACCATCTGGACTAGGTTCGACAGGGCTGTCGGATTCTCGAACGGATGCGCCGCGTTGGCGTTGAAGAAGCCGCCGCCATTGGTGCCGAGCATCTTGATGGCGACCTGCGAGGCCACCGGGCCGAGGGCGATGGTCTGCTTGGTTCCTTCCAGTGTCGTCGCATCGACATAGGCGCCGAGGGTCTGGGGCATGCCCTGCCAGACGAGAAATAGAGCTACGACAACGCAGATCGGCAAGAGCACATAGAGGGTGCAGCGGGTCACGTCGACCCAGAAGTTGCCGATGGTGCGGAACGAGGCCCTCGCGAAGCTGCGGATCAGGGCAATGGCCAGCACGATGCCGGTCGCGGCCGACAGGAAATTCTGATGCGTCAGCCCGAGCATCTGCACGAGGTAGGACATCGTGCTCTCGCCGCCGTAGTTCTGCCAGTTGGTATTGGTGACGAAGCTCGATGCGGTGTTGAAGGCGAGATCCTCCGGCACCGCCGGCAAGCCCTGCGGGTTGAACGGCAGGAGGCCCTGGAGCCGCAGGAGTGCGTAGAGGATCAGAAATCCTCCGACATGGAAGAACAGCATCGCAACCGTGTAAGTGAGCCAATGCTGTTCCTGATCCTCCTGGACTCCTGCAAGCGCATACAATCCGCGCTCGACGGGATGCAGAAGCGGCGACAGGAATGTGCGCTCGCCCGTAAACACGCGCGTCATGTACCAGCCGAGCGGCTTCACGAGGGCGATTACAATCAGGATAAAGAGCAGGATCTGCAGCCATCCATTGAGAGTCATGGCTTCCTCCGTCAGAAGCGCTCGGGCCGCAGCAGAGCGAGCGTGAGATAGACGAGAAGGCCGGCCGTCACGATGCCGCCGAGGGCATAGTCGATCAGCATGGCGCGTCTCCCTCAGAGTCGTCCGCAGGCCACGGCGTAACACACGGACAGAGCAAAGAACCCAAGACCGAGCAGCAGCATGACGATGTCCAGCATGAGGGGCCTCCTGGCCAGTAAAATTCTGGCGCGCTTCAAGCAGTGCACGTTCATTCGCCCCGCGCATCGTTCATGAGCGAAACGCGTTGCTTGGAACTGTTGCATAAAACCATGATTGGGCGTAAAAATTCGAGACGTAATGACTTTCGTCAAAATAAAAAAGTCATAAAAATTTGACGTTCTTCACGGAGTCTGGGCTGCATGCAAAAGGTGCCAGACCATGTCACCGGATCAGGTTGAGGAGTTGGGCACTGCCTTGGCCCGATGCCGTCAGCACGGGACCGTGTCTCCGTTGCGGCTGGATCGGATCGCCTCCGCCGAGGATGCGGAAGCGGTTCAGGCGGCGGCTGTCGAAGCCTACGGCGGTATCCCGCGAGGTTATTCCATTCACGCAACGACAGCCCTGTCACGACGCCTGCTGTGCTGCGATGAGCCGTTCTTCGGTCCTCTTCTCGATTCCGATCTCGTGTTGAACGGATCGTCCTTCCACCTTCCTTATGGTGTGCTCGGCGCTGGATGCACCCTGACGTTCGTCGTTGGCGAGCCCTATCCTATGGACGAAGGAGAGATCTCCCGGGAGACGGTATCACGCGCGCTCGCGGGCTGCTGGCTAGCGATCGAAGTCCTCGGCCGGCGCGTCCCCGGATCCGTGCCATTGAATGCCTATACGGCGACGGCCGACTTCGGCTTGGAGATCCTGCACGTCCAGGGGCCATTCATCAAGCACTGGGACAGTCTGGACCTCGCAACAGCGCGGGGCTCGGTCCGGCTCAATGGTGACCCGGTCGCCAGCGGCTGCTTCGGCGACGTCCTCGGACACCCATTGGAGGCTATCGCCTACCTGGCTCGTGTCATGAAGGCTCGCGGCCAGGAACTCGAACCGGGAGATATCATCTCGACCGGGACATGCACCGGGATCCTCCAAGTCGTGCCTGGACAGGTCTTCGAGGCTGAGTTCGGCGGGCTTGGGTCCGTCAAGATTAGTTTCGAGTAACCCGCACCCCGGGGTTGAATCCAAGGCCGTGGCTTCTTAGAGCCACCGCTTCTGGCGGAAGCCCCAATACAACCAGCCACATGCTGCCGCGATGAGGGTCAGCACCAGGACGTAGCCGTAGCGCCAATGCAGCTCGGGCATAAACTCGAAGTTTATGCCGTAAATCCCCGCCACCGCCAGGATGGCGGCCCAGGCCGCCAGCTTGCGGGTGATTTCGTTCTGCTGCGCCTGGCCGGTCATTAGGCTGGTCTCGAAGGCGAATGACAGCACCTCGCGAAGCGACTCGATCTCCTCCTGCACCCGGCGAATGTGGTCCGAGATGTCGCGGAAATGCGCATGCATCATGCCAGAAGGAGAGCGTTTCATGCTGCTCTCGCATTGGTGGGCTTGCTTAGTTCCGCCGGAGTTGCCTTCGCTGCCGACCTGGCGCAGCCTGCCCCGACCGTCGCTGCTCCCGTTACTATGCCGCCCCTGTGGAGCTTCCGCTTCGTGCCCTATGGCTGACCCACCTCCCTGAATGGTACCCAGACGGTGCGCGGGCGTAGCGCCAAGGTCGACGCGAGCTTCATCGACATCGTCGAGAAGAGCGACACGCTGGTGGCGCTGATGGGCGACTTCGAAGCCCGCCGCGGCCCCTTTGCTTTGTATGGCGACCTGGTCTGGACCAAAATCGGTGTTGATGGAGGGAACCTCCGGACACGTGCTCTCTCACCGGGCGTCACGACAACCGTCGGGCGGTCGCTCGGCCTGGACATCGAGATGGCGATCCTCGAGGTGGGTGCCTCGTGAGGTGGCGCGCTCCGGACCTCTGGCGCTCGATGTCCTCGGCAGCGGTCATGATGGCTGGCGTCCCTTCCAGGTGACGGGAATCCGACGCTAATGCGGGAGCCGGATCGATCCATTTGACCAAAATCAAGCCGGGTGGACTTTTACGCCATCGGGATAGGACCGTGACTTTTTCGGATAGGTCGAGGAGGTCAGTCCAACTCTGTCAAGAAATGCCCCTCGCGGTCAGTCACAGTCGCCCCCGGATGGCGATCCGGCATCGCCGAACCGCGTCTCGGGACGGTCACGCATGGCCTGCCTGTTCCGGGTCTGTCTTCGCTCGCCCATCGAAGGATCGCCCGCATGAAAGCCTCGTTACTCACCCTCTCCCTTGCCACCGCCAGCCTCCTGGCGATTTCCACGGCCCAGGCCCAGCAGGTGACCGGTACGCCCGGCGCTCCGGACGCGACCACCACGATCGACGGACGGCAGCTCCCCGACCCGGACCCGGCGTTCGGCGGCGTGATCCAGGACGACGCCTTGCAGTCGAAGCCCTGGTGGCCCCCCGCATCGTGCCGCCGAAGGGCGCCCCCAACGTCCTGTTGATCATCACCGACGATGCCGGCTTCGGGGTGCCCAGCACCTTCGGCGGAGTCATCCCGACGCCGGCGCTGGATCGCGTCGCCAGCGAAGGCCTGCGCTACAACCGCATGTTCTCCACGGCGTTGTGCTCGCCCACCCGCGCGGCGCTCATCACCGGGCGCAACCATCACTCGGCCGGCTTCGGCGTGATCTCCGAGCAGTCCACGGGCTTCCCCGGCTACAACAGCATCATCCCCAAGGACAAGGCGACCATCGGCCGGATCCTCAAGGACAATGGCTATGCCACCTCATGGTTCGGCAAGGACCACAACACACCGGCCTTCGCGGCGAGCCAGGCCGGGCCGTTCGACCAATGGCCGACCGGCATGGGCTTCGAGTATTTCTATGGTTTCGTCGGCGGCGACGCCAACCAGTGGCAGCCGAACTTCTTCCGCAACACGACGCAGATCTATCCCTTCGAGGGCAAGCCGGCCGGAAGCTGGAACCTCGTCACAGCCATGGCCGACGACGCGATCGACTACATCAACCGGATGCACCAAATCCAGCCGGACAAGCCTCTCCTCGTCAAGTACGCGCCCGGCGCCACGCACGCGCCGCATCATCCGACGGCGGAGTGGATCAAGAAGATCAGCGACATGCACCTCTTCGACGAGGGCTGGAACAAGCTGCGCGAGCGCATCTTCGCCAACCAGAAGCGGCTCGGCGTGATCCCCCAGGACGCCAAGCTGGCGCCCTGGCCCAAGGACATCCTGAAGGAGTGGGACGCGCTCTCGGCCGAGGAGAAGAAGCTGTTCATCCGTCAGGTCGACGTCTTTGCCGCCTACGCGGCCTACAACGACCACGAGATCGGCCGCGTGATCCAGGCCTTCGACGACATCGGGCAACGCGACAATACGCTGGTCATCTATATCAACGGCGACAACGGCACCAGCGCCGAGGGCGGGCCGAAGGGGACGCCGAACGAGGTAGCCTTCTTCAACGGCCTGAACGAGCTGCCCGTCGACGTCCAGATGAAGTTCTATGACGTCTGGGGCACCGAGCAGACCTACAACCATATGTCGGCCGGTTGGTCGTGGGCGTTCGACACGCCGTTCTCCTGGTTCAAGCAGAACGCCTCGCAGCTCGGCGGCATCAATCAGAACATGGCCGTCTCGTGGCCCGCGCGCATCAAGGACAAGGGAGCGCTACGCGAACAGTTCGTGCGCGTCATCGACGTGGTGCCGACGATCCTCGAGGCCGCCGGCATCCGTGAGCCGGAGGTCGTCGACGGCATCAGGCAGGCGCCGATCGAGGGCACGAGCTTCGCCTACACCTTCGACGCGGCGAACGCCAAGGCGCCATCGCGGCACACGACCCAGTACTTCGAGATGCTCGGGCAGTGGGCGCTGTACAACGACGGCTGGCTCCTGAGCACCAAGGTCAATCGGGCACCCTGGGAAGCGTTCGGCCCGGCCAATCCCGATCCGCTGAACAACCAGGTGCTCCAGTTGTACGACCTGAACACGGACTTCAGCCGGTTCCGTTGCAAATCTTGCCGCAGCTCAAGCGAAGACCGGGCAGGAACTCTGATTAGGCCGCAACCTGGAATAGACGAGCAATGAAGTCACTCTGAGCCTTCATGTCGTTCGCTGGTATGCTGGTCAGTTGGCCCTTGCGGATCATCGCCATCGTCTCATAGCCAGCAATTGTCCGAGCGGCAGTCCGGAAATTCTTGAAGCCCAGCCCAGGTCGGGCCAGCCGTTTGATACGCCGGTGATCCTGCTCAATGATGTTGTTTAAGAATTTCACCTGACGGAGTTTGGCAAAGCGCCAGAGCGTCCCCTCTCGCTTCATGGCTTTCGTCGCGATTGGGTAAGCCGCATTCTTGTCGACCGTGATGGTACGCGGATTGACGGTATGGGGCTGCCCTAATGCCTTACGGAAGAAGCACCGGGCGCTAGCTGCATCCCGCTTGGGTGAAAGCAGAAAATCGATCGTCTGCCCGGCCGCATCGACAGCGCGGTACAGGTACACCCATTCGCCTTTCACGCGAATGTAAGTCTCGTCTACACGCCAAGAGCCATTCGTCATCCGCAGATGCGGTCGGGTGCGCTTGTCCAGCTCGGGTGCGTAGGCCTGGATCCAGCGAAACAAGGTCGTATGGTCTACTTGCACGCCCCGATCCGAGAGCATGCTTTCAAGATCGCGGTAGCTGATCGGGAATTGCAGATACCAGCGCACGGCCCACAGGATGATCTCCGCCATGAATTGCCGACCCTTGAACGGGTTTTTGTTCTTCTGCTTCACCGCCAGTCCCTCTTACCGCCCTCGCGCCGTAGCTGAGACGGAGCAAGCTTCAAAGCTGCAACAGAACCGTCGATATCACAGCGCGCAAGCGCGCAGAGGACCAGCAGGCGCTTCTGGTGCGGGAGTTGCACCACAGGGTCAAGAACATGCTGGCGACTGTTCAGGCCATCATGGGCTCAACCGCTCGTGCATCAACGACGATCGAGGAATTCCAGCGGGCCTTCACTGGCAGGATCGTGGCGCTGGCGCGGACACATTCGAGCCTTGCGGACGATGAGTGGCAGGCAGTCCTCGTCAGAAACCTTTTGTGCAACGAACTCGATCCCTACGACGACGGCTCGCCGCATCGGGTTCAGCTTGACGGCCCGGATGTTGAACTGGCGTCCTCCATCGCCGTTCCGCTCGGGATGGCCATCCATGAGCTGACGACGAACACGGTCAAATATGGTGCCCTGTCTGTGCTTGGCGGGTCAGTCGCCGTGTCGTGGACTCTGGTGGAGGACCAGGACCTCCGCGAACTCACCATCGAGTGGGTTGAACGGAACGGCCCCGCCACCAGTCCGCCGACCCGAAAGGGCTATGGCTCCCAGCTCCTCGAGCGTGTGTTGAACAATCAGATGGGGTCTCAGGCGACAATCTCCTACGAACCGGAAGGGCTGCGGGCGCACATTGCCGTGCCGCTTCCGTATCAAATATCTGAATCCACTCCGATGGACAGTCTCGCCCGCAGTTAGGACCCGCCGCAAACTTTAGACGCATTCCTCGGGTTCCGAACGGACGGCAGTGAGTGAATGTGTACTGATGGCTCCGGCAAATATCGCATCTGCCTCGTCTCCTGTTAAGCAAAATCTTCTTTGAATTGCATGGAGCCTAGCAAATTCCGTCCATATAAAAACAAATACTGACGGCACTTGTTATTATCCAGTAAAAGACCTATATATTTTTTATCGGATTTTGGCCGGACAATCGGGTCGTTTCGCTTTTGGTCTTTCCAGGCGCACGTTCGGACTTTCTTACCATTACATCGACGAACCGAGACAAGGCCGCGCTTTTGCGCGCCTTCACTCACGTGCATCTACAGCAATCGCGAAAGGCTACCCCTATGATTACGGGCACCGTGAAATTCTACAACGATCAAAAAGGCTTCGGCTTCATTCAACCGAATGACGGCAGCAAGGACGTGTTCGTCCATGCCACCGCTCTTGAGCGCGCCGGCATGCGCAACCTCGTCGAAGGCCAGAAGGTCTCCTTCGACACGGCCGAAGACCGCCGCTCGGGCAAGATCGCCGTCAGCAACATCGAGACGGCCTAACCTTTGATGATCGGCTCAGGACATAGCCTGTGCCGCTCTGTCTTGATGCCGCTCCCCTGTGGGGCGGCTTTTCGTTTGTACCTGCTAACACCTACGGCGGTAGCCTGCGCTTCGCGCTGCCCGAAGTCGGTCAAGCTCCAGGAGAACAGAATGTCTCACAAGTATAAAATTCATCAGTTGGTCCGCATCACCCATCCGAATTTCTCGGACAAGCGTGCCAGTTCGAGCGGCATCTACGAGGTGACTCGCCTCATGCCGGCTGATCAGACCGGTGAGGTCTCGTACCGCATCAAATCGTCTGGCTTCGGTGAGCGCGCCGTGCGCGAAAGCGAAATCACGGCCCCGGCGTCAATGATTTGACCAGCGGCGAAGCATTCTTTCGCGGATCCCAGACCTATGATCCAGTCGCGTTGCTTCGACGGGGCGACGAGATCCTGTACATCACTCGTGTCGGCATGACGGCGCCGCAACGATCCATGATCCTCATACCCACTGGCGAACCTGCTTGGCCGCATGAGCCGCTCGGCAGCCTTTCTGACGTCGCTTGGGCGCTTCGAGCACACGAGTGGCACCTCGCAACTCCTGAGCCCAGCGGCGAGAATACTCAGCAAGCCAAGACGTTGGGGCGATTGCTCACGGAGCGAGCTTAACAACCAGCCAACAGTGTAGAGGCGAATGGATGAGCACGATCACATGGCTGGCGACGCACTCGCATCCAGACCCGAGGGAAGAACCCGACCATGGTTGATCATCCGACCAATCTTGATGCTCATCGCGGCATGGCAGCCCAGAAAGCCACCGACCTTCGACGTCTACGATCCGAGGTCGAAGCCGATCAGGAGGCCCTGCGCACGAGACAGGCAGCCCTGGAGGACCTGCTGGCGGCAGCACCTGCCAGCAATTGGCCGGAGGCTGTCGAGAAGGCACGCTATCTGCTTGGTCTCTTAGCGCAAGCTTTGGATGCAAGCGATGTACGCCGTCGCAAGTTGATCGACCGCGTGCTGGCCGACTTTGATCATCTGCTCGACCCTTCACCCGACGACTGAGACTATCCTTCGTAGGAATGACCAACAACGGAGACGAGCCATGGCCAGAGGCGAAAAGCGCGGCAACCGCGAAGCGAAGAAGCCCAAGCAGGAGAAGCCCAGGAACGCAATCCCAGCCTCCCCATTCGTGGCGAACCAGGGCAAGGGAAGCGCCCCAGCAAAGCCGTCTGGTGGCAAGCGGGCATCGTAGCTGGACAGCAAACGGAGCGAAATGAATTGAAGTCTGACCTAACACCCGTTGAAACGGATCAGGGAAGAGCCGAAGAGCGGGTCCATGTGTTTCAGCGTGGCGGTGGCCCGTTTGTAGCTGCGGTCGAGGCCACCCGCATGCCTATGGTGGTGACCGATCCCACAGTTGAGGGCAATTCCATGAGCCCGATGAACTGATTTTCGACCCAACCTATCTCGGCGGTCCTCGGTCGGACGACTTCATGCTGATCGCCATCACGGCCGGAAAACCGCGGTCAGCCGAGGTCAAGAAGGCTTTCTATCAGCGCGTGATCGAACAGCTTGAGCAGTCTCCGGGGATCCGCCCGGAGGACGTGATGATCGTCATCAACACAACCTCCGCCGAAGACTGGTCCTTCAGCAGGGGCGAGATCGCGTCAGCCGGGACCGCCTGGACTCGACCCACAATGAATAGCGCACCCAACCCTGGAAAGATGACTGTCCGCCGTCCCGGAGAAAAGCTGACCCGCTCGCCCGATGGTCTATCCACAACTCCGATGCAGGTCGAGCCGCTGCTGGACGGCAGCCGCAACGGCGAGAACACGGCAATGCGCGCGATGCTCGACCCAGGTACCATCGCCAACTGGCATGCGCATCCACGCGGCCAGCTCCTGTATGTCCTATCCGGTACCGGGATCGTTCAGGCGGATGGTGGCCCTATCATCACCGTCCATGAGGGCGACTCCGTCTGGTTTGATCCTGGCGAGCGCCACTGGCACGGAGCGACGCGCGACGACTCCTTCAGCTATATCAGCATTCAGGCCGTGCAGGGCGGTCGGGCCGTCGATTGGTTCGAGCCCGTGGAGAAGCGCTCATGATCGCCATGCAGTACAGTCTCGCCCTCCCCGCCGATTACGACATGGAAATCATCGACCGGCGTATCCGGGAGAAGGGGCCTTTGCTCGACGGCTTTCCGAACCTGAAGTTCAAGGCGTATCTCAGAGCAGCGAAGGGCGATCTGGGCAGTGCGGAGAATCTCTACGCCCCGTTCTATGTTTGGGACAGGGCGGAGGGTGCAAGCGATTTTCTATGCGGACCCGGCTTCCAGCCCCTTGCCAATGACTTTGGCTGGCCGAGTGTCAGAACCTGGATCGTGTGGCAGGCCTGCGTTGCCCCGGGGTTCAGTGAAGCGAAGTTCGCCACCCGCGAGATCCTCCCGATCAGGCCCCATGCCCCGCTCGGCGAGATCCGGCGGCGAGACAGCGACGAAGCCCGGGACATGGTCAGGGGCGGCGAAGCCCTCGCGTCAGTCGCGGGTTTTGAACCCACCACTTGGTCTCGCGTGCGGTTCAGGCTTTGGGAAAAACTGCCGGAAGCGGTTTTGACCTCAAGCATTCAGGCCTACCGCGTGGGGCATGTTTCGACAAGAAGCGCCTCGACGCAAGGCACGACGACTGCAAACCGGTCCGCGAGCGCCGCTATCGTTCCCTGCTGAACGGTAGCGGCGGGAACAATCTCGCCATCTTTCAGGGGAGAGGGTAGATGGCGCATTGCCGTTGCCGATGCGACCACCGTTGTCTTGTATCCCAGTTCGAGTGCGGCCCGTACGGTGGAACTCACGCACATATGGGTGGCGAAGCCCGCGATGATGAGCTCATGCCGTCCTGTGGCCCGGATCTCCTCATGCAGGTTTGTCCTGGCGAACGCGTTGGGCAGGGGTTTGGCGATCGTTGCCTCACCTTTCCTCGGCTCAAGTCCCTCGATGATCCGGGCTGTTGGGCTTTCGGGATCGAACAACGGCGCACCGGGTCGGCCATGATGGACGACATGGAAGATCGGCATGGCGCGGCTGCGGGCAAGCGCCAATAGCTGCTTGATCTCCTCAACGGCAACCTCGACTCCCGCCAGCGGCAATCCGCCACTCGGCAGGTATTCTCGCTGATGGTCGATCAGCATGAGGGCCGAGTCCGCGAGCGAACTAGGGATCGACGAGGCGCCTGCGATTTCGAGCAGGGATCTGGGTCTGTGGATCATGCTGGGTTTCCTGACAGAGAGAGAGGTTGGAGCGAACGAGCAGAACCGCGAGCGGTCCCTCTGCACGACGGCCGTTTGGACACCTCGCTCGGCACGACACCTGAACACGTACTCGGTCTCCAAGCCGCGATCGCTGCCGCCGGTCTCTTATGCCACTGAAGCCGCAAATCCAGTCTGAGTGTTTTGGCGGGCCTTCTGCGCATCGATGCACAGACCAAGCGCTCCTATGGCCCAATTCCTTCAAGGAGGCTCCGCTCGCGGGCCAGGATCTCGATCAGGATGTCCATCACGGCGCGGACCCGCGGAGAGCGCCTGACGTCCTCGTGCACCACCAGCCAGAGGTCCCGCGGCGGCACTCCTTCGCGTTGCAGGCAGATGAGATCGGGATCGTTGCCTGTCACGAAGAACGGCAGGACCGCCGCACCTAGTCCGGCCCGCACGGCCGAGGCGAGGCCGACGAGATCGCTCGTGCGAAAGACAAGCGGCCGTCCCCGGGCGTAGTGGCGCAGCCACTGCTGTTGCGGAACGTGCTCCAGGCTCTCCTCGTACCCGAGCAGATCCATGGTTTCCGGGGTCCGTCCGTCCGTGTACGTGCGGGAGGCGAAGAGGCCGTAACCGGCGGTCCCCACCTTGCGGGTGATCAGGGACGAACCTTCCGGCTTCGCCAGCCGTAGGGCGATGTCAGCGTCGCGTCGCGTGAGACTGACGGAGATGTTGCTGCCCGACAGTTCCAGGATGATGTCCGGATGCCGCTCGCGCAGAAGGCTCAAGCGCGGCGACAGAAACAGGCTTGCGAAAGCCGGCGGCGCGCTGACTCGGACGGTGCCTGACAGCCCGGGCCCACGCCCTTGCACTGTCCGCTGGAGTGCGAATACGTCCTCCTCCAGACGCTCCACCTGCTCTCGAACGTGCTCACCCTCCGGCGTGAGCACGTAGCCTCGCGGCAACCGGTCGAAGAGACGGATGCCGAGCGCCCCCTCCAACGAGGTGATCCGCCGCGCCACCGTGGAATGGTCGACCCGGAGCGTGCGGGCCGCTGCCGACAGGCTCCCTGTTCGGGCCAGTTCGGCAAAGTACCTCAGATCGTCCCAATCCATGCTGCGCAAAAATCCCCAGCTACTCGGCAACAATCCGGAATAGCAGCTAAGCCGATCTCAGGCCAAGTCTGAGCCACCTCAAACTTGGTGATCAGACATGACAGACGTCATTCGCATTCATGAACCCGGTGGCCCCGAAGCTCTCCAGCTCGATCAGATCGAGCTTCCCACCCCCGGTCCGGGCGAGGTGCTCGTCCGGCAGTCCTTCGCCGGAGTGAACTATGTCGATGTATACCATCGCACGGGTCTCTACCCGCTGCCGCAGGTCCCGGCCGTCCTCGGGGTCGAGGGCGCCGGCCGTGTCGAGGCGGTCGGTCCTGGCGTCATCTCCGTTTGCGTCGGTGACCGCGTCGCCTACACGGCCCTCCCGGTCGGTGGCTACGCCACCGCACGGATCATCGCTGCCGAGCGTCTGGTTCGGCTTCCGGACGCGGTTTCGGACAGGAGCGCGGCCGGCATCATGTTGCGCGGCGTCACCGCCCATATGCTGCTCCACCGCACCTATCCCGTCGGTCCCGGCACGACCATTCTGGTGCATGCAGCCGCGGGCGGCCTCGGCCTCGTCATAACGCAATGGGCGAAGCTCCTGGGTGCAACCATCATCGGCACCGTCGGTAGCGAGGAGAAGGCGCAGATCGCACAATCCGCCGGCCTCGATCAGGCGATCCTGTACCGGGAGGCCAGCTTCGTCGACGCCGTGAAGGAGATCACCGGCGGCCGCGGCGTGGATGTCGCCTACGACGGCATTGGCGGCACGACGCTGCTCGAGACCTTCGACGCCGTGCGCCCGTTCGGCACCGTCGCGAGCGTCGGCCAAGCCGGAGGGCCGATCCCGCCGATCGAGGTGGCGCAGCTCGGACCCCGACGCTCGCTGTCACTCTCGCGACCGAGCGTGTTCGGCTACATGGCCGAGCTCGACACCTACCGCGAGGCCGCAACCGCGCTCACGTCCCTACTGGAGCAGGGCCTGATCAACGCATCCGTGGGAGCCGTCTACCCGCTAACCGAGGCAGCACAGGCGCACGCCGATCTCGAAGCACGGCGAACCACTGGGTCCATCCTGCTTGCCGCCTGATTTCAATCGGACACGGAAAACCCGATGCAATATTTTGCAGCCCTCGCGGCCAGTTGCGTTCTCGTCGCGGCCGCCCCTCTCCTTGTGCGCTTCAGCCCTGTCGACCCCACCGCGACGCTCTGGCTGCGTATGGTGATCGCGACCGGAGTACTGGTCGCGATTGCACCGATGCCAAAGGCGCAGACGGAGCCTCTGCGCGGACGCGACTACATCCTCCTCATCGTGGCGGGATTGCTCTCGGCTGGCGACATGGCGGCCAATCACTGGGCCGCGGTGGAGACCACCATCGCCAACGCGGCCCTTCTGATGAACCTGTCGCCGGTGTTCGTGACCGCGCTCGCTATCGTTTTCCTCGGCGAGCGTCTGTTGATGGCGCAGGTCATCGGTTATGGCATGACAATCTTTGGCGCCGTGTTGATGACGGGCGTCTCGCTTGAAGGATGGCAGTTAGGTCTCGGCGAAGGACTCGCCCTTCTTTCGGCGTTCCTCTACGCGGCGTACTTCCTCGTCGTGAAGGACCTGCGCGCGCGCACCTCCGCGATGCGCATTATGCTTTGGACGAGCGGGATCTCAGCGACTGTCCTGGCCCCCTTGGCCATTGGAACCAGCGATCCGCTTCTGCCCTCGGTGGCCCTGGGCTGGCTGCCCATCGTCGCCATGGCGCTCGGAGTGCAGATCGGCGGCCACGGGCTGATGGCCTACGCCATGCGCGGCCTGCCGGCATCCTACGCCTCCGCCACGGCGCTTGCCCGTCCCGTGCTGGCTGCGGTTGCGGCGTGGCTTCTATTCGGCGAAGTGGTGGGGGCATCGACGGTCATCGGGGCGGCCCTCGTTCTAGGAGGGCTTGCACTCGCGGCCCGGCGTCCAGCCGCCAATCATCCCTCCCGGCCCCACCAACCTCCCGCTCCAGTACACGCGATGAGGAGACTGCCTGCTTCACGCCATGGTGGGTCAACATGATCGTTTCGCAGGATGGAATTCAGTATTCCATCCTGCGGCTGTTTTGGGATTCCGGCGGCGCAGGGTATTCCCGTCGACGAAGGGGAACGACAATGTCGCTGACGGATTGGACGCCGCGGTCGAAGCCAGACCGGACGATCATGGACGGGCGTTACATACGCCTTGAGCCACTCGATCCGGCCCGTCATGGCGACGAGCTTTTCGAGGCCGGCGGCGGACCGGACCGCGAAGCGCTTTGGCGCTACCTCGCGGACCATCCGTTTTCCGACAGAACGTCGTTCGAGCCATGGCTGGCCCGGGCTGCCGCATCGGAGGATCCCTTGTTCTTCGCAGCCATCGACCGGGAGACCGGTCGCACCGAAGGCCGGCTGGCGCTCATGCGGATCGATTCAGCCAATGGCGTCGTCGAGGTCGGCCACATCCTGTTCGGCTCTCGGCTGGCGCGCAGCCGCGGGGCCACAGAGGCGATCTTCCTGCTCGCCCGCTGGGTCTTCGACGACCTGGGCTACCGTCGCTTCGAGTGGAAATGCGATAACCGCAACGAGCCTTCCAAGCGCGCCGCGGCCCGCTTCGGCTTCTCGTACGAGGGGCTGTTCCGGCAGCACATGGTGGTCAAGTGCGAGAACCGTGACACCGCGTGGTTTGCCATGACTGATCAAGACTGGCCGTCGTGCAAGGCCGCGTATGAGCAATGGCTGTCGCCATCGAACTTTGATGCGGCGGGGCGTCAGGTCACAGCCCTGTCCAACCTGATGAATAGAGCCACTATCTAAGGCCGGGAAATCGCCATGCTGAAGCTGAAGCCGAATTGCGAGTGTTGCGACCGGGACCTGCCGCCCGACAGCTCCGAGGCGAGGATCTGCTCTTTCGAGTGCACGTTCTGCGCCGAATGCGCCGAAGGCAATCTCAAGGGCATCTGTCCGAACTGCGGTGGCGGCTTCGCCGCCCGTCCGGTACGCCCTGCGCGGCTCCTGGAAAAGTACCCGCCCTCGACGGAGCGCGTGCATCGCGCTGCCCCGTGTCCTGCGAACTAAAGCGCTTTTGATCTGGGCTTGAATCCATTGGGGTGATCTGTGCGTTGACTGGGAGATGGCCCAGGAGGCAAGCCATGCCCCAGCCCTATTCGCCTGATCTGCGGGAGCGTGTTCTGGTTGCCTGTAAGCGCGGCGACCTTCCTC
>NZ_JBFRFT010000026.1:0-44180 GCF_052114965.1 Microvirga sp. 2TAF3 | reverse complement strand
GTAAGCTCCCCCTTTCTCCCGACCTTAAGCGGACCGTCGAATGACCTATCTGGTATAGGGCGGCACTAAATAGCTTCATGCGACGCCTTAGGATCTCACCGAGAAGATCACAAATATTGAGCTATACGCGGTCAATACGTCAGCCGGATCCGGTATCCCCGACGCTGCTTCCGAAGCAGCCATTTCTGGAAGGAAACAGCGGCACTCTCCTCATTTTCATATAGTTCGACTTTGCGCTGCCCTGCGGTGCCGATTCGACCCCACTCGCGGATCAGAGCTAGGTCTCCAAATAAGCTTGCCTCTATCGACAGAATATAGAAACGGGCCATGTTCTTGGCCGAATCGGAGCGATTGAGGACGACGAAGTTGGGCATGAGTCCGAGTCTCTTTATTGAACAGCTTGGGGTCCAATCAGTGTTTGGAATCATTCACAAGGTCGGGATTCTTGCCCGTGATGGATGAGTAACGTCGGTTTTCAGCTGAAAACTTTTGGGACAGGGCAGGGCGGTTTTCAGCTGATAACTCGAAATAACCATGGGGTGCGGTAAGGAATGGCTCACAGCTGAATCCGAAGTGACTTGACCGTTAACCTTGTCTAAATATCCGAATCGCATAAAGCTTACGGTCGCAACTCGTAGAACGGTATCGGAGCGTAACTTGCCCCACCAATTAGCAAACACGGATACTGCCGAACCAGCAGTCTCGAGTTCATTATCAAGCGCTGTCGAAGCCGACGCTCAACTTCTTTCTGCTCAACTGCAGGACATTCGAAGCCGCCTCTTTCCACCATCCTCAACAAAGACGTTGAGGAAGCTCGGATCAGGCGAAGCGGCTAAGCTCATTGGATGCAGCGACGGCTACTTACGCCAGCTCGATCTCTCCGGCGAAGGCCCAGCCCCTGAGAAGGGTGTCGCCGGTCGCCGTCTATATACACTGGAGCAGGTCAACGAAATCCGTGAGCTCATGGCGAAAGTGAAGCCGACGTACTCGCGCCATCGCAAACCAAGCGAGCGGCTTCAGGTCATAGCCGTTACCAACTTCAAGGGCGGGTCGGGCAAGACTACCACGACAGCGCACCTTGCGCAGTATCTCGCCATGCGCGGCTATCGCACGCTGGCGATTGATCTCGACCCACAGGCCTCGCTGACATCTCTGCTCGGGCTCCAACCAGAGTTCGATGTCGGGCCAAACGAAACGCTTTATGGCGCGATCAAGTATGAGGACGAAGTCCCGCTACGGAACGTGATCCGCAAGACCTACTTCGCAGGTCTTGATTTGGTTCCGGCCAATTTGGAGCTGCAGGAGTTCGAGCATGACACACCGCGTGTTCTTGCGGAGAAGCGTCGGTCATCCGACCGACTGTTCTTCGCTCGCGTGGCGCATGCACTCACGACCGTCGATGACGATTATGACATCGTCGTTCTCGATTGCCCGCCAGCTCTCGGCTTCTTGACGCTTTCGGCTCTGTGTGCAGCACGATCAGTTCTAATCACGATTCACCCGCAGATGCTCGACGTCGCGTCCATGAGCCAGTTCCTTCACATGACGGCGAACTTGCTGTCGGTTGTCGAGAAGGCGGGCGGTGATGCCAACTACGACTTCCTCCGCTATCTCGTCACTCGCTACGAACCCCAAGACGGGCCGCAAACACGCATTGTCGGGCTCATGCGGTCGCTGTTTGGTGAGCGGGTGATGACCAACACCATGCTGAAATCGACGGCTGTCGCCGACGCCGGCATTACGAAGCAGACGCTCTACGAAGTTGGACGCGAGAACATCACTCGTCAGACCTACGATCGCGCTATCGAGTCTCTCGATGCGGTCAACGGCGAGGTCGAGGATCTGATCCGGAAAGCCTGGGGTAGGGCATGAGCAAGCGAGCCAATCATCTCGATAGTCTGCTATCGCCGATCAAGCGGGACGAGCCAAAACCGATGCCGGAGCGCAAGCCGTCGGCTACCCCAGGCTCGATCAAGGTCATGGGTATGGCGCTCGAGAGCCTCAACGCCGATGCGGAAGAGGTCGAGAACCTTCGCTCGCAACTGGCCTCCGGCGATCGCGTACTGGAGCTCGATCCAAAAGCCGTCGATCACTCGCCCTTTCGTGATCGTCTGACCGACACCGGTTCCGATCCAGTTTTCGAGGCATTAAAAGCGAGTATCGCCGACGGCGGACAACAGGTTCCAATTCTCGTCCGACTCCATCCGAAGGATGAGGGGCGTTATCAAGCTGCCTATGGTCATCGCCGGCTTCGCGCTGCGCGAGAGCTAGGACAGAAGGTGAAGGCGCTTGTCCGTCCGCTGACCGATGCCGAGCTCGTCGTAGCTCAGGGTAAGGAAAACCTTGATCGGGCGGATCTCAGCTTCATCGAGAGGGCGCAGTTCGCGGCTACCCTCGAGGAGAGAGGATTCGATCGGGCTACGATCATGTCCGCTGTCGAACCCAACAAGGGCAATCTATCTGTCCTGCTCTCGGTCGCTAAGGCGATCCCAGCCGATGTGATCGCGGCCATCGGGCCGGCTCCAAAGATCGGGCGCCCGCGCTGGCTCGAACTGACGGAGGCCCTGAGAGGGAAGGGCGCTCTCGATCGTGTCCTTGAGGCTACCGCCAGCGATCGCTTCCAAGCCGCTGATAGCCATGCCCGTTTCAACCGCGTCCTCACTGCGGCCACCGGTCCCCAGGAGAAGGCGAATAGCGATACGCGGATCATCACAGCTTCTGGTCGGAAGGTTGCAAAGGTCTCACAGACCGGCCGCGACCTGAAGATCTCGGTCGACAAGGGATTGGACGCGGGGTTCGCGACATTCCTTGCCGATCGGTTCGCAGAGCAGCTTCCAAGCCTCGCTCAGGAGTATGCCAAGGCGAGGGAGGAGGGGACTTAATGTAACCGCGGCAAAGCAAAAGGCCCTCGGAGCTGGTAACTCCAAGGGCCTTTGGGTAATCACCACTGGTATGGCAATCAAAGTCGTTTAGCACCTTCTTTATGCCATCCCAGCGAATCAGCTGTCAAGAACATCGGATTCGGTGAACGATCCTGCTTTGCCCTCATAATGGAGGGTACGGTGCAACTGGCATCGACAGGAGGCCGGCAGCTGAGACATGCTGCCTTGGCCGCAAGAAAGCTTGCCTTTGAGGCAGGCCGTACAGTCACGCGCAAAGAACTCTCAGCCGCAGCCCGGGACGCGGAGAAGGCGCTTGAGCTGCGTCCAGCTCAGCGCCTGGTGCTATCCGAGCTCGTCGCCTGCTGGGGCGAGCAGAATTGGGAGAGGCTGCTGGTTTGGCCGTCCAATGACCATCTGGCGAGCCGCACAGGGCTTACCGAGCGGTCCATCCGGCGTATTTTGGGCCAGCTCACGGATCTTAAGCTGATCGTGGCGAAGGATTCTCCCAATGGGAAGCGCTTCGCGATGCGAGATCTCGCCGGTGATATCATTGACGCCTATGGCTTCGACCTGACGCCGATCTATGCAAGGCGAGGGGAGTGGACCTCCATGCTGGCCGAGCAGAAGATCATGCGGGAGATCCGCAAGCGGGCCTATGACGAGGTCACCGTGGCCCGCAGAGCCACAGAGGAGGCCATCAGCGCTCTTGCACAGCATTTCCCGGCACTCGACCGCTCCGACCTCGACGATCGCTATAAGACCCTGATGAGCCGCACCCCAGTCCGCTCGACGACTGACCTTCCAATTGGGCTGCTGCAGAATTGGAAGGATCTGCGAAACCTCGCTGAAGAGGCTTTCTATCAGACCGGCAATGGAGGACTCAGAGTCCAGCACAAAGAAACAAACAACGGATCTCCTAGCGAGTCTTGTACAAAAAGCTTTCCGAAGAAAGCTGAGGCGGTTCTGCCAAAAGAACGACCGGCAGAGCATCTATCACCAGCTTTGATCGTTGAAGCTTGTCCAACGATCGCGGATTACGGCCGACCTATTCACAACACGGATGATATTGTTGGGGCAGGGCGATATCTGCGTGCGTCGCTCGGTGCGCACGAAAGCGCCTGGAATGAGGCCGTCGCCGATCTTGGTCCTGTTGGTGCGGCTGCCGCGGTCATCTACGTGCTGCAGCTCTATGACGATGACGTGTCGAGCGGTTCGCAGCGGATCCGCAATCCTGGTGGGTATTTTCGGGCACTCGTGCGCATGGTGAAAGCCGGCAAGCTTAATCTCGAGGTCGAACTACTGGCCATGCGGAGGAGGCGGATGTCGTGACAGCCATGAGTTCAGGTCTGGCCATCACAGTGGGGATGGCCTGCTGAGGTGTTTTCATTGCGAACCTATAAGGACTTCCATTGGTGCAAGGAGCGCGTGGCACCGAAGTCCAGTTGGGCGGCGGTTTGCCCGAGAGGGATATGGTGCGGCCTTTCAGGAGGAATTGTCGGATGACCCAAAACGGGGCTGAAGGAACGCGCCCTCAACAGCGCCGTAGTGACGAAAGCTCCGCTCTTCCGCGAAGCGGCCCACGACAATTAGCGGAGCGGCTCGGAGAGAATTGTCATAGTGGGTTGATAATTCCATTATCGAAATTGTACAAAATGCAACATTGTAATACTAGATACCATCCAAGCTCATCCTGTCTCGCCTCAAAGCTGTCCATTGATTCTGTCCTCGGTTCGTGTCAATCGCTTGACCACCCTCGCCCAGCTCCAGGGTCAGACCCGTCACGCCTTGCGGCTCGACGAGGTCTCTCGCAAACGCCTCAGAGCGGGGGCGACAGCCGGGACCTGCCTGGCCTGGTCCAAGGATCCAGACAGCGATCCTCGAGACATCCTGGCCGCCTACAAAACTCATCGAAATCAAACTGGGGCAGGGGAGCGAAAGGGAGCTCCTCTGATGATGCAGGCCTTGTGCGTCGTTTCACCGGAGTGGGTGCGGGAAACCGGAGGACTGCACGATCCTGACAATCCGCGGAACATTGCTCTGTTCAAGGCAGCCCGGGCGTGGGCTGAGGAATGGGCCGGGGAGGGGAGTGTGATTACCGCCCGCCTGGACCTGGACGAGGCAGGTGGGAGTGTCGTGGACCTCTGCATTTCGCCTATCCGGTCTTCGCGGGGGAAACCCAGGATCAGCACCAATAAGCCGTTACAGGAGCTCAAGGCCGCCACGGGGGAGCGAAATGAGTTTGCTGCTCTGCAAACCTCGTGGGCCGCCTATGCTGCCTGCCATCTCGACACCCGGATCCGGCGCGGCACCCGCAAACAGATCACCAGGATCGAGCATGTCAGCCCCGAGACCTATGGACGGCTGAAAGATCGCGCTCGCCGGGAAGCGGAACGAGACTTGGACGTGAAGCAACGGCAGCTCCAGTCGCGCGAAGCCTGGATGAATGCTCGCTACGAGGCATGGGAGCAACAGAAGGCTCACGAGGGGCGCGATCTCGCTCGGGAGCGCGCTAAGATCAGCCAAATGGCCGATCGTGCCAAGGCTATGTTCGAGAAGTCCAAGCGCTTGCTGATGAAAGTGGAAGCGCTGTCTACTATCGCTTCCAGCGACTTATTGAGCGGGTTCGCCACTCTGCGCTCGGTTGTGGCAACACTCCTTGTGCGGGCGAAGTGGGTCCAGAAGGATCGCAGCGGGCACCAACAGCTTTCAGAAGAGGCGGAAATCACTCCCGAGCAGTATAGGAACTTGTCCCTTGCCTCCGAGGCAATCAGTGCGGCTGTGGACCTTCAGGAGCTTCAAGCCAAGATCGATAACAGCGACGTCCAGGACGATCCTGATTACGACAGCGGTTTCTCCGGCCCTTGAAATTGCCTGTCTGTTGAACCCAGCACGTGCTGCAGATGATCTCACAATGCGGCAGCTGAAGACCTTCTCGAGGCCTCTATTTTGGCATCTCCGTGGGGGATTCGCATTTCTACAAATGGCGACAACAGAGCCAGCGGTTCTTCTTTAAAAACTGAGGTATTGGGGGGGAACGTGCCCGGTCAGCCAGACACCGTTATCCGCCTGCCAGAACGTTTTGCCATCTGCGTGCATGCGGGCTGCATCGACGCGTAAAACCACTGCCTTGCCGTGTCGCTCACCCACTTTCATCGCGGTTGACTCGTCCAAGGACAGATGGACGTGCTGGCGCCGTCCCGGCTTAAGTCCCTCCGCGAAGATAGAGTCCAGATTGGACCGAGCCGTTCCATGGAACAGCAGCACGGGAGGTTCGCTCGCCTTCAGCCCCAGGTCGATCTTGAGGGAGTGGCCCTGCGCCGCGCGAATGCGCCGGCCATCGTCTGACAGAGTGAAGCGCTGCTTGTCGTTCATCGCGACAACAATCTCTAGTGTCTCGCGATCGAGTTTGTAGCCGGCTTTCTTCGCCTTGATGATTAGGTCGTTGACCGAGGTCCAGCCGTTTGGGTCCAGAACCAGCCCGAGGCGCTCGGGAGCATGGCGGAGGACGTGACTGAGGAGTTTACTGATTTCCTTACTCATCGGGGGTCTCAAATCCAGCTTGACACCAGCCAGGCCAGAAGAAGACGTGCTCCTGCTTTACCTGGAGGCTGGGTCTCCCTATGGCTCTTCCCTGCTTGGTTGATGGCTCATAAGCATTCATATATGACTATTAAAGTTTGGTAAGACATCATATATGAACGGTTATAACTTTGGCAACAAAGTCTCAGATTTCGCCCTCTGTACAACGCGCTCTTCGCAAGCTCGGTGCCGACATTGCCATTGCGCGCCGCAAAAGGCGTCTGCGTATATCCGACTTGGCCGAGGCTGCCGGGATCTCTCTAAGTACCCTGAGGCGGCTCCAGCAGGGAGACCCGGCCGTCTCTCTGGGCGCTCTCGCAATGGTACTGATGGTTTTAGGTGAACGACACCGGATCAATGATCTCATTGATGTCTCAAAGGACGATGCGGGCTTGCTCCTAGACATTGCTCGTCTTCCCAAACGTATCAGGCAGTCAAGCAATGAGCCGCAAGGGTTTTGACAAGACTGGGCGAGTTATGGCTGGTGAGAAGCTGCTGAGACTCCTGCTAGGGGGCGTTGGTGCATGAATCGTTAGCGGTGCTTGTGTCGTCGAGCGGTCATCGAAATAGCCCGTTGGTCGCCGCCCTGCCTTTCAAACACAATGCTGCCCGCCGCCATCGTATCGGCAAGATGAAGTTCGAGGTGGCGAACTGGGCGGAATATGAGGCAGGCCTTCGTCGGCGTGGCAGCCTGACGCTGTGGATGACCGCGAAGGCGCTGTCGTCTTGGCAAGCGGCGAAGCGGACGACGGGCGGCGGGCAGCCGCGCTATTCCGACTTGGCGATCGAAATGGCCCTGACCGTTGGCCTGGTGTTTGGCTTGCGGCTGCGCCAGACGGAGGGCTTGCTCATATCGCTGCTTGAGTTGATGGGATTGGATCTCGCCGTGCCTGATCGCACCACCCTCAACCGGCGAGCGCGGACCTGGCACTCCCCTGAAGGACGGCAGGGTCGCCGGATTCTAGGAGAAGGGCCTGTTCACATCCTCATCGACAGCACCGGGCTCCAAGTCTACGGCGCCGGCCGGTGGCTGGAAGAAAAGCACGGCGCCAGGACGCGGAGGGGATGGCGAAAGCTGCATCTGGCGCTGGACGCCGACAGCGGCGAGATCGTAGCCCATGTCATGACCGATCAGGACACCGGTGACGCCTCGCAGGTGGATCCGCTGCTCGACCAGATCGCGGTGCCGATCGGGCAGTTCACCGCCGACGGCGCCTATGACGGCAACCCGACCTACGACGCCGTCACCAGTCACAGCGTTGGCGCCATGGTCGTCATTCCGCCGCGCGCCAATGCGGTGGAAAGGTCGGACACCGAACCCTCCAATCAACGAGACCGTCATATCGCGGCGATCACCACAGACGGCCGGATGAAATGGCAAGCCGTCACGGGTTACGGCAAACGGTCTCTGGTCGAGACCGCGATCGGCCGATACAAGGCCACCATCGGGAGACGGTTGAGGGCGCGGTCGTTCGGCGCCCAGCAGACAGAGGTCGCCATCGGCTGCACTGTCCTCAATCGCATGCTGGCATGCACACGCCCGAAAGCCGTCCGTCGCATTGGAACCACCTCATAAACGACGGCATCAAAGACCATAATCCGCAAAATTCACGATCCCTGCACCAACGCCCCTGCGCTCATCAACCGTCACTCGCTGAACAATTCGAGCGGCTCGCCGCATAGGCAGATACGAACCACCCAAAGATCTTTTTGCCCGCAGTCAGAAATTGCGACAGAGCCTTTCGTGTTCGATACAAAGCTCGGGACAGCTACAATCGACCGGAAGGTGAACTTTGATAAGATCGCTGACTTCAATGTGAAGGATGACACGATCTGGCTGGACAATGCGGTGTTCAAGAAGCTCGGCAAGGGCACCATCAGCAAGCATGGCAAGCTGAACAAGGCCTTCTTTACCATCGGCGACAAGGCCAAGGACAAGAACGACTACCTCTTCTACGACAATAAAAAGGGCGTCCTTTACTATGACGCGGACGGCTCCGGCGCGAAGGCGGCAATAGAATTCGCGATTGTCAAGAAAGCCCTTAAGATGACGGCGGCAGATTTCTTTGTAATTTAAGTTCCTAGGTGCGTGTCCCCGGATCACTAGTGGTTAAAATCTAACACTTGGTACCCAACCCGCTGTGGTCGGCTCAAACCCAAAGCGGAATTTGGACAAACGGCAGCTTAGTGCCATCAGCGGCCATCGGAACGCGTCTCGTTGAACGACCGAAATCGACCGTAAGCAGTCGGTCGGCTCTTGTCCGGGCAACATAACAGAGCTGACATTATACTTGGCTCTGCGGCCTCGGACGTCACTGGAAGCTATCCTCAGATACCAGACGTCCCTAACTTGGTGACCGTTAGCCCAAGACAAGCCGCCGAACGCAAAGCTAGCGAACGCCGATCATCAATCAGATCCCGCACGTCAGCGATTCCACGAAGCTGCCACCTATGAACTCCCAGTTCGCCAAACTTTATTTCAGTGGGTGAGTGCGGGCTTTGAGGCTGTCTTCGAGGGTTTGGATCTCAGGCCCCAAATGCTTGCCGCGATAGACAATCGATGTCTCGTGACGGGCAAATTCGCCTGTCCGGTGGGCGCTGAACCAATTGAACGAGCCGACCGCAAGCAAAGCGCCGTCCACCCATACCAGCTTGCTGTGAAGCTGTTGGACAGCGTGGAGCGTCGCGCCAATACCGGTCAAAATCTCGTGGGCTTCCGCGAACATGTCCTGGTCGGACTTGTTGCGGTCGCGGGTCAGATAGGGGTCGGCATAGATCTCCACCTCGACGCCCCTTGCGCGGGCTGCGGCGATCGCGTCGGTGAATCCAACCCGTTTCATGGTTGCGATGTTGATCCAGGGAGAGACAACGCAAAGCCTGCGCCCGGCATTCGCAAATTCCCGCAGCAGAAAAGCGTCATGCTCGGCCGCATCGCGCAACGATTCGAGCGTTCGCGTTCCTCGCGACAGATCGGTTCGCGATGGCACGTCGAAGGCCATCTCGTTTGCGCTGTCTCTGGAGAGGAAGCGCGCAAGGACGGATCGCGGGCTCCCCGGAGGTGCGGAAGCCAGCATGTCCATGTCTCCAAAGACTAGAAAGGCATCTTTCGCGCGCGAGACCGCCACGTTGAGCATGCTGGGCGAGAGGTCGATGAAACCGCCATCGGCATGTTTGGAGTAGACCGGTGAAAAGATGACCACATCGCGCTCGGCGCCCTGCAGTGCATGCACTGTGCCGACAGTCATGCCCTGCCGTCCAACGTCGATGCCAAGCGCAGCGCAGGCGTTGCGGATTTCGCGAACCTGGCGGCCGAAGGGTGTGACGATCCCGATTATGTCTTCCAGGCGCTTGCCGTAACGTGCTTTCAGAATTTCGGCGTTAGCGGCGAGCCAGGCTGCAATGGTCTGCGCCTCCAGCGGATTAAACCGGCTGCCGCCCGCCGATATCGCCATACCGTCAATATGGAGATAGCCCATCGGGCGCAGTGCGCCATCCGTAGCCGAGCCACGCATAGGTTGTAGTGTTCCCTTGTAGCAGAGCTCATTGCAGAAACCGATGATTTCGTCAAAGCAGCGCCGGTGCTCAAAGAGATAGAGGCCCCGCTCTAGCTCCGGATAAGGGTAGAAGCGGCAGGCTGACTGTGCCAGCCGCATCGTGCTTCCGCTGCGCGATGTAAGGCCGACCTTGTCGAGATCTTGCAAAGCCTCCCGGCCTCCGCCGGGCGGCAGGAGCCCTGCCTCGATCAGGTTGCCGGTATCGACGGCGGCGGTCAGTGAGGAGATGGGCTCGATCTGCTGAATGTCCCCGATCACCAGAGCCCGTTTCGCCAGCGCGAAGGATGGTCCCGCGACCTCAGGCAACACCTGGCCTGCCTCGTCAACGATCAGAAGATCGATATGATTGAACAGATATTCCGTCCGATAGCTACCCGAGGCATTGTCCCGGCAGGTCATCTTGCGCGGCAGCGTAGCGAAGGTGGAAACGGCGCATGGCGTCAGCATCATCCGGCGAGACCACATGGGTTCGACCATGCTGCGGTCGTTGCCGCCGCGGCCGTTTTTCTGCACCTGCTGGAGTTCCGGCAATGCTTTCTCCATCTCCAGCAGCCAGCGCCCTTCCCAGTAGTGGGTGGCGAGCAGGAAGAGAGGGAAACGCACGGAACGATCGGCCGCGCGGTCGAACGCCAACAGATCGGCGCCCTCTTGTGAAGTTGGCAGAAGATTCGCCGCTAGCGTGCGGCATGCCTCTTCCAGCAGCCTTTGCTCTGCCATGGCCTGCTTCGCCTGATGGCAAGCGTCCGTGGCTCTTTTCGCTCGCGCGGCGGTATCGCTCGCATACACCTTCAAACGGCCGTCGATGGCATCGATCCGCTCGACCGTTGCAAATTCTTCGGGCGCACGCGCTTCGCGCAAAAATACTCGCGCCCGCAGAACTCGCCTTTTCGCGACCAGCGGCAGGAAACCGAACAGAGAAAGCAGCATCGGCTCAGCCGCAAGCCAGCCCTCCCATTTGTGCAGCAGATCCTCGGCTGCGCCCATTTCGGCTGTGCAACGCTCCTTCGTCTCGCGAAGCCTTGAGAGGGCGGTACTCGGATCATCCCCGAGCATTCGCTCGACAGCATGATTCGCCGCGCGGCATTTCGCGTAAGCCTCATCGGCCCGAACGAGCACGCTGCTTTCTTCTTGCAGGCGCTGATGCAGCGCATGGACGACCGCTGCCACGTCCGCCTGCTTCAGGCGTGGGAAGGCGTTCCGAGCCGCCTGAAGATAGGCTATGCGGGCGCGGTCCAGATATTCTGGCGTTTCGAGTTTCTGGAAAAAGCGTTCAGTCTGATATTTCGTCGAGGCTTCCTCTTCCCGGCTGGCTGCGGCGAGAAACAGGCCGAAGCTTTTGATGCCGGGCAGCCAGCGCCCCGCAAGCGGGCCTTGCCCTTGCCCGAAGTCCTTGCCGAAGGCGTCGATGATGTTCGTGACTGCCTGATTGTTAGTGGATGCCGCCACGATCAACGGCGGATCGGCTTGCTCCAGCGCGCCGCGCACCCATTCGCCGGCAATAGCCGACAGGAGCATCGTCGTCTTTCCGGTGCCCGGCGGGCCGTTCACAGCCAGAATATCGCCATCCCGCGCCTCAGCCAGATGTGCAAGCACTTCGCGCTGATGATCGGTGACGGGAAACTCGTCGTTGGAATGGCCGAGACGTTTCGCCAGCGGGAAAGGGGCCTGGCGTGCGGGTTCGATGTCGCAGGGAACCCTGCGTGCAAAATTTGCCAGAAGCGGACTTTCCGGTGCTTCATGGATAAGGGTATCGCTCAGATCGAGGATCTGCTTTACGGTCGCGGCCGCCTCGGTCGCCGGTCGGATCAGCCCCTGGCCGACGATCTGGTATTCCGGGTCCGAAGCTGGCCAGTCGCCGCCGACTTCTGCCAGCATCTGTTGCCAGTGGTCCCGGTATTGCTGCCAAAGATCCGGATCTTCATCTTTAGCCGGGAAGGGATGGGCTGTCAGGAAGCTGTCGAGATCTGCGACGCGGCCGACCGAGAAGGCGCCACGCGCGAGCGGATCGAGTATGTCCCGTGCAATGACGCTGTGGCTGGGAATGATGCGCCCTTCACGCGTGACCTGTGCTTCGGTCACAACTGGGGTGACTTCGAGTGGCAGGCCATCGCCGCGCGATCTTGTATGCCGGCTTTGCCGACGAGCATGTAGCGGGCGGTAGCTTACCGCAATGCGCCGCACATTCTCGGGCACCTTGTCAAACAGGAAATCGACGGCCTGTTGTCCCAGAATGCCGGTCTCGGCCTCCTCGCATGACAGGCCGTGAAACTCCTCGAGCATCTTGCTCGTCAGGCAGGCGTCTCCGATCGCACTGTCCGTGACCGCCGATCGCCAGTATTTTAGAATGGCGAGATCCGTCTTAGCCATTACTTACCCAGGGAATGCGTTGCTCTAACTGTTATCTTCCATAAGGTTGCCGGGTATTCAACATTTGCCGCGCAAGACACACCGTCTGCTCAAAAAGATCGCGCCGCAGGTGGGCGCGGGCCAGGTTCCCATACACCGGTTTGGGGCCGGAAGCAGTTGGGCCGCTTCTGAGCGACTAATGCGAGAAGCGGACGTTCGGTTCGACCGGGATGCCCTAGTGCCTGGCCAAACACGCGCGATCCTAGCCCGTGGAATTGCTGTCTGAAGCAGCATCCCCGCTGCGTGCACCTGTTCCATCCCTGTCGCCGACTTCTCGATTCCAGAGCTCCTCGGCCTCCTTATCGCGTATAATACTAAGACGCTCCGCTATCCGGCCAAGACGCTTTGGCTCAGTGACCAATCCGCCAATCGGAACGGCATGCTGCTGGACAGGTACATGAATGTTAACAAGCGCGGCCACCCCAGGAACAAGCAAGACTTCGAGATTTGACGGTAGGTGAGCTTGTGGAAGCAGAACCCCGCGGTCAAAAATCCGCTTATGATTTAACCTCGTGGACTTAACCGTTGACCGTGGCATTGTGAGTATCGCCCTGACATCCGGCTGATTATTGTTTCGCAGAGCATCCCTTACTTCTGTTAATGCCTCCGCTACGCGGGTCGTCCGCCCCCATGTCGATCCGCTCGGCCGTAGCCAGATCACCTCGGTGATCCGTTGTTCGAAACTTGCCTCTGCAAACTTCTGCAGCAGCCGTTCTATATTCCCTTTCAGGTAAGTCGCGCCGACACTGGGGCGGTACCCTGAACCGCTCAACTCCGACAAGCTGAACGCTTCCACCCACGCTGATTGCTCATCGGAGCGCTGCAGTAGTGGAGACAAGCGCGCATCACCCGTCATGCGCTCGAATTCCGCGATGGCTCCTGACGCGAGGTCCGGGCCCGTGACTACTTGCCATGCATCGTTTGCAGCAACGGCAAGCTTCTGGAAGCCGGAAGCACTGTCCGCCGCTTCGGGAAACGTGGGGCGTACGCCCAACCGATCGAGATCGAGCACGAGCCGCGCCTGAAGCGCTTGGTAGCCATAAGCACCTCCTTCGACGCCGGAGATCGAATAGAGGTTGATGGCGTCGGGATCTGGAATACGCCTAATACGGCGCGCATAGTCCCTGAAATTATCTTCGAACGCGCGGCGCGCAAATGCTTCTGGAAGATCGCGAGCGTCTGGTAGCTCAGTCAGCTTGACCATAAACTCCGCCGGTCGAGAGCGAGACCGCGGCACCATCGTTCGGCTCACCAAGTCGAACCAGACGTCGCCAACAAGCGGCGCTATTTCTACGACGTGCGGCACCCCTTCAACTCCGCTGGATTTGAAGAGCTCACGCCCAGCTGGGGCGAGCACAGCCTCGTCGCCGTCGAACTCAATGAGGCTCCGCCGGCCCATGTCGACTAGCACCGTCTCCATCTCGCCGGCTGAAAACCCAAACCAAGACCGCATCCGCGTCACAGATACTCGCTCGAGTATCGCCAGCAGCCGCAGCACGAACTCGTCAACAACGGGCAACTGCCTGTCACGTGTAATCGTGGCCCGAACCGTGAAGCGACGGCACGAGATTTGAAAGTCGACAGCGTCTATTTCAATTCGATGCGATTCTACAGTCATGAATTGATCTCCGCCGCATCTCGAACACCCGCATCTTCTCGGTTCATGCGCTTAATCCTATTTAGCACATCACCCATAGGAGATTTGCATTTCGCGCTGGACCACATTTCCGAGTTGCCGACGATATAAAGTCGCTCCTTCGCCCTCGACATGGCGACGTTGCAGCGGTTCTCACGTCCAACATGGCCAGGCTTCCTCTGGTCGTTCGCTCGGACGAGGGTCACTATGACAATCGAGTTTTCTTTCCCTTGATAGGCGTCCACGGTATCGATCACGACCATCCGCCTAAAGGCCTCAGGGAACGGTTGCTGTGCCCATTCACGTTCGATGCGCCGCTTCTGTTCGCTGTACATGCAGATGACGCCTATTGCGGGATCGCTCCGCTTCGCCAGTTCCTCAACCAGCGCCTGCTCTTTGGAGATCCGATGGAGGAGTGACATGACCGTCTGTATCTCCGCCTCATTCCATATATCTCGGTGATTGTTGCGGTCTCGCTCCAACGCTCCAGGCAGGGAGGACGTATCCAGCCACACCACCGGCTGCGCGAGATCCGGAGGCAAGTCCGAGAACGCCGCGTCCGCTATTCTGTCTGGCGACGACTTAAGCCTTACCCCATGCGGTGCGTAGAATACGTCCGACACGAGATCGCTGATGACAGGAGTCATGCGATATTGTTCATCAAGGACGCGAGCGTTCCGACGCCCGTAGGGCGAAGCGAATGCGCGTTCGAAGTCCGACTGCGCAAGCGCCTTGCCTAGCCCCCCAAACTCCTCGCGTAGCCCCTGCTGAACAGCTCGATCAACCATGGGTCGAAGCTGTCGTTGGTCGCCAACGAGGAGAACTCGGCTTCCAAGCTGGAGCGGCACGGCCAGTTCGCCGCTAGTGCATCGTGCTGCTTCGTCCACTATGACCCAGTCAAATGCACCAGATTCCAACCGAATTTGGGACTGCCCCAACCCTACACAGGTCCCGGCGACGACCTGCCGGGTCTTTGCGAGGAATTCGTCGAAGTTCCGGTGGCCTGTTGCCAGCGTATCTTTCCAGTCGTTTGCCAACGCCACCAATTGCCTTGTCTTTGATAGGTCGCTTGGACTTGTTCGGGGATGAGAAGCTGAAACGGCGCGGAAGGCGGATTCAACGATTGAATCGAAGTCGACGTCCCCGGCGGTGATGGCCGCTTCGCCGAGCAACCTCTCCGCTTCCCGTAGAAATGCTTGCTCAAGTTTCCGAAGTCGGGAGTCCAAACGGCGACGCTCGTCGCGCACCATATCTGCTTCGCTTGCTAGCCTCACCAACAGGATCGACCGGTGGAGCGAAACAAGCCTTTGATCGACGTTGACCACGTCATGCACAAATGACCGCGGAACTCCAGCCGCAGCGGCGGCGTTTGCCACTCTAGTCTTGATACCGTTCTCAAATCGAACTCTGTATCGCTCCCTTAGCGTTCTAGCCTGGTACGGGCGGACGCGCTCCGTCGCTCCTCGGGAGCCAACCCGGAGTAAGTCCGCGCTACCGCCGCGAGCTCGGTATGTCTTAAGCACTTCCTCAAGAACATTGTTCACCGCTTCATGGGATTGGCTTGCTACGAGAACGCGTCGAGCGCCACCCTGTGTAAGAAGCCAATGCGCGAAAGATGCAATGAATCGCGTCTTTCCCGATCCCGGTGGCCCCTGGAGCAAGCCGACTGGACCAGTCTTCAGAAGCTCTCGAAACGCCCCTCGCTGACCTTCATTCAGTTCGTATGCGGCCAAGTCGCTTTCTGCAATCTTGACCTCGTAGTTGACGTCGAGAACATTAACATTGGGATCGAAATAGTCGATCAGGTCAGGAATAACGCTGGCGTTGCGCGTGATCCGTTCTACAGCCCGACGGCGGCGCTCTTTTGAAACACGATCCCGACGATCAATAAGAGAAACGTATTCTCCCTCGGCCACCGAGAATTTCTGATTCCGGATTGCAATTTGTTTCGTGTCGCACCCAGGAACATCAAGCTGTCCCACCCGGCGTCCCTGAACGCCGCCTTGGCGAACCTCAACGATATCTTCGTCCTCAAACTCAAGGGGCCTGGGGGTCTCGTATTCATAGACCGCAGACTGTCCCTCATCCGCTAGGCGACGATCGAGGCGAACTTGGAGAACTGTATCTTCTTCGATCTCTGCCGCCCGCATCCACATTCGCCTGACATCGAGGTGCTCCGTGCCATCAGCAGCAACGAGATCTCCTTCTGCCAATTCAGCTGCGGCCTCAAACTCAGATACTTCGTCCTCGCCCTCCCAGTCCGGTGCCTCCTTCCGCGCCTCCTCGGACGTAGCTGTTTCGGGATCAACATGGCCTTGTAGAAATCCGACAAGCGCAGCGACATCGCCGTGACGATCTCCTCGCTGAATCGAGATGTTCATCGCCACGCTAGTGCCACGTCCCAGCTCAACTAAGGCCGCATCCCCAAGTTCGACCGCCTCGACATCCCCATCCCTGATCCGCACCAACAGGCGCTTGTTGAGGCCCGTAATCCAGAAAGCTTCAAGATCATCGCTAGGACGGTAGCGTTTGACCCAAAGCTTTCCGTCATCAGTCTCGAGAGACATTTCAGCAGGGACAGGACCAACTATTTGGAACGTCGGTGTCGGCTCCTTGCGTAGTTCGTAGAGTGTGTCGGCGATTGCCTCGGCAATTGGCTCCAAGGTCTCGACGGGTCGCCTTTCCATCTCACCTTTCGCTCTAGCAACCAGCTGCGACGACGTGGGCGTGCCCAACGCGTTCGCGAACTTCACAACCATCTTGCAAACCGCGAAACGGTCAATCTGCTGCGTCGTACAGCGCTCACGGTCTTCCGGTGCCCAGGCCGGGCTGCCCAGTCGTCCGGGCCCGACCAAGGAAATGTCCAATGCGTCGATCAGGCAGACCTTATCGTCGTCACCCACGATAACGTTGTTGGGGTGAAGGTCTCCATGCCCAAAACCGCGAGTATGGAGCGCGTCGACTGATGAGACCAGGTTTGCCAACACATTGAGCAGGACTTCCTCGTTCGGAGCGACATATTCGTCTAGTGGAGCACCATCCACCCACTCGGTGACGAGGTAAGCCCCCACTGGGGACAACCCGCATGCTACGACAGGGGCGATACCGACTAGAGGCACCGCCCTGAGCGCGACGGCCTCCTCGAGCATGGCAAGAAGCGCATAATCGCGATGCGCATCTCCACGGAGGAGACCATTCCAAACCTTGACAAGCGTTCGCCTCTGACCGGTGACGCTCTCGTACCTTGTAGAGTGCTGTCCGCTTGTCGTTTGCCCAGTTGGAGGGAACTGAATATAGGGAATTACGTCCGTTTGGAATTCATCCAGCCGCGACTGGTCAATCTGTGGCCCTGATGGCGTCTTGAGTTCGCCCAGCGCTTCCGCCAATCGCCGGCCATCCTCGAAGCGCTGGCCGGGAGCCGAGAGGGCCTTGTCAGCAACTTCCATCCAACTTGATGGTAGCGAATTGTTTTCACCCTCGAGAGCTGCAAGCTCGCGCATCAGTAGACCAACACTACGAACGTCGCGCTCCTTCCCGGTGGGTACGACATTGCCCCAATCTTGTTCCGGTTCCGAATAAGTGCCCAATACGCCAAGATAGTCAGCAACCGAGATATCGTCCGGGATCGTTGCCGAGAAGAATCCGGTCAACGCCATATTTGTCGGAGAACCGACCCAGACGGCGTCCCCACCAATGTCCCGATGTGCAAGGTCGTGCGAATGTAACTCCGCGATCATTGAAGCCATCGTGTGCGCAATATCCACGCGATGCTCACTTGAGAGTTCAGCCCCGTTGCGGGCCAAGTAGCGCCTGAGCGTCGTCCAGCCAGGAGGAACTGAGAGAACCTGATGATGCTCGGTCAGCACCTCGTCAGGCGGAGCGCCGACCTGCTTCAAGATCCCGCGTTCCGACATCCAGCTCGCGCTGTCCCCCAGGTATGCGACCGCGCGCAATTCTCGATCGGCGATCAATCTTCGTCCACCTGGCTCGTTCAAGCCAACGGGTAGCTTGTCAAACCGCCAAAGCCTGAGAAGCCCTTTTACACGTTCCTCCCGCGCCAGCTGAACCCGATGTTCACGCCAGATGTCACCACGATGAACGTAGAAATCCTCATCAGTTACCGCATAACCGTCCCATGTCATCTTTCTCGGCTGGAAATACGATCCGTTACCAAAGAGTTTTTCGAAGTCCTTGACCAGCATGTTTGGTTTGACAGTGGACAATGTGACTTGCCCGAGGAGTCTGTTCCGCTCCTTCTTGTCGCCAAGCAGCTTTGCCTCCTCTAAGGTGAGGACGTAAGGTTTTTCGCTGGCTGGCAGCAGATCGCGGGTCGAAGTGCCCGTCAGAACGACACGGGAATCGACGTAGACTTTGCTCAATGACGGTATCTGGTTCTTCAGTATACCCTTGATTTTCTTCGCTTTCTCATTTCCCAGAACGACAGGAGACCGTTCACGCTTTCCCGCGTGGACCCAGAGGTCGCCTTTTGTCGTAATTGGGCCGTTCCAGTCTTTCAGCTCCAGCAAAACCACGCGATCATCCATGACCACGAGTAAATCGATCTCAATCGGCGGACTGTTCTTAGGAAATGCGTTGAGAGACGCATACATCAGCCAGTTGATGGGGTACACCTTGGCAAGCGCATCGACGCCTTTCACTTCTCGGTACTGAATGCCAGCACTGCTTAAATATTTGACGCTACAAGCCATGCCCCCACACCCTGCTGCCCGATATCCCAAACCTCAAGCAACGTCGACTATATTGCAACTCTGCTGATTCGCTGCGACTAAGTCGTGCCCATCAGGCTACGCCCACCGGAATGTCCGCTTCTACGTCAGACAGATATTGCCTCTACGGCTGCCATGGGCGCAAAGCCGACATCGCTGATAAGCGGCACGAACTTCTGCTTTGGGTCAAAGCCGGTAGTACAGAGAAGATGAGTGTATGTCCGCTTTCCACCCAACGTGATGGCTTGGTCGCGGGTACCAAGCGTTAGAATTTAACCACTAGGGCCGCGCAAGCGGCCCTTCTTTTATGATGTTATGCGGCCGGTCGGACGCGATATTGCTCCCGCCCTCCGGGGAAGTAGCGGCGTAGGGTGGCCTCCGAGGTCTTAAACTGCTTCGCAAGCTCGGAGAACGATTGATCAGTATGCGTCAAGGATAGAAGGATTGTGGCCTTAGTGCTGTCGTTGAGGGCAGGGGGGCGGCCGCCCTGGCGGCCTCGAGCGCGGGCGGCGGACAAGCCTGCGTTCGTCCGTTCGCGGATAAGATCGCGTTCGAACTCGGCTAGGGCTCCGAAAACGTTGAAGACGAATTTTCCGCCTGCTGTAGTGGTATCGATGGCCTGGGTCAAAGACCGGAATCCGATCTCCCGCTTCTGCAGCTCTTCGACGGTATCGATGAGCTGCCGCATGGATCGCGCAAGCCGGTCCAGCTTCCAAACGACGAGGGTATCTCGCGGCCGGAGAAAGGTTAAGGCGTTCGCCAACTCGGGGCGGTCTGCTTTCGCGCCGGAAACCGTCTCTCGATAGATCCGCTCGCACCCGGCCGCCTTCAACGCGTCGATCTGCAAACTATCTGTCTGGTCGCTGGTGGATACCCGCGCATATCCGACAAGCATGGTGGCCCTCGCTCGATTCCAGTCTGTGAACCCTCGAAGTTGCTCAAAAGCCGTCCGAAGGCAAGATTTGAGCGGTTTGATTTTGAGACGAGATTTTGAGCGGCACGACCCTCTAAATAATTCGTCGCATCTGATCTGGTCGGAATCGGCCGCTTATAAACGACCGTTTATGAGCGGGCGTCCAATCTACATCTCGTGATATATAGTGGTCGCCGAACCTGCCCATTAGAGTACCCATCAATGTATATGACGAGTGAGAAAATTACCTGCTTGAGTGACTTTGTAAATTACATCACAAGATCATCAGACAATTCTAGGAGCGCTACTGTTTATCGTGGTCATAGTAGTGATGAATTTTTGCTAATGCCGAGTTTATTTAGAACACAAAGTCATTTGAGACAGGAAAAGTCTATTTTGAGGGAACTTATTTCCCGCCATCCACGTGAATTTATTGAAGATCGAACGACATTCGACAATCTAGTGCGGATGCAGCACTACAATCTACCCACCCGACTGCTAGATATTACATATAACCCGCTAATAGCTTTGTACTTTGCCTGTCAGGACGACAAGACGTCGGGTGCCTTTATCAAAATCAGCACCCGAAAGACGAGAGTTAAATATTACGATAGCGATACAGTTACCCTCCTTGCCAATCTTTGTCATCTTAGCCATAGACAGAAGCAACGCATTAAAACTCTGCTTGATGAAGAAGTTGAAGACGATGAATTCAACAATGCAGATATTGTGAACGACCTTCTTTATTACATAAGGCTTGAGAAGCCAAATTTTAGAGCAATGATTAATCCAAAGGATCTGGTCAGCATGTTTATTGTTAAGCCAAAGCAGAATAATAGGAGAATTATTGCACAACAGGGGGGCTTTGTAATTTTCGGCATAGAGCAAGAGCTGGATCAGGTGCTAGACCCGTATCTCAACATTCAAGCTATACCTATCTCTAAAGTTGTCAAAAAAAGGATCCGCGAAGAGCTTGACGGCTTCAACATCAACGAGAGCACGGTCTTTCCTGAGCTTGAAAAGGCCTCAACATACATCATGAGCAAAATTGCTCCCTCTGACATGTCATAGAGTATGACTTTGGTGCCGCATCAATGGGCTTGCGACGCGGGGCTGGATTACCCCCGTGAATGGCAACTCGACCGATCTCGTTTTGACGCAAGCGGGCTTCGACGCTGTCTAATGCATAGCTGAAGCCTGTTCGGATAGGCCGTAAACGGTCGCTTTTGAAACGCTGATTTGAGCATTGACCCACCCGGCCTGAACCTGTTTTGGCCTGGCGCAACGAACTATCGTCGCGAGGCGGAGATATCAATGGGACATGATCCGCTGGAAGTTAAGGCCAACCATGAATCTGGCCACGAGGTGATAGCTTGGCCCTTAGAGCTTAACGTTCACAAAGTAAGCATTGTCCCTGATGAGCAGGGCGAGGGACAGATACGGCCTAGAGAGGAACCTGGACTTCTAGTTAATTAGATGATGCCAAGCGATTGACAGTGCGCGGCTCACATTTCAATCCAAAGGTGGTCAATATGGATCGGCTTAAGTCCCAACTGCCGTCCGTGAGTGGACGCAAGCGCGGCAAGCCGATGTCGCGTGTTGTGGTCGACCAGCGCGAGCTTGTCGTCTATCGACCAGCCGTTAACTCGCTCCCCGACGATGCTCTCAATCCATGCATCGATCTGGCTTTGCCAGAACGCAACGTCCCTGTCCTGAACATAACCGATCATGACGGCGCGCGCATGCGACGCCCCATGATGTCCCGCCTTGAACCGATGGACTCCCCCGGTGGAGCTAAACTTGCTGATCAGATATTCGCGCTCGTCGCGGTCTTTGCCGGTTGGGGTCGGCAGCCGCTTGCACTCAATCGGCAACAGGGTCTGATACTCGTTATATGTGCGGCTTCCTATCAGTATCACGTGTCCACTTGGCGACGCCACCAGATCGATGGATCGGCGGCCATCAGCTTCATCGGGCTCTTCGCGCCGGAACTGGAGGATATCCCAGCCGGGTGAGTGTCGGGACAAGCTGTTTAGCCGCCCGCATAGCTGAGTCGTGAGTTCGTTCTCGCTGGTCTTTGCCTCCCGCTTTGGATCGTCGCGCCAGCCGGGCAGCGCATCGCTAATGAACTTGACTAGCGATGACAGCCATTCGCGTGGCCGATGAACGCCGGAGTCCAGCGATCCGGAATGACCTACGCTCTCGCCTTCGTCCGCCAGCATGTCAGAAGCCCTGCATTCTCAGGTCGGCGAGGATGTCATCCGAATCGCGAAGCGCGATTGACCGGGTCCAGAAACGGTGACGGTCGGGCTTGAGCAGGAAAACGAAACTCTTGTCGTAGAGGCGGATGATCCGGGTAATCGTCAGACTTGAGCGCCGACGCTCCTGCAATAACGTGTTAAGCTTTTGACGAAGCTCGTCGGCGCCCGACCAGTCGACCGTGCCTTTCCCGAAACCATAAGCTTTGCAGATCGCGCCAGCCCATTGATAGCTCCCTAGCGGGCGCAGCGGATTGCGATCATACACTGCGTTTATCTGTGTAGTGAGAACGTCATCGAAGCACTCCAAGGCCTCGGCGGGCACCCTCTGCATCACCTTCGCATCAGTGCCTAGACGTATGAAATCGCGCTGATATTCGACGGCATCCTGGGCGATAATACGTTCGTTGATGCTCAGATCGAGATTGCCGTCCTCAGGAAACGGCAGCGCGTACACATCCCCATTAAAGATCGCTGTAGCGCGCTGGGTGTAGAGTCGGGCGCTGATGCCAGCGACATAGGCCTGGAGGACGGTTGCTTCGCGTTTGAGCCAAGACGCTGCAGCGCGAAGTCGTTTGACGTCGCCGGGTGCCGAAAAACCGACCATCTCGTTCTTGAACACCAGATAGCCATCGGTCCAAACGTCCAGATAGAGGTCCTGATGCTCCTTGATGAGCAGAAGGGGTGCCATGAAGCGACGCTCGGTTTTCGGGTCCTTGATGCCAGTGTTGGGAACAACGTCGATCCTAGACCGATCAATGCCCTCGGGGCCAAGCGCATTGGTCGGCAAGAGCGGCTTGCCTATGAGATGCTCGACCTTGCTGGAAGCATTCTTCTGGCCGCCGAAATAACCCTCACCGGCATCCCAATCATGGGCTATCGCATATTCTTTGAGCGTCGGATATGCCCGGAGACGTTCAATTAGATCCTTGAAGCGGCTGCCGCCCAACAGGTTCGCGCGCCACACATCGCGCGAGCGTTGGGCCTCTACATTGCGCACCCAGTGCAGGTCGTAATAGTCGATATCGAAGCCCTGCTCGGCAGTCGCGCGCCCACTGCGGCGAAAGACTGCATGCATCAAGCGGCTTTCAGGTGCCGGCTTACCGGCCTCGGCAATGACGACAACGACCTTTGTATCTTTCTTGAACATGCCACGCACTGAGACAAAGTCGAGCAGCTCGCGGACATTCCAGCGCTCGAAGAAGCTGCGGCGGAAGGGGAGGGCATTCTGATTGTAGAGAAATCCAGCGGGCTCGACCATCGCAAGGATACCGCCTGGCTCAAGCATCTCCATCGCGTCGTGAACAAACAGATAGGCCAGCTGCTTGTCCGCCAAGGCACCGTGCGCCTTGGTATATGCTTTGTAGCTCTTCTTCGCGCCTTCGGTGGTAAATGACGACTCGAAGGGCGGATTGCCAACGATTACAGCCACCGGGGCTTTCATCAGCCCTTGGCTCTTGGCATTGAAGAAGCAGCTCCAATGAAGGGTTTCCCCATTTAGCCGGGGGAACAGCTTAACGCTCGCACGAATGTCTTCCGGTTGAAGCGCATCACATAGGCTCAAGCAAAGACTGAACGCCGCAAGCTCGACCGCACCTTCCTCAAGATCGATTCCATGCACACGCAATAGCAACTGCCGAAGCACATCTATGCCCGGCCGTTCCCAGCCATTTTTTGATCGCCAGTGCAGCACGAGACGCTTGTACGCCTCGACTAGAAATACCCCAGAGCCGCATGCTGGGTCGAGAATCACCCCCTCACCGGCCATCAGGGCGTCGATCCGCTCCCAGCTAAGTGCTTCTTCCAGCATTAGTCGGACTAATGCTGGCGGTGTATAGACCGAGCTAGAAGCGTCCTTGACGAAGAGCTGGTAGATATTACTGATCAGCTCTACCGGAAGATCGCGGAATGAATAGAGACGCCAGAAGCTGATCTGCCCAGTTTCATCCTCATAGCCTTGAACAAGCCGCGCATAACTGTCTAGCTCGGAACTCTCAGCCAGCGCCGCTCGCTCTTCTTCTTTCAGGCGAAACACATGGCCGTTGAAGCGCGCTTCCAGCGTCTCCAGCAGCTTGATCAACGCCGTGCCGTTGCCAAGCACTTCGAAAAAGCGGGTGGCATTCGGCAGCACACGCGCGAAATCTTCCGGGAGCAGGACCGCGCGTTCCTCGAGATAGGCGATCAGCAGCGAGAGAATCAGCAGCCGGCGGCGCAGCCGCGGATCGAGTAGATGTCTCTCCGTCAATCGGTGTGCGAGATCCCGCACTCCTACGACGAGCATGCGGTGTGCCGACTTCGTAGCCGAAAGCATAAGGCTGCATGCGTCGGGATCGTCCCAAATGGCGCCGTTGTGAAGGCGATCCGCATCCCACCACATATCGAGCTCGGCGATTTCCGCGCCCAGTTCCAACGTCCGGATCGGATTGCAGATCGGAACATCGTCCGGGCCGGCAAAGTCAGGCTGATGGGCGCATCGAAAGAGTTGAATAAGACCGGGGGCTGCGCGATAGATCAGCGGAACACCGCCCCAGCTCCATAGCCGCTTGTGTAACTTCGCGAAGCCCGCTCCGTCAGGATGATCACTAGCAAAGAAGATGAAAGCCTGAGCGACTGGCGCACGGCCATGCCGTTGTGCCTCGAAGAACACTGCACGGGCACCATAGGCTTTCGCGCGCTCAATGATCGCGACTTCGTCGGGTGTGCGGCCAATCGGATCAAAGCCTTCGACCGCGACGAGACCTTCGATCACCGGCAGATCACCGCCTTTGCCAATCGCAAACAGCCATTCAGCTGCGGTGAACGCAGCGCCAGATGCGTGCACCGTCATCGCTGCACCCGCATCTGGTCGGCAACGGTGGTCATTTCTGGCGCTTCTTCTTGGATAGGGCGAAGCCTTCCTTGAGGAGATCTGTCATGGTGATCCCTTGGGATGCCGCAAAGCCCTTGAACTCCTTTTTGAAGTCCGGGCTGACCTTAAAGTTTAGCGTCTTGTTTTCGCTGTCCGCGGCGCCGTCGGCGGCGGGACCATCATCCCGGCTATTGGCCAATCGACATCCCCTCAAAGCGCGACCGTCCCTGCCCGGCCCTAGAATAGGGTAAGGATACAGATTTCATTATTTCTGGCAAGCCAGAAATAATGAAATCTGGCTTTCTGGCTTGCATGGGACGAATAGGGTTGACTAAGCAGCAATGAGCTACGGAAGTACGGGCCTAAGAACGTTATTTTTCGAGCGATAACAATTACTTAGGTTCCATAAGATAAATTCTGCGAAAATGAAACTAGGCTTGCTCGTCGCGAAATCCCTTTCCGATCCATGACACGATCTTCCAACCCAGCCATCCGAGCATGAGTGCGGCGATCGGGAATGCAAATGCCAAAGCAATATCTGCGGCGAGAGATTGCCAGGTTGGCCGCACTGTATAGCCATAGAGACAATTCCGGGTAGGCGTCCGCAACTGTTCCGGTAACTGCTCAAATTCACCACTCTTGTAGAAGCGTTCGGCCGCGCCGCGATCTGCTTTCGTCCAATACGCGGCCTCCGCGGACTCCACGCATGACAGACGAGAAAAGAAGTTCTCGGGATCGTGAACGCCACCCACACCAAAGGTGTTCGTTTGCCGGTAACGCACCAGCGTCAGCGCCGCAAAAATCAGCCATATCACGGAGAGCACCACCCAGATCCGGAAGAAGCCGTGTGCTCTAAGCCTCATTGCCATTTTTCCGCCCTCCCCTGCCCTCTGCTTTTAACACAGACGGGCTGGGTCAGCATTCGATCCTTGGCTTCAATGAAACTCTTAAGATCAGCCCGGAGCTGGACAAGTTCGCTGCTGGCCCCTTCCAACACGCAAGCTGTTTCTTCAGCGATAAGAGCGTTGTCTAAGAATGGGAAAGAGCCCGACGCCTTGAGAGATCCTGAATATCCCATTGCTGCCCCCGGCAGAGGCACTATGATGCGTGGCTGATCATTAGATGGCTGACAAGTGAAGAATATGTGTCCGCTGCGGCGTCTTGGAAAAATACCCTTTAGCTGTCGGGAGATATCGCTTCAACCAGCTCCACCACTTTGCGCCGAATCTGGCTGTTCTCCAGGGCTGTGAAGGCCTTGGCCAAGCGCAAACCCTCCGGCGTGTTCATGGCGATCGCGACGGCATTCTCTGCACTGCCGATGACCGACTGATCTCCTGGCAAACCTTCGTAGAAGTATGCAACAGAGACCCTTAAGATCGTGCCGATCTGCTGAAGGCGGCCGGCGCCGACGCGGTTGGTGCCCTTCTCGTATTTCTGCACCTGCTGGAACGTGAGTCCTAAAGCGTCACCGAGCTTTTCCTGGCTCATGCCGATCATGAGCCGCCGCGCGCGGATCCGGCTGCCGATATAGCGGTCGGCGTCGCTCGGCGATTTCGTCTTCATCAGTTCGTTCGTCCAAATGGGCCTCAGTGCAGTGCGCCTGGACGAGACGGGGCGCAGAAGCGCAGAAGGCGGCTGACCTCATCGGTCAACTTCTCCCGATCATCTCCTGACATCAGCGCAATGCATTCCGCTACGTAAGATCGAATGCGCTGCCAATCGTCGCCAAAGCGGTCCACGGCCTCCTGGCATAGCTCAGCCAAACTGATCGGCCCATGACGATTGCATTGGGTCATCCCTGCCTCCCGTTCAACGCCAGCGTTGAACCGTTCCATATCTTGCCGCCTTCAAAGCGAGAATAGCGCCGTGCTCTTTACCTGCACGCTTTTCAGGCAGTTCAAGGGCTTGCGTCATGAATCAGACTTCTTCCGCCACCGGTCGCCACGATAACCTCATTCGGGCCGAGGTCGTGACGACACCGGAGCAACTTCTGCATGCCTATGCCATCCGGGCCATCTGCTTCATGGAGGAGCATGGCGTCGCGGCCCGACAGACCTATGACGGCAACGATTATCAGGCCACTCATATCATCGTCTATGCCGGTGACGAGCCGGTCGGCACGGCGCGCATCCGCTGGTTTAAGGACTTCGCCAAGATGGAGCGCACCAGCTTCCGTAAAGCCTGGCGCGATCCCCGCACCATCAAGAAATGCGCCGACTTCATCTTCGAGCATATCAGCCGCAAGGGCTATGATCGCGTCATCACCCACGCCAAGCCCAAATATGCCCGCCTGTGGCGCGCCATGCTCGGGTTCAAGCCTGCGCCCGGCAAAGAGCCGCTGCTGTTCGAAGGGCACGATGAGCCCTATCTCGAACTCGTCAAGGACCTGACGCCGCCGCACAATGCCATCTCGCCCGACACGGATGCCGCCACGCTGTTTCGCGTCGAAGGCTTCTGGGATGCCCGCTCCGAGTTCGAGGCAGTCGAGATATGACAGGCGATCTGCCTCACACTCTTCCCGATCCCGATCAAACTGATGCTGGCGCCATCATGGATTATTTTCGTTCTCACCTCCTCCAGGTGGTCACACTGCACACGGCTCTGTTCAAGAAGCTTCTGTTCGAGGCCAAGGGCGTTCCGCTCGAATTGGCCGAGCTGTTTGAGGATGCGGGTAATACGTATCTCAATCTCTCCGACAGCATCAGCCAGCATCATCTGCAGCGGCGGCTGTCACAGATTGAAGAGCAGCTTGATGCCGATATCAAACCGGCTCGGCGGCGGGTCAAGCCGCAGCTCGGGACTAAACCACGGGTTCGCCGGCCCAAACATCTCGCTCAGCCAGTCGAAGACCAGCTTGACAGGCCGGGCGTTGAGCCGCTCGGTCAGGGCTAGGGCATACAGCGGCACCGCGATCCGGACATCCAGTTCCAGCGGAACCGCATCGGGCTCCAGAATAGTGTAGCTGCCGAGCAAGCCGACGCCGAGTCCCGCTTTGACGAGCATGCCATAGGCCATCGAGTTGTCGCAGAAATGCGCGATCCGGCCTTGGGCAACAGCGTGGTTCCAGGCATCCCACAGGCCGGTCCTGGCGGTGTAGAACTCCGATTGCAGAAAGAAATGCTGCGCCAGGTTCGACCGGGTCGGAATCCCATGCTGGCGGATGTAGGATTTCGCCACGACCGGGATGAAATGCAGCGAGCCAAGCTTGCGGGTTGTGATGTCCGCGGCGTCGGTGGGACTGAAGCCAATCATCAGATCGGTTTGGTTCTCCCTTAAGCTGACGACATTGGCCGGGCTCTTGAGATGCAGCTGGATCTTGGGATGCTCGGCCGTAAAGGACGGGATGGCAGGAGCGACGAAGAAGGTGTTGAGGCCATCGGTGATGCTGACGCGCACGACGCCTTCGGCGTCCTTGGTTTCAGCCTTGAGGTCATTGGTGAGGGCGTAAAGCGAATGGTCGAGCCGGGTCAGGGCCTGCGCCAGCGATTGCCCCTTGGCGGTGAGTTTGACGCCGTGCCGGGTCGGCACGAACAGCTGCGACCCCATCAGGTCCTGTAACCGCTTGACCCGACGGCTGACTGTGGGCTGGCTCGTGTTGAGGACCTCTGCGGCCCGATTGAAGGACTTAGCCTTGGCGACGGCGAGAAACACGCGTAGTTCGCCCCAGAACTGGCCGCTCAGGATCGTCTCGTTGTCGAGCGGGGTTCGGATCAGGTTCCGCTGTTCGGGATCGAACGGCTCCATGTTTCCCTTCCCGTCCCATCAAAGTGACGGGCTCAAGTGTTGAGCGCATCCTTGGCGCAATCTTGTCTTGAGAAACAATATTGCCAATGAAGCAGATGGCAAAGCCTATTGAGCTTGAACCGCTTCAAAGAAGTGCGCAGCTATTCCGATTAGTGCCGCGATGATGATCAACGGATGGGCTGCGGAGGCCTTCTGCCGGTATATCCGGGCGATGTTATGGTTCCTCGGCCACTCGCCCATATGGCCCTCAATGTGAGGGGAGTCCCCTCACATTGCGTACATCGCGTTTCAACTACGCCACGAAGCGGAAGTCGTCAGCGTGCAGGCTGGCCAAGGCTACCTTCTTGAGGGTGAGCCCACCGTAGCCGTCCGCCGTGATGACGACATCCGAACCTTTCTGGGTTGCCGATGCCATGACGGCTTTCAGGTCAGCAAAGATCGATGTCTTGAACTCGATCACGTCGCCCTTGCCGGCGCCGGCGCGGAACTTCGAGATCGTGTCGTGGCCGAACTTGCCGCGGAACGTAAACACGTCGTTCTCCGACGAGGCTACCAACGCCTCGTTCTTCGCCGTGCTGCGGATCGACGGACGCGAGGCGGCCCGCAATGTCACAATGCCATCTTCCGGCAGAAGGCCGGGCATCCCGGCGTCCGGATCGAGATTGTCCGGCGCGGTTGGATCATCCACCTTCCCCGACGCATCGCCGACGCGATAGGTCCGCTCCTTCGTCGCCATGTCCTCGTCCCACTCCCACACCGTAACGCCGCTCGCATTCTTCTCGGTGTAGTGCCAGGTCCCCGTCTTGGCGCCATAATAAGTCGACCATGTCTGGATGACCTGATGATTGTCATCGTAGGTCACTTCCTTGCGCGTCCGCTTGGTTTTGTCGGCACTCAGATACTGCTTGATCTCCTCCCAGTCAGCGTCGGCCACGTCGTAATCGTAGGTTACCCACGTATCATCATCCATCTGGTAGTTGATGGCGAGGCGCTCGTGCTTGGTGCTCTTGTCGTCGTAGATCGCGACGGAGTACTTCCACTCCTCGCCCTTACCGTAATCCCACTTGCGCAGAATGCGGAGTTTGGTCGAGTCGAAGCTGGAATATTGCTCCTGCCTTACACGCAGATATTCATCGGGCTTTGTCGGATTCTTGATGTAGTCCGTCTCCAGCCGGTCCCAGGCGCTGTACTCCTTATACCGGTCCCACCAGACCCGCTTTGCGTCATGCTTATCGAGGTCCGGCTTATCATAGACGGTGAATATCAGCCTCGTCGTGGTTTGGCTGTCGTCGGTGTAGATGGTCGTCTTTTCCTTATAATCCGAGTACTGGTGATAGAGGTCGTACTCGGTCACGTCACACTCGCCCTTGTCCTTGTGAGCGACGACTTTGTAGATTTCGTACTTGCCGGATCCGGATGCAACATAGTTGTAATAGGTTTCAGTCTGCCGCCAATCGATCCCTGCCGTGTAATCCCACTTCCGGATGATACCGTTCTTCAAGACGCCTTCACTAATCCACTTGTCTTCCTGCAAGTCCTCCCGATGGGCCCCTGACTTGTCATAATACGTCACACGCTCGGACCAATCCCCTGCTTTGTACTGCCAGTCCCATCGTATCTGGGAATAGGTCGGATGAAGGTCATAGTTCACCTCCTTCCAGAGCCATTTGTCCAAACCGAGGATGTAGAGCGTGGAGTTGGCCCAATCCTGGCCGTTATAGTCCCATTCCTTGATGATCGTATATTCCGGCTCGTCGGCAGCAGGTGCGTAATAGGTGTAGGATTCCCAATCCTTGTTACCGCGAGCGTCATAGTTTTCCTGGAAGTTTTTCCATTCTCCCGGCCGCGGATTAGCATAACCGGCGCCGCTATAATTGGAGCCATCCTTGTTGTAGTCCTTGCCCTTCAGGACACGTCTGCCGGCGAGCGGGCCGCTGTCGTACTTGGTTTCCTCCGTCAGCCAGTGAACCTTGGCGAAGACATCGTATTCGCGGTAGATCTCGCTCCACTCCTTTATACCGGTAGGATCCCATTCGCGCTCGATGTAATCGACGATGCTGGGATCGGGAGCACCCGCGGGCTCATGGAGTGTGTCGAGCTGATAATAGGCGTGATAATCGACGCCGATCTTGACGAGATTGGTCGTGCGCTTCTGCCAAGTCTCCTTGCCGTACCAGTCCCATTCCTCGATGGTCCGCGTCAGGTCGTCATTCTCGTAGAGCTGCTTGGTCAGGTTGGCGTTGGCATCGTAGGTCTGGACATAGGACACCCAAGTCTCGGCCGTGCCGCCGGGACTGCGATCCCAGGCATAGGCGAGGCGTGAGCCGTCGGGCTGGAACACCGTCTCGCTCAGCAGGTCACCGGCCAGGTTGCGGTGCTGGATGAAGATTTCGAATTTCGTGGGATCGTCGGCCCAGGGCCGCCAGCCCAGTATGTTCTTCGAGCCGTCGCCGCTGTCGACATCCCAGGCGATGTCTGCATCCGTGCTGATCGCATAGTCGAGGTCAGCTTTGGTCAGTTTCTGATCGCTGCCGAGGAAGTGAAAGATCTCGATATCGGCCAGATCCGTTCCGTCATTGTCGGGCAAGCCGCTGCGCAGATCAACGATGGAGAAGCGGCCGACCGCCGTGTTGAAGCGGATCTTGTAGTCCGATATCTGACCGGTCAGCACGATGGTATCGGTGCCGGCACCGCCGTCGATGAAGTCCACATCTGGGCCACCAACCAATATATCGTTGCCGTCGCCGCCGAAAAGTTGATCGCGCCCGCCGCCGCCGTCGAGCGTGTCATTACCGGCGCCGCCCGAGAGCATGTCGTCGCCAAGTCCGCCCCGCAGACTATCGTCACCCGCGCCTCCGGTGAGGACATCATTGCCGGCGCCGCCATCGAGCGTGTCGTTGCCGGCGCCGCCCCACAGCTTGTCCGAGCCCGCGCCGCCATCGAGGCTGTCGTTGCCGTCATCGCCATAGAGCTCGTCATTGCCCTCTGCGCCGAGGAGCGTGTCCGTTCCGGCACCGCCATAGAGAATGTCGTTGCCGACGCCCCCCGAGAGGATATCGGTACCAGCCCCGCCTTTCAGGATATCGTCGCCCTCTTCGCCATACAGAACGTCGTCGCCATCATAACCGCCGAGGGCATCGTTGCCCGCTCCGCCCCAGAGCGTGTCGTTGCCACCGGAACCGAGAAGCGCATCGTCGCCACTCCCACCATAGAGAAGGTCATTCCCGTCACCGCCGTCGAGATCATCGATCCCATCATGGCCGTAGAGCGTATCGTCGCCGGCATCGCCACGCATGCGGTCGTTGCCCGCGCCGCCTTCCAGCTTGTCGTTGCCGCTGCCGCCTTCGAGAGTGTCGTCGCCCTCGTCGCCCTGGAGAACATCGTCACCATCGCCGCCGAGCAGCATATCATTGTCGTCGCCGCCACTGAGGAGATCGCGCCCGGCTCCGCCCTGCATCCAGTCGAGGCCGGCGCCGCCTCTCAGCGTGTCGTCACCATTGCCACCAAAGAGATCGTCGCTGCCATTGCTGCCGTCCAGGAGATCGTCACCGCTCTCGCCGTATAGGATGTCGTTCCCGCTTCCGCCATAGAGGAAATCATTGCCGTTGCCGCCGTGGAGTTCGTCAAGGTCGCCACCGCCCTTCAGCGTGTCGTCGCCATCTCCACCGTAGAGGAGATCGCCGTGGGCGCCGCCGTCGAGAGAGTCATTGCCCGCACCGCCTTTAAGGACGTCGTAGCCGTCGCCACCAATGAGCGTGTCATTTCCACCGTCACCGGAGAGCACATCATCCCAACTACCACCATCGAGACGGTCGTTGCCGTCGCCCCCTGAGAGCAGATCGTTGCCGCCGCCGCCCTCGAGCCTGTCGTTGCCGCCCTCCCCATACAACCGATCATCCCCGCGACCGCCGTCGAGGGTATCGTTACCACCGCCCCCGTAGAGAGCGTCGTTCCCATCTCCGCCTTTGAGATCTGACTTTTCGCCACCACCCCGGTAGAGGTTGTTCCAGGCATTTCCCACCATCTGCCAATATGTGAGAGAAGCTTTCTTGTTAAACCTCATCAAAGAGGATTGCCCCTCGGTCCAAACCTCTGAACGGAGGGTTTGCCCATTCGCAGCCAGGTGATACAGCACTGCAATCTTTCCTGACGCATCGTATTGGCTCGCTAGACGCGTTCCATCCTTTTGCTTGATGAAGGCAGCATCGTATCCTGCCGCTCCCAAACCCAACGCTTTCGCGCGATTGCCATCGCCGGAGAACACCTTTTTGCGTGTCCCGTCACCCGGGAGGATCTCAACCTTATCTTCGGAGACTGTCAGACCTGCATTCCGCGTGCCGATGGCAAAGGCCATATCGGCAACAGTGATCTTTTTGCCCTTTGCAGTCGTGGCCGTCGCAGTTCCATAGATGCGCGACCCATCCGAATATTTCCTTCCTCCGCCATCATACTTCAATGGAATAGACGACAGCCCAAGCTGCTTCAACGTTTTCAGCTCACCCGGGTCCGTGACCGCATCCATGTCGGCATCGACCCAGACTCTGAACTTGTCGAAGTTGGCATCGGATGATGACAGTACGCCATCCCCATTGGTATCGAACTTCACACGGACAGCCCACATGTCGCGCACTGCAACATGGGACCAGAGCGTGAAAACAAATTCGCTTGCGCGGTTGACCGTGCCCGAGAGATCCTCATCGAACACGAGAAGACCGTCGCCTGGACCGATCCAGGCCGTGTGCCCTACCGCGCCGTCACCATTATAGTCGAAATATGTGCTCGACTTGTTCAGCGGAACAAACTCGATTCCATCTCCATCGAGATCCAGAACGATTGGGGAAATGGGCGTTGAAGGATCAACTTCCGCCGGTCCCTGACCTGGTTGATCGCTTACAGATGGGCCACCTCTGAGGTCGGGTTGTCCACTGCCGCCAAGCGTTCCACCCGGGCCTGGCCTGTCACCCTCGTTTCGACCGCCATACCCTTCGCCTCCACCGCTTCCTATCTGGTCACCACCAAGCGCACTATCGAGACCATCATTGCCGCCACCACCAGAAAGAACTCCCCCACCTCCATTCGATCGGCCCACACCGCCGCCGCCCCCCTGGCCTTGGTTGCCACCGCTATCGGAGTTGGACGGGTATCCGCCTGTCGGAGGAGAATTTCCATCGCCCCCCCGCCCCTCGCCGGGCTCCTGGTTTCCGCCGTTCCAGCCTCCGCCCTTTGACCCATTAGACGAACCTGAGGAGCTAGCGCTTGGCGGCTTCGGCACATTGGAGCCGGGATCACGCGACTTATTGGTGGGCCCCTCACTGATATAGTCACTGATTAGAGCTGCTGTCAGGGAGAAATACGAGCCACCCTTGAGCACAGCTTTGGCGGCATCAGCCGCGTTGATCTCACGACTCTCGAATGCCGATGTAGCGCTGGATGCTCCAAGAGTACGATCCAGCAATTGGCCCTGCTTATCTGGAGGAGGCCTCTCCCCAAGATCTTCATAAGGATCAGGCTCAATACCTAGAGACCTGAGAGCTTTGCCTACCTCTTTGTAGAATTCCGGACTGTGAGGCTTCTTGACGCCAGCATTCCCCGCGAGCCCATTGAGTTTGTGATGTAGAGTTTCGTGAACGAGAGTCTTTACCTGATCCTTCCAATGATTTGGTGCAATCCATATACCCGGTGCGCCAGCTTTCGGGTCTGCCTGGGCGTACCCAGAGAACCCCAAAGGAATTCCCGCGCGTACAGCCTTTTCATTCTCTGCGGAAAGAGAGCTTGGATTATCGGTGACGAAAACATCAATGTCGTTCGGAACACTCAAAAAATCTTTGACATTTGGGAGCGCATGTAACTGGTCGATCCAGCTTTGCACTAAGTCCTTATTAATCGCGTTTGGATCTACCGAGAGCTTAATTTCGCCCATGATTGGCTTTCCCTGTAAGCTATTTTAGTCGCGGACTTGTTCAAAGATACCGTCAAAGTTTGAAGTATTGCACGCGAACAGCGTGAGCTTATCCCGACCTTTTCTCCAAATTAAGGAACAGGTATCTGTTTCATCCCCAATAGTGAGACGCAACTTATCTTCTTCTGTGATTTGCCATCGCCCGCCGAAATCAACTCCATGCCCACGATCAACGTCTACTCCGTGGAGTTCTCCATTCTCGCGAAAGCAGAGCCATAGACCCGAAACTGTTCGCCCGTCGAAGCTCTGTTTGCTCCAACATCCCGCTGGGAAACCTTCCTCTGCTATTCCATGTGCACGGACTGTAAATGCAGAGAGCAAGACGATGAGACCCCCAATTTTCGGCATTCTAGATTTCGTGATCAACTTCCTAATGGACATCGCATGCCTGCCACAAAGATAAAATTTAGTTTGRCTTCCTGAGTACAATTCACAATTGCCGCAGCCGGTAACCTTCGAACGTAGAACCATCGCCACAATCACCTAAGTCCTTGATCAACAGAACAGGCCCCTTAACGAACAGCAGAGGTTTGCAGCGATCATCAATAAAACCGGGACTCTCGCCCCCCGGGGCCTTTCCGGCTGTGACTGCGATGTTTCTTTTTTTAAGGTGACTTGTATTGCACTCGCCTGAGGCGTCGCTCCGTGCGCGAATATTTCATTACTTGTGGTGCGACTCCATCTTGGGCCATCTTCTATAGTGTGTTCATACTCACCATAAATTTCATATTTGCCATTCTTGGCACTCTTGATCTCAACAACGCTTGGTTGACCATAATTCCCCACCCAAGGATCTCCATCGCTACCAGCTTCCGAAAAATTGCGTAGGGACCTCTGATCGACCCAGAAATCTATATCGGGTATGCCTGTAGGACTCCGAACACAGGCGTGCTGCCCGGATCTGTTCCAGACGACAACGATTGTCCCTGCCTCAGCATAGGACTGCCGCTGACTTTCCTGTTTCTTTTGGAGGTCCATAATTGCGGACGTCCGCTCTGTTATCTCGGCCACTTCGAAGTTGCCGTCGTCAGGATACCTTCCGGGCTCGCAACTCGTCCGAATATCCTGGGCCTCGGCTGAGGAAGCTATCGCGAGCGGCAACAATGCATAGATTGCAACACTTAGCGCGATTGCATTGATGGTGCTCCAAGCCACTTCATGTGTCGTGAGTTTCATCCCAACGCCCCCAAATCCGCAAAGTGTGCCCAAGATTGTTCTCAAACGCCTTAGATCACGAAAAAATCATGATAGGAGATCGTCTTCAGCTTCTTCGGCAGAAGAACTGCGATCTTCACAGCCGCACTCGCCCCCGTCCCGTCCGCATCGTAATACAAAGCCCCTGTTTTGGGGTTGTAGATCACGCGATCATCTGCGTCGTGCGCACTCGTGCCTTTCCAGAACATCTTGGGATTCAGCTTCGCCGGCTTGGCGAGTGTGCCTTTGCTGCCCAGCGCCTTGAAGATTTTGTTGTCGAGATAGATGGCATCGTCTTTGACGTTGAAATCCATAATCCGGTCAACATTCATCCTCGCATGCGGCTTCGTGTCGAACACTAATGCATCCTTGCCTTTGCCGCCGATCAAGACGTCATTGCCGAGTCTGCCGAAGATCTTGTCGTTGCCGAGGCCGCCCGACAGCTTGTCCCGACCTCTGCTGCCGATGAGCGTATCGTTGCCGTCACTCCCAATGACCGAGCCGGTTCCATCACCTCTTCGCTCGGCATATAGCACCTCGTCCTTCACGTCCTCCACGGCGATCGTGAAGGACTCATCAACAAAGCTTTCGTCCTTTGCCGTCGCGCGCACGACGATCTTGTGCGACGTCTGCTGTTCGTAGTCGAGCTTGGCTCCATTAGCGACCAAGAGCTTGTCACCGTCGATGACAAAGCGATCTCCGGCATCGTCAACAAGCTTGTAGGTGAAGGTATCGCCGGCCCCGAAAACCTTCGCCGTCAGCAGGCCGACGAGCGTGCCGCCGCGGGCCAGTTCCGGCACGCTGGCATGGCTCAAGTCCAGATGCGGCGGCTCGATCTTGACATCCTGTACGATGGTCACGGTCGCGGCGGATCGGCGCCCGCCCTCATCGGTGAGCGTCACCGTCACCGGCTGTTGCGTGCTCGTCTCCGGGGGCGTGCCGGCCGTCGTGAAGGTCACTGCCCGAATGAGCTCCTGCACCCGCGCAGATATAGCGTTGACATTGTTGAAAGCGATGCTGAGGCTGGCATCGCCCGCCTCCCACAGCATGCCGACCTCGATCCCGCCGACCATGACAAGGCTGCCGGCCGCATAGCCCCCATCGAGGGTGACGGTTCCCGACGTGTCGATGCCGAGGCGGCCCGGCGCATCGAGACCGCGCGGCGCCGCCACGCTGAGCAAGGCATAAGTCCCGTCGTCATCGGAGATAATGGCGTTGCGTCCGGCATCGATGAACACCGTCTGGTTGACCGAGGTCTCGATGCGGTCCCCGTTCAGAGCTTCCATCAGCGGCGCCGTGTTCACATGCATGCCGGCCGCGTCCACGATTGTGTCGATGCCCTGCTTGTGCAAAGCCTTCAACTGAGCGGCCGTGAAGGTGACGCTGGTTGCCTCCAACCTGTCGTTCTGGCTGACGAGCCCCGAGGCCAGCATGGCCGTTTTTAGGTCGGGAGCGATAAGGACGGAATTGTCCGTCTGCAGGGAGAGCCGGTCGACGCCGATCAGCGTCTTGGCACTGAAGTCGAACACGTCGCCGCGAAGCACCAGCTCATCCCAATGGGTTTCGGGTCTGTCGCCGCCGTCGAAGGTCGTGACCCCGGTAAATCGCTCCTGATCGAGGATGATCGTATCGTGCTGATCCGAGCCACGGATGGTCTCGATGCCGGTGAAGATTGTCGGCAGGGTTAGATCGAAGGTGCCGCCATCCACCAGCTGGAGCATATCATCACCCGCGCCGCCTGTGAGGACTGCACTCGGCAGGTTGTCGGCTCGCACTGTGAGCGTCGCGGTCAACGACAGCTGCGGCGCAGAGGCAGATAACGTATCGGAACGTGCATATTTCGAGGTCATTACAACTTCTTATTGCCTACAAAGTCTGCAGGAAACTATTCTTTTAGAGGGTGCACATGCGTCAAGGGGCACCGTCAGATTAACGCGACGGTGACTGGATGCGGGCATAAGCGAGGGCATGAAACCGACCCGCCATCGTCGCTATGCCCGCCACCGCTTTCCGGCTGAGGTGATCAGCCATGCCGTCTGGCTGTACTTTCGGTTTCCGCTCAGCCTGCGCATGGTGGAGGAGATGCTGGCGGCCCGCGGGATTGAGGTCAGTCATGAGACGGTGCGGCAGTGGGCGCTCAAGTTCGGTCAGGCCATCGCCAACCAGATCCGGCGGCGTCTTCCGGCACCCGGAGACAAGTGGCACTTCGACGAGGTTGTCATCAGCATTGCCGGCCGGAAGCACTGGCTTTGGCGCGCCGTCGATCAGCACGGGGTCGTGCTCGATATCCTGGTTCAGAGCCGCCGCAATGCAAAGGCCGCCAAGCGCCTGTTGCGGAAATTGCTCAAGAAGCAGGGTGCTGCTCCTCGGGTGATGATCACCGATAAGCTGGCCAGCTACGCTGCCGCAAAGAAGGTTGTCATGCCCGGTGTTGAACACCGACAGCATAAAGGCTTGAACAATCACGCAGAGAACAGCCATCAGCCGACCCGACGACGCGAGCGGATCATGAAGCGGTTCAAATCAGCCGGGCAGGCCCAGCGCTTTCTCTCCGTTCATGACCCGGTGGCAAACCTCTTCCGTCGTCCCGCTAACACCAATGCCGCCGCTCATCGTCAGTCCCGGGCCCAAGCCATTAAGATCTGGGCTGAGGCGACTGGCCTCGCGGCCGGCTTCTGATGCGCCCATGTCGTGCGGGGGGTCGCGACCTTAGCTCGTTAACTTGACGATGCCCGCCGGCGTCCAGGCCGGCGCAATCTAACCAATCTGGTGCGTGTGATTTCGCGAGAATGGCTCGCCTGGCTGAAGCACGGACCGCGCGAAGGGGGTGTTCAGAAAAGTGAGCCCCACGGATGAAAGAGTCTCTAAAAAGGGTGAGAGCAGCACCCAGCCAAACCGTCGCAAGGGCTATCCGAGGGATAGGGAAGAGCCTGGGGCCGCCCACAGCGCCAGATTCTCAAACATCTGAGCTCTAGCCTCATTCAATCGGGCTGTTTTGATACCCTCACATGAGCGGTAATAGCCCTCTCATGCCTGCTCTAACTCACGGAGCTTTTCCCTTAAGAAGGCCTCTATCTGAGCCTCAATGGTCTCGACCCGAATGCCCCTCTTGGCCAGGGCCTCAACCAGCTTGGCGATCTCCTCATTTCGGGGTCCATACATGGCCCAATCGTGGAGCAAGTGAACGTCGTCTGGATGCACCATCAGGGTCTCCTATGGCTCCGGTCTTCATCCCGAGAAACTTTCGAGGGCGCACTTATACGTTTCCTTATAGAAACGCTGATGATACTATATAACTATGGTGCCGAATTTCCCATCTGTCTGTGGTTTGAATGACCTCGTGGATCGCTGGGTCTATACCCCGCAGGGGGTTCGGAAACTCATCCGGTTGGACAAAAACTTCCCTCAACCGGTCACCGAAATAAACAAGGGCAAAACCCCTGTTTGGCTCATTAGTGACATCGAGGATTACGAGCGCAAGCGCCCCTGGCTTTGGGACGATGAGGCGAAGCGGCGGCGGATCGTCCATGCCTTCATGCGCAGCATGGGAGGGCCTTCATGAGCAGGGCGCCATCAGTTCTCACTTTGGTGAATTGGGACTGGCGGCCCGCGGTGTTGACGCCAGGGTGGCCACATGAGGCGTTCGCTGTTCTGACGCCGGAAGGACCCTGGGTAAAGGTTGATGAACTCGACGTCGCTGAGACTGCCGGGGTGCTCACTGAAGATGCTTGGCGGGCGACTTTTGAGGGCAAGTTTGGAAAGCTCGACTTATCGACTCTGCCCCTGAAGATAGCTCCCTATGTGGCAGCTTTGGCCGAGCATCATAGGGTCGTTCATGTCCACATGGCTGCCGATGAATTTTCCCACATAGCCTCCAGGCTGGCCTCCAGTCTGGTCAGAGACAACCCGACACCTCGAGATGAGACAGAGCAGATCATTCTGGCGCTCTATAGGGATGCCATCATCAGCGGCAACGAAGCGAATGAATTGCTGATCCGGCACCTGAGACAGCGAGCAATTTCCAGAAGCGGAGACTGAAGAAGGAGAGACCGTGGAGCCCTATCACTGGACCTACGACCAGGTCATTGAGGCCGAGACCGCTATCGAGATTTTGAACCGCGCCCGAGCCCTGCTTTCTGCTCGGATTTACGAGATTGAGGCTGCTCATCCAGCCGAGGCAGAGCGGCTCAGGGCGAAGCGCAAAGACCTTCATGCGATCTCGAATGAGATCCGGGTTGGCGACGATGAAAGCGTGAAAACCGTCACGGAGTATTGGGGCCAACTGACCAAAGACGAGACTGCTTTCTGGGCGGCAATAGGGGGATAAATCCCATAGGCTTCGAGGGGCGAACTAACTCGCAGATCCTGAAGAGGAGGAGCCCCCATGCTAGCCGGCTCTGTTGCATTAACCTGTTAAGCCACAGGATGTAGTATCCGGTGATCCGAGCGAGCACGCTACGGATTGTGCCTCATGGAGTTAATGCAACAGAGCCGAAGTCGATAGTGGCAGCGCGAGGTTTCTGCGAGTGAGGCTTCTCTCACTTGAGGTTTTACGATCCGACCCCTCCAAAAAGCTAAGCTTTCGCATAAATGCTAAATTGTTGAAACAACACGATAAAATAGGAACAGTGGAAGTTAAAACACGACTAGCTACGGTCTGGCAGACGGATTTGAGCCGTTCTGCCTGGCGGTATCGCGAGCCGCTACATCTAAGTTCTCATCACTAGCGCTCATGGAAGCCTACGAGCAGCCAGTGGGACTTAGAAGTCTTTGTTTTAAGCCATTCAGCAGGCCCGAGGGAAGTCCTGCCCTCTTCGGCTGGTAAACAACATTTCTGACCGATCGTTTTCAAACGATCGTTTACTCATGACGTATAGATTTGTACAAAGGGACGGAAACGACATTAGGCGCTCGCCTGTAACCCTTCCTCCCTTTGAGAAGTTGGTGATATAGAAGCAGGAGGGCAGCCTGCTCCCTCTATGGGGCCGGCCGCATCGCATGCCGGCGATTCTTCACGACCTGAACGGTAGCAAGATTGGATGAACCGCTCTCTGGAGCGGGAATTCCCGGGTCTTTCTCCGAGATGTAGGTCACGGAAGCGTCTTGTTCGAGCGCGCAGCCTTTCCAGCCTGCTGGAAAGCTGGAAGGCCTTTATTCGAAGATTGTGATGAGCTTCGCCATGACTTCGTCCGTGATATAGTTCGGGGCCGCTTCGACGCGCTTGCCGTTGCGAGCCCGCATGTCGATTGTGCGGGGCTGATCGCATTGGACGACACCTGTCGTTGTCGTTCCCGCGCCCATGAGCGATACGGCAAAGCCAGTGTTCCGAGCGACGTTGCCGACCGTCGTCACGGGCAGGACAACCGGCATCCCGAGCCGATTGAAGGCAGCAGGCGACACGATGAAAACGAACCGCTTGCCCCGTTGCTCATGGCCCTTTGTCGGGTCGAGATCAACGTGCCAGATTTCCCCGCGATCCATTACGCGGGTTCCTCAGGCCAGTGGTCACGCTCCATGCCGGCCGAAGGCGCATCGAGCCACTCCCTCTCGTCTTGCGAGAGCGAGGCGGCGGGATCGCATTGGTCCAGCAGCTCCGCCAACGTATATTTCTTCCGAGCCGGCATCATGACGATTCGGCCATCCTCCACAGACAAGTCCACCGACCCTTCCGGGCTGAGATGGGCCTCTTCGAGCAGAGCGGGGGGAATGGCGACCATCGTTGATCCGCCGACTTTCCGCAGGCGTGCGACTGCCATGGGGGCCTCCTTTTGAGTTATACTGAAATATAACTTCTGTGGCATGGCGCCACAAGTGGGCTTGTGGCGCCATGCCACAGAGGACTTGGAAAGGACATTCTTCTTAGGCGCTCCTCTGGTCATGCCCTCTTGTTATCCGAAGCCGATAAGACTGTCAGGGTTCAGGGAAAGGCTGAGCCCCGACCGTCAAGTCCTGCCGCGGACGCATTGCCAATGGCGACACATCTAGGTCTGGACTAACGGGTTGTACTCAAAGGGAGCGCTCGAGACGGCAGTTTGCTGATCGAACCAACGGCAAGTAGATATGTTGCCATATGGCATTAAATTTAGTATTAATGCCATATGGGAGAAAAAAACAATGGCTGCATTGTTACGCGTCGACACCACCCCTCGGGACTTTGTGCCGGCACCCATCACAGATGATGAGGCAGCTGCGATGTTTCGCGCGGCGCTCAATCTGTTTCGCCTGTGGGATCTTACCGACGACCAAGCCGCCATCCTGCTCGATCTTCCCGTCCGGACGTATCGGAGATGGAAGGCCGGCGACCTCGGCCGCATCGATCGCGACGGGAAGGCTCGGCTCTCCAATCTGATGGGCATCCATAAGGCCCTTCGCCTGATCTTCCGTGAGCCGCAGCGCGGATATGCCTGGATTAAGGCCCCCAACGCGGCGTTTGCTAGCCGGTCGGCACTTGACGTGATGCTGGCTGGCGAGCTGACCGACCTGATGCGAGTCCGCCGCTATCTGGATGCAGAGCGGGGATCCTGGTGATCGACATCGAATCGATTCCCGCAAGTGATGTTAGTTGGCAGAGGGCCGTCAGGATCATTCGGAGCCTGTTCCCGCCGATTGATCTCTTCGAGGATATCGCGGACCCGGCCGATTGGCCGCTCCTGATTTCTGCAGAACAGAAGACCAATCCCCGCCTGATGGAAACCATTGGCAATCTGGATTTGGTGCCCGAAGGGCGGCGTGCCGCCGGTCCAGGAGCAACTTATCTTATGGCGCCGTTCACCCATGTGAGCAAAGACCGGCCGAGCCGATTCAGTGATGGCACATTCGGCGTCCTGTACGCCGGATATTCCTTCGAGGTCGCCCTGTTCGAGACGATCCATCATCATGCCCGCTTCATGGCGCGCACAAATGAGCCTGCCGGTTGGACATCTCAGTTTCGAGAAATCGTGCTTGATGTCACGGCACGACTGCATGATCTCAGAGGCATTGAAACTGACTTACAGGGCTTTCTCCACCCGGATGACTACTCGGGAAGCCAAGCGCTGGGCTTGCATCTTCGTGCCGTTGGGGCGGATGGCATCGTCTATCCGAGCATTCGCCGCCCTGGCGGCGAATGCGTCGGTCTCATGTATCCGGACTGCGCGGCCAATCCTGTTCAAGGTCGGCATCTCGACTATCACTGGAACGGCACGTCCGTTGATTTTTATCGTGATGTGAGCACCGGCGAAGTATATCAGATCATGTAGGATCCCGATTTAGATCCCATCATGCGACATCAAGTGCTCGAGGTATTTTTGAAATTTGTGGCGTGCCTCTTCAGGGGCACGATCCCACATGCCTTCACGGGTTTTTGCTGTTTCCGGTTACTGACGTGCGGTCCCCTCCCCCTCTCAAACGCCTGATCGGCTATGCCCGCGTCTCAACTGAAGATCAGACGACAACGGCGCAGATTGACGAGTTGCAGGCCGCCGGCTGTGCGATCGTCCACCAGGAGCACGGCTCTGGTGCGTCTCGCGCCCGTCCTGTTCTCGCCCGGGTCCTGCGGGAAATCCGTCCCGGTGAGGTGCTGGTGGTGGTCCGGCTGGATCGTCTTGCTCGATCAGTCAGCCACCTCTTGGAAGTCATTGAGGACCTGAAGCAGAAAGGAGCGCATTTCCGCAGCCTGAGAGATCCGATCGATACATCGACGCCCCAGGGCATGTTCTCACTACAGGTTTTAGGCGCCGTTGCGCAGCTGGAGCGAGCGCTCGTCTCGGAACGCACCAAGGCGGGCCTCGAAGCGGCGAAGGCTCGTGGCAAGCAATTGGGTAATCCAGGTGTGCGGGAACGTCGACCTGAAGCGCTGCGCAGGATCTCATTGGCCCGCGAGAAAACCTATGTCGACCAACTGATCAGCTCGGCTGAGACCTGGCTGCCGACAGTCCGCCGAATGCGTCCCGGGCATAGTTGGGAGGACGTCGTCCACATCCTCAATAGTAGAGGGCAGTCTTGGACGGTCGAGCGACTGCGTCGGGCAGTTAGAGTGTTGGTCGCACAACGCATGTCAGATCCTGTCTTGCTCAAGCGCTCCCCTCGCCGCTCCCCAGATGATCGCCTTATGACGCTGATTGCCGCTATCGCCATAGCCGACCCTACTCTCTCGTTACGAGACATCGGAGTTCAGCTCGAGGCGATGCGGGAGCGGACGCCGCGTGGCGGGCGCAAGTGGTCAGCTTCCTCCGTGAAGGCACAGCTCGATCGTGCGAGGAGCCTAGGACTCGGCTCGCCTGAGGCTTGACCGGTCCATTCCAATAGTACGCACTGATGAAGACCTTCTCCATCCACGGTCGCGTCCCGCCCGTAAGCTCCCCCTTTCTCCCGACCTTAAGCGGACCGTCGAATGACCTATCTGGTATAGGGCGGCACTAAATAGCTTCATGCGACGCCTTAGGATCTCACCGAGAAGATCACAAATATTGAGCTATACGCGGTCAATACGTCAGCCGGAT